>NZ_JBAKFR010000001.1:0-474357 GCF_053484295.1 Martelella sp. AMO21009
CCGCTTTTTTGTTTATAATGCGTCAGCCGGCTGATTGTCGCGATATAGCGTGGGGCGGGGGGGGGGCGGCCCGGAAAGAGCCCCCCCCCCCCCCCCGCGGCGGTTGACAAAGCGCGGCGCGGACCGCAATCTCGGCGCATTCACCCGGGGGGTCCCGACAAGGGGCTGAGATTCTGATAGCCGGACCGACAGGTCCGTGCAGCGCAGTGACCCGATGAACCTGATCCAGTTCATACTGGCGTAGGGATGGTGTTCGGGCTGCGCGTCTCCGGTAGAGACTTTTACGGCGTGTTTCACGCGGCCAATCTCCATTCATTACCGGGAACTGGGTCTCCACGCTTCGAGCACTGGAGGCTCCGACCAATGAAAGACCTTTTCCCAACCGTCACCACGGGTCCGCTGCCCGCCTCGCGCCGCGTCTGGCACCAGGGGGCGCTCAACGCCGATATCCGCGTGCCGATGCGCGCGATCGATGTGCATCCGACAGCAGGCGAACCGCCTGTCACCGTCTATGACAGTTCCGGCCCCTATACCGACCCGGAAGCCGAAATCGCCATCGAACGCGGCCTTGCGCGCCTGCGCGACGCCTGGATCGCCGCGCGCGGCGACACCGAGCAATATGACGGCCGCCATGTGAAGCCGGAGGACAACGGTTTCGCCGAGGGCAAGCGGCTGGTGCCGGAATTCCCGGTGCGGCACGCACCGAAACGCGCGAAGAATGGTCGCGTCGTTACCCAAATGGCCTATGCCCGCGCCGGTGTCGTGACCCCGGAAATGGAATTTGTCGCGATCCGCGAAAATCTCGGACGCCAGGCGGCAAGGCAGGCAATGGAACGGGACGGCGAAGCCTTCGGCGCCGAGATCCCCGATTTCATCACGCCTGAATTCGTACGCGACGAGGTGGCAAAGGGCAGGGCGATCATCCCCGCCAACATCAATCATCCGGAACTGGAGCCGATGGCGATCGGCCGGAATTTTCTGGTCAAGATCAATGCCAATATTGGCAACTCGGCCGTCACCTCCTCCATGGCCGAGGAAGTGGAAAAGATGGTCTGGGCGATCCGCTGGGGCGCCGATACGGTGATGGATCTTTCCACCGGCCGCAACATCCACAATATCCGCGACTGGATCATCCGCAACGCGCCGGTTCCGATCGGGACGGTGCCGCTTTATCAGGCGCTGGAGAAGGTCGGCGGCATCGCCGAGGACCTGACATGGGAGGTTTTTCGCGACACGCTGATCGAACAGGCAGAGCAGGGGGTGGATTATTTCACCATCCATGCCGGCGTGCGGCTGCATATGATCCCGATGACGGTGAACCGTGTCACCGGCATCGTATCGCGCGGCGGCTCGATCATGGCCAAATGGTGCCTGCATCATCACCGCGAGAGCTTCCTTTACGAGCATTTCGATGAGATCTGCGACATCGCGCGGGCCTATGATGTCAGCTTCAGTCTTGGAGACGGGTTGCGGCCCGGTTCCATCGCCGATGCCAACGACGAGGCTCAGTTCGCCGAGCTGGAGACGCTGGGGGAGCTCACGCAGATCGCCTGGGCGAAGGATTGTCAGGTGATGATCGAGGGGCCTGGCCACGTGCCGATGCACAAGATCAAGGCCAATATGGACAAGCAGCTTGCGACCTGCGTGGAGGCGCCCTTCTACACGCTCGGGCCGCTGACCACCGACATCGCGCCGGGCTACGATCATATCACGTCCGGCATCGGGGCTGCGATGATCGGCTGGTTCGGCACGGCGATGCTCTGCTACGTGACGCCGAAGGAGCATCTCGGCCTGCCCGACCGCGACGACGTGAAGGTCGGCGTCATCACCTACAAGATCGCCGCCCATGCCGCCGATCTCGCCAAGGGGCATCCGGCGGCGCGGATCCGTGATGACGCGCTATCGCGCGCGCGGTTCGAATTCCGCTGGGAAGATCAGTTCAACCTCTCGCTCGACCCGGAAACGGCGCGCTCGATGCATGACGAGACCCTGCCGAAGGAGGCGCACAAGGTCGCGCATTTCTGCTCCATGTGCGGGCCGAAATTCTGCTCCATGCGCATCAGCCACGATATCCGGGCGGAGGCGCAGAAGGAGGGAATGGAGAAGATGGCCGAAAAATTCCGCGACGGCGGAGACCTGTATGTCCCGCTGGAGGAGGCCAAGTAAGGCTGCCTCCGTGATAATTGCCCGCCGGCCGTGGGCAGAGCCACGGCCGGCGCGCTGCACTGCCAGTCATATCGTTTAACACTATGGCCTTGCGGGCGGGAATGGTTCCCGCCCGCAAATCTTGTTTTCCGGGATCAGAACTTCACCTGGAGCCTTGCGTTGACGCCGTTGTAGCTGACGTCGTCGCCGAACTGGCCCTGGTAGGACACGCCGATCGTGGTGTTGGGCGACAGGTCGAAATCGAGGCCGGCCTCGACCACGGCGGCATCCTCGGCAACGGCGACGCCGGTGATGGCGAACGGCGTGGAGCCCGCAAAGGCCTGCGTGACGGACGGCGTGATGTCGCCAAAGGCATGACTCCAGCCGATCATCCCGCTTGCCTTCGCCCGCGTCTGGCCGAGCATGAAGTCGGAGGAGACGCGCACGCCCACGGTGGTGAAGGTCGTGTCGGAGCTGCCGCTTGCGCCGCTCAATGCCGCTGCGCCGCCGCTTTCGCCATAGCCATCCGTATCCAGATTGACATAGGCGAGGTTGGCGAACGGCTCCAGCTGAACGTCGGAGAGATCGAACTGATAGCCGAGTTCTCCGAACGCCTGGAAGGTGCCGGCGTCATAGTTGCTGTCGAGCGCATTCGTAAGGCCCGGGATGTACACCGAACGGCTGGTATCGATCTGGTGCCACCTATAGGCGAGACCCGAGCGGAAGCCGAGACCGCCCCATTGCGAACCGGCATAAAGGCCGAGCGAGTAGTTGTCGCTGGAACCCGACGACGCGCGGTCATCGCTGTCGAAGCTCGAATGGCTGTAGCCGGCGAGCGCGCCGACGCGCCAGGTTTCGGCAACCGGGATGTCGACGCCGACAAGCAGGCCGCCCGTCGCGCTGTCAAGGCCGGCGGCATTGGCGTTGCCTTCGAACTTGTTCCACGCTCCGAAGCCGCTGGCCCAGGCGGCGATGCCGTCTGCCTGGTCGGGCGCTGCAAGGTTCGCCCCGTCCGGCCCGTAAGCCAGAACCGGCGCCGAGGATGCGCCGACCGTGCCGAAGGCTGCCCGCAGGCGATCCGCTTCCGCGCCGCGGACGATGCCGCTTTCTTCGATCAGCGCGGACTTGACCGACGCATGGATCTCGCCGGAAAGCTGATCGAAGCCGTTGCGGATGAAATCGGGATCGTCCGGCAGCATGACGATCGCGTCATAGAGCGCGTTTCCTGCGGTAAAGCCGATCGATTCCACGCTTGCCGCCACGGCCGCCTGGTTGGCGGTTGCCGCCAGCGACGCGAAATCGCGGTCGTTGCGCTGCAGCTTCAGGCCGATCTCGCTCGTCCCGTAGATGAAGTCGGGCGTCAGGAACGCGAAGTCCGAGGTGACGCTTGCGAACTCGCCCTCGATCGCACCGGCCGAGAGGATGGTGTAGGTCGAGCGCGGATCGTAGACGCCGTCAAAGCCGATATGGGCGAGCGTCCCGTCCAGCGAGGCCTTGCCGGTCACCGTCACCGCGTCGCTGCGGCCGCTTTCCGGATCCACTTCGACCGCGAAGATCGAGCCTGAGGCGAAAGCGAGGTCGCCGTCGATCGTGAGCGTGCCGATGGAATTGCCCGGCGAAAGCGTACCACCCGCGGCGATTGCGACCAGCGAGCCCGCACCGGAGCCGATCGTGCCGGAACCGCCGAGAACAGCGCCGTCATTGACGGTCAAGCTGCCGCCGAGCTTGCCGACGCCGTTTTCATCGCCCACCAAGAGCTTGCCCTGGTTGACCAGCGTGGTGCCGGCAAAACCGGAGCTGTCGGCCGTCAGGAGCAGGGTGCCCACGCCGCGCTTTTCAAACGTGCCCTCGCCGGAGAACGTCTTCAGAGCGGTTACCGGAACCGTCGGATGGGAGACATCGATCCAGCCGCGGCCGTCGAAACGGATGGCCTTGTCGAGCGACGTGATCGGGCCGGTCCATTGCGCCCAGTCATCGTCGGGTCCAGCGGTGCGGATGCCGCCATTGTCGAGCGTGATCAGGCCGTCGGTCGAGCCGAGCGCGGCGCTCTCGTCGATCGCCACGGTTTTGCCGGCGGTGACGACGATATCGCGGAAGCGCTCGTGATCGTCCACGCACATCGCGCGGGCGCCCTGAAGCGAAAGATGCTGTGCGTCCGCGCAGTCAAGCGCGAGCTTGAGAGGGGCGAAGGGATCGTTTTCGAAGTCGAGCCCGGTTTTCGCCGAAAGCGCGGCGCGCACGGCCGGATCGTTGAGGCCGAGCGTTGCGACAAGCTCGTCCCAGGCCGGGTTTTCCGGCTTGGTTTCGAAGGCAAGGTCCTCATCGACATACTTCATGAGGATATCGCCCCATTGCTCCCAGCTCATGTCGCTGATGCTGCCGATGCCCGGGAATTCGTCGCGATGCGCCTGGAAATAGTCATCGAGGACGTTGCGGAAGAATTCCGGATTGGAGGTGTCCGTCAGCTTGTCGAGGTAGGCCTTGTAAACCGCCTGCTGTTCGGCGGGCACGTAGAGGGCAAGTTCCTCCTGGAAGGCTTCCGGGTCGTGACGGTCATAGACCGCGTTGGCGAGCAGGAAGCCGAGGCGGTCCTCGGTGACTTCCGGGGCCTGCGCATAGATCGGGCGGCCATCCTCATCGGAAAGCTGGCCAAGATAGACATCGGTGCGATGATTGTTGCGGGACAGCCGGAATTCGCCGGCGCGCTCTGCAGAATCGCGCGTGTTGGCGTCGAAGGTCAGGCGGACCTTGCCGCTGTCGTCGCCGATCTCCTCGACATTGGGGCCCTTCCAGCGGATTTCGTGGGCGAGCGGCTCATGGTCAGAGAGCGCGTGACCCTCGTCCGTCGTGCTGATGTCCTGGTCAAGAACGCCGCCGACATAGCGATCGTCTTCGGCGTCCGTCAGTTCCCACCATTTGGCATAGGGGCGCGATGCGATGAAGTGATCGATCTGGGTGCGGCCCCAGGACGGCCATTTGAAGGCCTCGTCGTCTTCCTCGACGCTCGGCCATGTGGTGCTGCCGTCGGCCAGCTTGTGGGGGGCGAAGCGCTCGCGATCCTCGGGGTTCTGCAGGATCTGGTACTGCTTCTTCAGAAGGTTCATCGTGTAGGGCGTGTTGCCCGCCACGGGATAGGTCTCGTCGGTGAACAGGCCTTCCGGCATGGTGTCGGACTTGCGGTTGATATAGGCTTCGGCGGCGGCGTATTTTTCAGAGCCGATGGCATGATTGCGCGCGACATATTGCAGCGCCCAGGCCTTGTGGTCCGCATTGCCGGTCTCGCGCGCGCGCTTCATCATGAATTCCTGCTGAACCACTTCCAGCAGACCGCGCTCGGAGATGTCGCCCGCGTTGAAATCGCCGGTCATGATAATCGGGCTGGCCTTGCCTGCGGCCCAGTCGTTCAGCTCATGGGCTTCGCGGTTACGATGGAGAAAGGCATCGTCGCGGTAGTCGAGATGCTCCGTCGCGATGATCGTCTGCGAGCGGCCGTTCTCGCCGCCGACAACCACGTGAACCGGCTCATCGGTATTGCTGTAATCGATAATGTCCTTGTCGCGCCATGCAAGGCCGGTGTCGCCCTTCTCGTGCAGCGAATAATCGCCGGCGCCAAGGTCGGCCATCTTCTTCTGGATGTCGACGCCGTAGCTGTTGCGGTATTCCTGGATCGTGATGAAATCGTAATTGCCCGACGAAAGAAGGTCGGCGGCTTCGGGAATGAGCGTCGATGCCCCCCAGGTGTTCAGGGAGATGATGCGCAGCGCATTGTCTTCGGCCTGAGCCGGAACCGCGCTGACGGCCAGCAGCGAAACGCCGCTCAGAAGGCCGAGCATCTTGCCTGAAATATGCGCGCGGCTTCCCAGCCGCTGAATGATACCATTCATCGGGTATTCCTTTCGTAATCGGAACGCTATGAAATTTCGATTTGCGTCGTCAGGTTAACATGTTTCGAAAGCGACATATAACCCCCGTATATGTCATATTTACAACATTTTTATAGATTCCTTGCGTACACGCCCTCGGTGTTTCAAAAAGGGGGCACAGAATCGGAAATGGTGCTGGAGGTGGTGTGGACGTGGAAAGCAACGGAGAAGAAAGAAAGAAGGAAAGCCGTCAGTCGTCGATACTGCGATTGATGGAGAAGAACTTCTATATCTCGGTTGAGGAGATTTCCGATTTCTTCACAGTGACCACGCAGACGGCCCGGCGCGACATTCTTGCGCTTGAAAAGGCGGGCCGCGTGCGCCGTCTTCATGGCGGCGCGGTTCTTGTCGGCCCGCTGGAGGAAACCGTCTACCGCCGTCGTCGCGTTGACAATGCGGAGCAGAAGCAGCGCATCGGCGAGCTTGTCGCCGATCTTGTGCCCGATGGCGCGTCGATCTTCATCGATTCCGGCACCACCTGCGAGGCGATCGCGCGCGCGCTGTCGCGCCGCAACCATCTCAGGGTTCTGACCTACAGCCTCAGGGTGGCGACGATCCTGAACGAGAACACCAATTTCACGCTCGCCGTCCCCGGCGGTTTCGTGCGGCCCATCCATGGCGGCATCTTTCAGGAAGAAACGCCCGAATTCATCCGCAACTTCAAGTTCGACAGTGCGATCATCTCGGTGAGCGGCATCGACAATGACGGCGACCTCTGCGACGACGACCATGCCGAAAGCGTGGTGGCGACGGCGGCGATGGCGCAATCGCGCCGCACGCTCGTGGCCGTCGACAGCAGCAAATTCGGCAAGCGGGCCATGGTGCGGCTGGGGTCGATCGCCGATGTGAACACGCTTGTTACCGACACCATGCCGGAGGGCGATATCCGTCGTCTTCTGGATGAAAACGACGTCGAGATCGTTTGCTGAAGCGCGGCGGAAGCGCCCCGCCGGCCGCTTTTCCGCTGTCCGTTTCATGTCCTCGAGGCCGATGTGTTTTCGAATACTTCCGTGGCGAGCGTCTGGATCCCCGGAAGGCAGACATCGCAGAGAGGCTGCAACACGTCGCGCGTTCCCGTTCCCGTCAAGACGCCGACCTTGAGGCCCGCCCCGCCAGATATCGCCATGTTCATGTCATGGGGGTTGTCGCCGACGACCGCGGTCTGCGCGGGGGAAAGGCCCATCGCCGCGCAAAACGCCAGCAGCATGCCGGGTTCCGGTTTGACGCCGTAGCCGCTGTCATAGCCGGCGATGAAATCGATCCATGGCGTCAGCGAAAGGCGCTCCACAAGACTTTCGATTGCCGCCTGGCTGTCGCTGCTGGCGATGCCGAGTTTGAAACCGCGCTCATGCAGATTGCGAAACAGCTTGACCAGATTGGTGACCGGAACGGCGTCGGAGACTGCGGCGGTAAACAGCGTATCGAGCGCGGCGGTCAGTTCGCCAACGCTGAAACGCGCGCCGGCCTCGATCCAGGCTCTGGCGATCTCATCGGTATTGCCGGCGGCCAGCAGGCTGTTTGACGATGTCAGTCCGCTTTCGGCGTCCATGCCGCCAACGCTGAGAAGATGCGCGGCAAGCGTCGGATCGCCGCTCGCGGCAAGCTCGGCGGCGGCCCGGTTGATGGGCGCCCATGTGCGCTGGTAATCGAGAAGGGTGCCATCCTTGTCGAAAAGGATGGCCTTGATGGGGGAGGCCGTCATGGCGTTTTCCGCTCTTATCTTATGAGATTTACGTCTCTGACGCCGGCGAGCCGCATCAGCACGCGCACGACGATCAGGCAAAGCACCACGATCCCCATGATGCAGACCGAAAAGGCGGCCGCCTGGTTGATCGCGCCGCGATCCGACAATTGCAGCACCGAAACGGAGGCAAGCTGGGTCGAGGGAGTGACGAGAAAGATCACCGCCGAAAGCGAGACCATGGAGCGCATGAAATAGAACACGCCTACGCCCAGAAGGGTCGGCCACACCAGCGGCAGCGTGACCTTGCGCAAGGTCGTCATCGAGGTGCCGCCCAGCGTCGTCGAGGCCTCGTCAAACGTCGCGCCGATCTGCTTCAGGCTGGTCGATGAGATCAGGAAGGCATGGGCATGGTTGTAATAGACCTCGAGAATGACGATCAGCGCAAAGGTGCCGTAAAGGAAATTGAGCGGATTGTGGGGGTCGTTGAACACCAGGATATAGCCGAGACCGAGCACGATGCCGGGCACGGCGGCCGGCAGGATCGCGAGAAACGACAGCGGTCCGGTCAGCGCCGTCTTGAACTTGTGCACCACAATGGCGCCGAGCCCCGTGACGACGATGCCAACAATGGCGGTGGCGAATGCCACGAAAACGCTGTTCCAGAGCGGATCCGTGCCGTTCTGCACGTCGAACCGGTAGTGGCGCAGCGTGAAGCTCATATTGTATGGCCACAGATGCACGAAGCTTGCGAACACGACGATGGCGACGACGGAGACGATCAGCCCTGCGACCACATAGGCATAGAGCGAGAAGAACAGGTCGCGCCGCGCCGAGGGTTTTGGCGTCAGGGGGCGGGACTGTTCGGTGACCAGTGCGTGCTGGCGCGCGGTCATCCGCTTCTCGATCAGCTTGGCAAACATGGCGGGCACCAGCAGCGCCACGCCGATGACCGCGCCGAGGCCGAACTGGGCCTGGCCGATGACCTGATTATAGACTTCCGTCGCCAGCACGTTGAAATCGCCGCCGATCACCATCGGATTTCCGAAATCGGTGATCGCCAGCATGAAGACGATGAACAGCGTGGCCGCCAGCCCGTAGCGGGTGGCGGGCAGCGTCACATCGCGGAAAATCCGCAACGGCCCGGCGCCGAGCGCCTCGGCGCTCTCATAAATCCGCGCATCCGCCACGGCGAGCGCGGCCGACAGGATCAGGAAGGCATAGGGAAAGGCATAGAGCGCGTTGGCAATGGCAACGCCCCAGAAGCCGTAAATGTCGAGATCAAAGCCGAGATAACGGTTGAGGATCCCGTTGCGTCCCAGAAGCAGGATCAGGCCCTGCGCCTGCACCAGCGACGGCGCGAACAGCGGCACCAGAACCACGATCCTGAGCAGCCATTTGCCGGGGATGATCGCGCGCTGAAGCGCATAGGCATAGCCATAGGCAACCACCACCACGATCGCCGTGGAGGTGAGCGAGACCAGAATGCTGTCGCCGACAAGCTCCCAGAACCGCATGGTCGAGAAGGTGGCAATGAAGTTGCCCAAGCCGAGACCGTCGGGGGTCTCCAGGCTGCGCATCAGGATGCCGAGCAGCGGCAGCAGCAGGAAGATGATCAGGAGGGCGGCGACGAACAGCGTCATCGCCCAGACGCTGGCGCGATCGGCGATATCCGTGCCGCGGGCAGGGCGGCTTGTTGTCTGTGCGGCGTTGCTCATGCAAGCACCCTCAGGGCTTCGGCCGGGATGACGATGCCGAGGCGCTCGCCCACTTTCGGAACCGCGCTCGCGCCGTGCAACTCGACGCTGATTGGCGCCTTGGGCTCGGCATCCGTCACCACCTCGACGCGGGTGATATTGCCGAGATAGGTGACGCCGGAGACGGTTGCGGGAAGCGTGTTGTCGCCGGCGGCGTCCGTGTCGGTCAGGGAGATCATTTCCGGGCGCACGCCGAGGGCCGTTATATGGTCCGCCGTGTGAGCACTATCCGCCAGGTGAAGCGCCACGCCGCCGAAGCTCGGCTGCATGCGCGCGTTCTCATCCAGCCGCAATATGTTCATGCGGCCGATGAAATCGGCGACGAAGGCGGTTTTCGGCTCGGCATAGAGTTCGCGCGGGGAGCCGATCTGTTCGATGCGTCCCTTGTTCATGACCACGACGACATCCGCCATCGCCAGCGCCTCTTCCTGATCGTGGGTGACCATGATCGTGGTCAGCTTCAGGCGCTGCTGGAGGCTGCGGATTTCCACGCGCAGTTCCTCGCGCACCTTGGCATCAAGCGCGGAGAGTGGTTCATCGAGGAGAAGCAGCGACGGATCGGGCGCGAGTGCGCGCGCCAGCGCGATGCGCTGCTGCTGGCCGCCCGACATCTGCGCCGGCAGTTTGGCGCGGTGATCGGCAAGGTGCACGAGGTCGAGCATCTCGTCGACGCGGCCGCCGATCTTGGCCTTGTCCCAGCGCCGGCATTCGAGGCCATAGCCGACATTGCGCGCCGCGCTCATATTGGGAAACAGCGAATAGGACTGGAACACGACGCCGAAATTGCGCGCCCGCGTTGGCACCGCCGTCAGATCCTCGCCGCCGAGCTGGATCGTGCCCTCGTCCGCGTCTTCAAGCCCGGCGATGACGCGCAGCAGCGTGGTCTTGCCGCAGCCCGAAGGCCCCAGAAAGCAGACAAAATTTCCGTGCGGGACATCGAGCGTGACGTTGTCGAGTGCTGTCAGCCTGTCGAAGCGCTTGACAAGGTTGCGGATCGAAAGGTCCATCGCGCGTTCTCTCCTGATGCGGGTTTGGGCGTGCGGGCCGGGGAAGGGCGATACCCGTTTCCCCTGGACGCACGTAAAAGCAATCAAATTGAATTGGTCAGCCGAAGCTTGTCTCCGCCGAAATGCGTTGGGCGGAAACGCCGGCGGGCATGACCGCCCGCCGGCTGCGTTGTCGTCGGGGAGGACTTAGCGCTCGTAGCGCTCCTGCCAGGTGTTGATGATTTCCGTGCGGTCTTCAGCCGCCGCGCGGAAGTCGACCGGGAACAGGGCGGCCGGGACATCCTCGGGCAGGCCGGCGGAAATGAAGCGTTCCGGCACATCGCCGCCCGGAACCGTCACGATCGTCTTCCAGTCGTAATAGGCCGTTGCCGCTTCCGGGCTGAGCGTCCAGTCGAGGAAGCGCTTGGCGGCATCCTTGTGCTCGGAAGATGCGACCAGCGCATTGCCTTCCAGCTCGTTGCCGGCGCCTTCGGACGGCACGACCATGGTGATCGGATAGCCTTCCTCGATGTTCTTGATGGCGCGCATGGCGTAGGAAGCGCCGACGGTGTATTCGCCCATCGAGGCGACATTGCAGGGGCGGGAGCCGGACTTGATGTACTGCGCGACATTCTTGTCGAGCTTGTCCAGGAAGGTCCAGCCCTGGTCTTCGCCCATCATCTGCAGCAGTGCGTCGATCTGGATATAGCCGGTGCCCGAGCTTGCCGGGTTGGGCATGACGACTTCATCGGCAAAGGACGGGTCGGTCAGATCGGCCCACGAGGTGGGCATTTCCAGCCCCTCGGCCTCGAGGCGTTCATTGTTGACGCAGAAGGCGGCCATGTAGCCGGTAACCGCGAACCACTTGTTGTCGGGGTCGCGGAACTGCGCGGGAACGGTATCGATGCCCTTCGGCTCATAGGCTTCCAGCGTCTCCTCGATCTGCGGGTTGACCATGGAGGTGACGGCAAAGCCCCACAGCACGTCATGCTGGGGATTGGCCTTTTCCGCGATGATGCGGGCGGCGAGATCGCCGGTGGAGAGCCTCAGAAGATTGACGTCGATATCGGGCATGGCCTCCTTTGCCTTTTCAAGAAAGGCCGCGGCTTCATCTTCTTCGTAGGACGTGTAAACGGTGATCGTCTCGGCGAAGGCAGCGCTCGAGATCAGCGCGCCGGTGAGTGCGCCAAGCGTCAAAAAACCAAATTTCTTCATCTTCGTTCTCC
Source organism: Martelella sp. AMO21009 (assembly GCF_053484295.1). Classification (NCBI taxonomy): domain Bacteria; kingdom Pseudomonadati; phylum Pseudomonadota; class Alphaproteobacteria; order Hyphomicrobiales; family Aurantimonadaceae; genus Martelella; species Martelella sp. AMO21009. Next base: position 11,719 of record NZ_JBAKFR010000001.1, read on the forward strand.
TTTGTACCTGAAACGACATAAATGTTCGTTTTAAGACATTTAGTCATTGAAAATGAACGTTTGATGACAATAAGGCGATTTTCCGTCGGTTACAAGACCCCAAACGGGAAATGGTGAGTCGCCCTGTTTTCTATAGGTTGTATTGCCGGCAGACCGGACAGCGTTTCGCGCGGCGCGCCGGCGACTGGCTGGTCATATCGCTTGGCGAGGGGGCGCGGCGGACGATCGAGGCCTTTCGCGAAACCGTTGAAAGCTGATAGCCTGAGTATGCGCCCGGAAAAACGGGCGCCGCTTGGAGCATTGGACAGTGGTAACGATCAAGCCGGCCGGCGATCAGGCCGTGACCGTGGAATTGGACGACAGGATCGACGCGGCTGTTAACGCCCGCGTGATCGCGCTCGCCGACGCTTTGAAGGCGCGGCCGGTGGAAGGGATTGTCGAGACCGTTCCGACCTACCGCTCGCTGCTCGTCTATTACGATCCCGCCCGCATTCGCGGTGCGCAACTGACGCCGCTGCTCCGCGAACGGGCTGAGCATCTTGCGGGGGACGGAGACGCCGCTCGCCGCCATTTCCGGGTGCCGGTCTGCTATCGGGGCGACGACGCGCTCGATCTCGCCGACCTTGCCGAAATCAAGAATATCAGTCCTGAAGAGCTGATCGCGCTCCACACTGCTGCCGATTATCGGGTCTACATGATCGGGTTCGCGCCCGGCTTCACCTATCTCGGCGGCCTGCCGGAGGCGTTGCACACGCCTCGTCTCGCGGTGCCGCGCCAGAAGGTGGCGGCGGGGGCGGTTGGCATCGGCGGCGCGCAGGCGGCGATCAACTCGCTGCCCGGGCCCAGTGGCTGGCGCTATATCGGCCGCACGCCGCTGCGCCTGTTCGATCCGGAGCGCGCCGAGCCCTCCTTCTTCCGCGCGGGCGACATGATCCGGTTTTTCGAGATCGGTGCCGACGACATGGCGGCGCTGGAGCGTCGCGCGGCTTCGGGCGAGGCCATTGTGGAACCGGAGGCGGTATGAACAGGCTTGAGGTCGTCAGGGCCGGGCTCATGGTCTCCGTGCAGGCACGCCCGCGCACCGGCTATCTTGCGGCTGGCGTCTCGCCCTCGGGCCCGATGGACGAGGCAGCCTTTCTGATCGCGCAGGCGCTTGTCGGCAATGAGGATGGCGCGGCGGCGCTGGAATTCGCCCAGTTCGGCGGCAGCTATCGCGTCGGCGCGCCCTGCATGGTGGCCGTCACCGGCAGCGCCGCGCAGGTGACGATCAACGGCCGCGCCATGCCGCTTTGGGAAAGCCATGCGCTGCGGCCGGGCGAAACGCTGGAGATCGGCCCGATGAGGGGGGCGGTCTGGGGCTATATCGCCTTTTCCGGCGGTATCGCCGTGCCTGAACTGCTGGGTTCGCGCGCCACCCATTTAAGAAACGCGATGGGCGGGTTTGAGGGCAGGGCGCTCGCCGATGGCGACCTGCTGCCGCTCGGCGACAGCGAACTCGCCCCGCCGCAGAGGCTGACGGAGATTTTCCACTATCCGCAAGGGCCGATCCGGATCGTCGCCGGGCCGCAGGACGATCGCTTCGATGCCCGGGCCTGGGCGCTGCTTCTCACCGAGCCGTTTTCCGTCTCCAGCCGGCGCGACCGGATGGCGAGCCTGCTCGACGGGCCGCTGCTGCGCGCCATCGGCGGACACGATATCATTTCCGATGCAACGCCCGCCGGTTCGATCCAGGTGCCGGGCTCCGGCATCGCCACGGTGCTGACGGCGGAACGGCAGACGACCGGCGGGTATCCCAAGATCGCCACGGTGATTTCCGCCGACCTGCCGCGCCTTGCGCAGATGCCGGCCGGCAAGCCGTTCCACTTCGTCCGTATCGGCCAGGACGAGGCCGAGGATCGGCTTCTGGCGGAGCGTGAGCGGGTCGAGGCCGCGATCCGGTCGATTGCGACGCCGGTGTGAAGGGCGACGGTTAATGGAAACGGGGAGCGTTGCCCCAAGTTTGTTGACAAAGCCCGCCCAACTCTCAGCCGTCATGCTCGGGCCTGTCCCGAGCATCTAAGCACGTATCGACACGACAAGCGTCTCGGGCAAAAATTCGCGTTGAATCCAATCCGTTGCGAAACGCCAGCTCCGCTCGTGTGGTGCGGTGGTTAGATCCTCGGGACAAGCCCGAGGATGACGTCCGTAAAAAAGGTCAGGCTGTAATACCCTCCAGCAACGTCGCCCGCCCTCAGGCGATGCCGCCGAGGCAGATATATTTCAGCTCGGTGTAGTCATCGAGGCCGTATTTGGAGCCCTCGCGGCCGAGGCCGGACTGTTTGACGCCGCCGAACGGGGCGACCTCGGTGGAGATCAGGCCGGTATTGACGCCGACAATGCCGTATTCCAGCGCTTCGGCCACCCGGAAGATCTTCGCCACATCGCGCGAGAAGAAATAGGAGGCGAGGCCGAATTCGGTGTCGTTGGCCATGGCGACGACATCGTCCTCGGTCTCGAACTTGAACAGCGGCGCCACCGGACCGAAGGTTTCCTCGCGCGCGCATTTCATGTCGGGCGTCACGCCGGTCAGCACCGTCGGCTCGAAGAACAGGCCGCCGCGCTCATGCGGCTTGCCGCCGAGCTTGACCGAAGCGCCCTTGGCGGTGGCATCGGCGATATGGTCCTCGACCTTGTCGACCGCCGCCTTTTCGATCATCGGGCCGATTTCGACGCCGTTTTCCATGCCGGGGCCGACCTTGAGGCCCGCAACGCGCTTGGAAAGCTTCTCGGCGAATGCGTCATAGACGCCGGCCTGCACGTAAAGCCGGTTGGCGCAGACGCAGGTCTGGCCGGCATTGCGGAACTTGGAAGCGATCGCGCCTTCGACCGCGGCATCGAGATCGGCGTCGTCGAAGACGATGAACGGCGCATTGCCGCCGAGCTCCAGGCCCATCTTCTTGATCTGGTCTGCCCCCTGGCGCATCAGGATGCGGCCGACCTCGGTGGAGCCGGTGAAGGTGATCTTGCGCACCCGGTCATCTTCGCTGAAGACCTTGCCGACGGTGGATGAACTGGTGGAGGTGACGACCGACAGCAGGCCCTTGGGCAGGCCGGCGCGCTCGGCGAGCAGCGCCATGGAGAGCGCCGAGAGCGGGGTCTGCTGGGCAGGCTTGGAGACGATCGAGCAGCCGGCGGCAAGCGCCGGGGCCATCTTGCGGGCGAGCATCGCGTTCGGGAAGTTCCACGGCGTGATCGCACCGACGACGCCCACCGGCTGGCGGATGACCATGATCCGCTTGTCGGCCTGATGGCCGGGAATGATGTCGCCATAGGCGCGCTTGGCTTCTTCGCCAAACCACTCGATATAGGCCGCGCCGTAAAGCACTTCGCCGCGCGCCTCGGCAAGCGGCTTTCCCATTTCCGCCGTCAGGATCACGGCGAGGTCATCGGCATTCTCGACCATCAGGTCATAGAGCTTGCGCAGGATCTGGGCGCGCTCCTTGCCGGTCTTCTTCGCCCAGGCCTTCTGTGCCTCATAGGCGGCGGCAACGGCCTCCTCGACCTCTTCCTTGCCGCAATCGGGGAGCGTGGCGATGACATCGCCGGTCGCCGGGTTCACGACATCGAAGGTCTTGCCGCTTGCGACCTTGTCGCGCCATTCGCCGGCGATATAGGCGCGCGGCTCGGCGAGGTCCGCCTTCTTGAGTTTGTCGGATAGCGCTGTTGCGATTGTCATGATGCTTATTCCCTTTTTCGTTCATATGACGGCCCGTGATTGGAGGGCCGCGGTCGACGCTCACAATGCATATAGACCGGCTGTTTCATTCGCCAAACTAAATTCTGATGGCCGGTCCGAAGATTGTGTCTGGTCAGACGACGCTTGCCGGAAACGTGCTGTTTCGATCGGGGTGTCATGCTGCCGGATAGGAAGTCGCATCTATCTCTCGGTCGAACCGTCTGGCTTCCTTCCACTGGCTGGTGCTATACACGAAGCGGCGATGCCATGATGATGCACAAAGAGGACCCAACAGCCGATGCAGACGATATTCGTTCAGTTCAAATGTCATCCCGGACAGGCGTATGACGTTGCCGATCTGGTGGTGCGCACGCTTGAGGAAACCTCCGAAATCTATTCGACCTCCGGCGATTACGATCTGCTGGCGAAGTTCTATCTGGCCAAGGATGCCGATATCGGCCATTTCGTCACCAGCAACCTGCAGACCATCGAAGGCGTCAAGGACACCTTCACGCTGGTGACGTTCAAGGCGTTCAGCTAGAAATCCAGCGGCCGGTGGTCCGCCTCAGAAATCCGGTACAGTCACGCCATTGTCGCGGCAGGCGGCGATCACGGTATTGGCCATCAGCATGGTGATGGTCATCGGGCCAACGCCGCCGGGCACCGGCGTAATGGCGCCGGCGATCTTTTCGACCGCGGCATAATCGACATCGCCGATCAGGCGCGTCTTGCCCTCGCCGCGCTCCGGCGCCGGGATCCGGGTGATGCCGACATCGATCACCGTCGCGCCGGGCTTCACCCAATCGGCCTTCACCATTTCCGCCCTTCCGGTGGCCGCGATCAGGATATCGGCGCGGCGGCAGATTTCCGGCAGGTCGGCGGTGCGCGAATGGGCCATCGTGACCGTGGCATTGGCCTGCAGCAGCAATTGTCCCATCGGCTTGCCGAACAGATTGGACCGGCCGATCACGACGGCGTTTAGGCCGGAAAGATCGTTGCCGTGGACGGTGCGGATCAGCACCATTGCGCCTGCGGGCGTGCACGAGATCAGGCCTGTCTGCGTGTCGCCGAGTGCAAGCTTGCCGGCATTGACGATCGAAAGCCCGTCCACGTCCTTTTCGGGACGGATCAGCTGGATGACGGGAAATTCGTCGAGATGGCCGGGCAGGGGCAGTTGCACCAGAATGCCGTGGATTGCGGGATCCTCGTTCAGTTCGCGAACGACCTGTTCCAGTTCCGCCTGGCTGGTTTCCGCCGGAAGCGTGACCTGGACGGAATGGAAGCCGCATTCCTTGGCGCGTCTGCCCTTGGCCGCGACATAGGTGTGGCTTGCCGGATCATCGCCGACGATGACCACAGCCAGCCCCGGCACGACGCCTTTTTCCGCCTTCAACGCCGCGCTTGCCGCTGTGACCTTCCCGATCACATCCGCCGCGATCGCCTTGCCGTCTATCCGCTTTGCCATGTCTGCAGCCCTCTTCCGAGGCGTCCTGCCATCGTTCAACCGGACGCCAGAAACAAAAACGGCAAGCGCCGGAACGCTTGCCAATGTCTTTCACACTTAACCCGGCCGGATCAGTTCAGGCGGGATTTGACCGCGTCGACCGACTGCGAGAACAGCTTGGAGCGAACCGCAGGCGTCGCCTTCTTTTCCAGAACGATGCGCGCGGCATCGACTGCGACGTCGACGGCCGCGCCACGCACTGCGGCAACGGCTTCCTGCTCGGCCTGACGGATCTTCTGCTCGGAAAAGGCGGTCCGGCGCTCGACATATTCTTCCGTCTTGCGGCGGGCTTCTTCCTTGATCGCCTTTGCGTCGCGCTCGGCGGCGGCAACGATATCCTTGGCCTCTTCCTCGGCCTCGCGGCGCTTGCGCTGATAATCGGCAAGCACATGCTGGGCTTCCTCGCGCAGGCGCTTGGCTTCCGCCAACTCGTCGCGAATCTCGTCGGCGCGCGAATCAAGCGAGCGCAGCAGAATGCCGGGCACCTTGAAATAGGCAACGACGATGAAGAACAGGATCAGGCCGACAAAGGCGTAGAATGTTGCATCGAGAGACATGGGCTCAGCCCTCCCTGACGGTCGAAACCGCGCTTTCGATGTCGCCCTTGGCGACCCGGCCGCCGATCAGCTGGGTAACGATCAGAGCGGCTGTTTCCTCGGCGATGCCGCCGACTTCCTGAAGCGCTTCGTTGCGAACTGCGGCGATGCGCTCATTGGCGGCCGCAAGCTTCTTGCCAAGCTCGGCCTCGAGCTGCTCGCGCTCGGCATCAGCCTCGGCGCGCGCCTTGTCGGCGGCTGCGGCGGAAATGCTGCGGGCCTCGTTGCGGGCTTCGGCGAGTTCTTTTTCATAGGCCTTGATCGCGGCATCGGCCTCGCTGCGAAGGCGTTCCGCCTCGTCGAGGTCCTGGGCAATGCGATCGTGGCGGTCTTCCAGAATGGAGCCGACGCGGGGAACGATCACCTTCTTCATTACCAGATAGAAGAGACCGAACGTAATGGCCAGCCAAAGGATCTGCGACGGGAAGGTCGCGAAATCGAAGGGCGGGAACACCTGCTGTTCGTGATGTTCCACCTCGGCCAGCGTGGTTTCCGTGTGCTGTTCTTCTGCACCATGCGACGTCTGGGCCAAAGCCGGGGTCACAAACATGCTCACCTCCAAAGGTCTTCGACAACAAGGGGTGCGGCGCCGGCCTCAGGCCAGGCCCCGCAACCGAAAGTCGGACCGTTCAAAAAATCAAACGGCGAAGAGGAGGAGCAGGGCAACGAGCAGCGAGAAGATGCCGAGCGCTTCGGTAACGGCGAAGCCGAACACCAGACGGCCGAACTGGCTGTCGGCGGCGGACGGGTTGCGCAGCGCGCCGGTGAGGTAATCACCGAAGATGCGGCCGAGGCCCATGGAGGTTGCACCCATGCCAAGGCAGGCAATACCGGCGCCGATGAACTTTGCTGCTTCCGCTTCCATATGAGAACTCCTTAGAAGAATTGGGTTGTTGCGGCTTAATAGCGATGCCGGTTCCGCCTGTCCAGACGAAGCCGGCGACTTTTCTATCCTAGTGCTCGCCCGCGTTGACGGCGTCGTTGAGATACATGCAGGTCAGGACTGCAAAGACGTAGGCCTGCAGGAAGGCCACCAGGAATTCCAGCGCCGTCAGCGCCACGGTCATGGCGAGCGGCAGGATTGCGCCACCGGTGCCGATCGTGCCGATCGAGATCAGCGAGACCACGAAGCCGGCAAAAACCTTCAGCGTGATGTGGCCTGCCAGCATGTTGGCGAACAGACGGACGGAAAGGCTGATGGGACGCGAGAGAAACGAAACGATCTCGATCAGCGTCACCAGCGGCAGCAGCGCCACCGGAACCCCGGATGGCACGAACACCTTGAAGAAATGGAGGCCGTGCTTGTAAAGCCCGTAACCGACGACCACGCACATCACCATCAGCGCCAGCGAGAAGGTGACGACGATCTGACTGGTGACGGAGAAGAAATAGGGGAACATGCCGATCAGGTTCGCTGTCAGCAGGAACATGAACAGCGTCAGCACGAAGGGGAAGAACACCATGCCCTTCGTCCCCGCGCCCTCCCGGAGCATCGAGGCGACGAATTCATAGAGAAGCTCGGCGATCGACTGGGTGCGCGAGGGAATAAGGCCGCGCTTGGCGGTTGCCAGGTAAAGGAACCCGGCAGCGGCCCCGGCGGAAATCACCATGAACAGCGAAGCATTGGTGAAGGACAGGTCCAGCCCGCCGACATTGATCGGAACGATGCTGTGGATCTGAAATTGATGGGTCGGATCGTTTGCCACCTAGTCTCTCTCTTCTTGCCCTGCCTGCGGCCGTTTTCAGCCGCCGGCAACCAAAACTTTACTTGCCGTCTTTTTTCATACGGTCTTCCGGCTCCGCCACATAACCCACGGAGCGCAGTACATTCAATACCCCGGCGCAGAATCCGAGGAGAATAAATACAATCAATCCCCAGGGGCCTGTCCCCGCGAAGCGATCAAGCAGATATCCGATCATGAAACCGACGAAGATCGCCGCCATGAACTCGCTCGAAAGCTTCAGGCCCTTCGACATTTCCTTGCGGTCCTTGGCGGAGGCCGCCGTCTTTGCCCGTTCGGAAACCTCGTCCTTGCGCAGCGAGCCGAGTTCGGATTCCAGCCGCTTGCGGCGGGCCTCCAGATCGTCCTGTCCGTTCTCTGCCATGACATCCCTCCTTGAGCGCGTCCCCGTCAAGAAGGCTCCGGCCACGCGATAAAGCGGCGGAAAGGCCCGGTCAAGTGGTGCGCACCATAGTTTTAGCGCCCATGCTAGTCAAGACAAGGGGCGGCATCAATGGCGCGAGCCGCAAATATCTGATTTCATTGCGGTAAATGCGTGTGTTTCGGCGCTACAGCCAGCCGCGCTTGCGCAGCCAGACGACCGCCGCCGCCCCGGTCAGGAACATCAGGCCGAGAGCGGCCGGATAACCCCACGAAAAGTGCAGCTCCGGCATCTTGTCGAAGTTCATGCCGTATATGCCGGCAATCAGCATCGGCGGCGCGAACACGACCGAGACCACCGAGAACAGTTTCATGATGTTGTTCTGTTCGAGATTGATCAGGCCAAGCGAGGAATCGAGCAGGAAGGTTATGTTGGAGGCGACGAAGCCCGCATGCTCAGAGAGCGACTGGATATCGTGAGAGACGATCCGGCAGAGATCCTTGGTTGCCTTGTCGTCGCGCACCCGGCGCAGCGTCTGCACATAGGTCGCAAGCCGCGACAGCGTAGTCAGGCTGTCGCGGGTCTTGCTGACGAGGCGATGATAGGTCGAAATCTCGATCAGCCGCTCTTCCAGCTCCGCCGGCGGCCGTCTGCGTCCGCGCGCGCCTTCGCCGAACACGGCAATCGAGATATTGTCGATCTTGGCGACAGCCAGTTCCAGGATTTCGGCGGTGCGGTCCACGATCGTGTCGAGCAGATAGGCCAGAACCTTGGCGCCCTGACCGGGTGCGACCTCGAGCCGCTTCATGTCGGCGGCGAACAGGAAGAACGGCTTCGGTTCCGCGTGGCGGATGGTGATCAGCCGTCCCTCGGCGAGAATGAAGCCGATATCGGTGAGGTGGGCGAGGCCGAAGTCCACATTCATGACCACAGAGGCGGTCATGTAGACGGCGTCGCCCTCGGTATAGTAGCGGCTCGAGGGCTCGATATCTTTCAGCGATTCGCGCGTCGGCAGCACCACGTCGAGCAACTCCTCGATGTGGCGCATATCGTCTTCGGTCGGATCGAGCATGTCGATCCAGATCACGTCGTCCTCAAGCGGCGCGGGCGTGCCGGTGATAGACATCGGCGTCTTCGCCCCTCCGACCTTGTAGAGATGGATCATCAAAACCCCGCTTTTCGAGATCGCGCGCCGGTGAATGCGCACCGGCGCACAGCGCCCCTTGCCTCAAAGGGCTACCGAAGCCTAATGATGAGGGCAAGACTGTTTTTGGCCAAGCCTTGAGATTTCATTCGCCATGCAACCCCATCATTTCTGGCAGGAATTGCTGCCTCCCGCGCCGGCTCAGACGGCCGCCCATGACGCCGCCCATGACGCTGCCTATACCGCGCGGCTTGCCGACGGCCGCCGTCTTCTACTGCCGATCCGTCCGCTTGGAGACAGCGGCGAGGGGCTTGCCTCGCTGATCATAAACCAGGCGTCGTTTGCGGTTACCCGGGCGCTTGCCGACGATCTCGCCACCCGGCTTGCGCCCCTGAAACCCGAGATCATCATCGGCCTGCCGACGCTTGGCCTCACGCTGGCGGCCGCTGTCGCCGAGGCGCTCGGCCATTCCCGCTACGTGCCGCTCGGCAATTCGCGCAAGTTCTGGTACGAAGAGGCGCTGTCGCTTCCGGTCAGTTCCGTCACCACGCCCGGCCAGCAGAAGCGGCTCTATATCGATCCGCGCATGCTGCCGCTGCTTGAGGGGAGGCGGGTCGCGCTCGTCGATGACGTAATCTCCTCGGGCAAGTCGATCGTCGCGGGGCTTTCGCTCCTGAAGCAATGCGGCGTGCGCCCCGTGGCGATCGCCGCCGCCATGCTGCAGACCACGCGCCATGTCGAGGCGCTTGCCGCTTTCGATGCTGGGACCGTCGACGATATTCACGCCTGTTTTGCCACGCCGCTGCTCATTCGGGGGACAGACAGGCTCTGGCGTCCGGCATGAAAAAGCCCGCGATCGCGAGATCACGGGCTTTCTGCAAGGAACTGTAAACCGGGATTAGTTCAGAAGAACGGCATCCGGATTGTCGTTCAGGCTCTGCTCGGTATATTCCGGCTGGTTTTCGAGCGTGGCACGGTCATACTTGGTCTGGACGACATAGGTGTCGCCATCGCTCATGACCGTGGCCGAGTCGGCCGCAATGGCGACCGGCTTTTCGCCGATACCGAGGAACCCACCAACATCCACGACGAAGACGTTCTCGTTATTGTCGCCGTAGACAATGATGTCCGAGATTTCGCCGACATTGTCGCCATCGGCGCCCAGAACCGGCGCGCCTTCCAACTCGTCATAGGAGATCGAGGCGGTGTCGACTTCGCTCATGCCTTCCAGCATCGGATTTTCGGCCATGGTGCCGTCGTTCTGCATCGCATCGCCGGCATTGTCGACATTCGAGGCGACGTCGTTCATGGCGTTGCCGGTGGCATCCGCCGCGGTGCCGATACCGGTGGCCACGTCGTTCATGGCTTCACCCGTGGCATTGCCGGCTTCGTCAAGAGCCGTCCCCGCCGAGTTGGCAAGATCGTTTGAGCCCTCGGCCATGGTGCCTTCAGGCGCCGGAGCGCGGCCGACCTTCATCAGGTTCTCATTGTCGGATTCGAATTCCGGCGCGGATTCCAGCTCTTCGCGGGTGGCGTCGATGCTGAGCCACGCGCCATTTTCACCGGGCTCCCAGGACAGACGATCGAAGGAAATCGCGACTTCCTTTTCGCCGATGCCGAGGAAGCCGCCGACGCCGATCACGGCGGCATTGGCCGTACCGTCGGTATTCATCACGATGTCAGCGATGTCGCCAACCTGCTCACGTTCCTGGGTTTCAGCACTCATGCCGTAAACCGGCCAGCCAAGCAGCGAACTTGCGAGAACCTGCTCGCCGGTCGCGCCGTAGAAGCTCTTGGCGTCTTCGCCGGCAGCCTGACGATCAGGGAAGATCGGCGAAGCGCCGTTTTCCATGCCCGAGCTTGCTTCAGGCTGTTTCATGGGTTCGGTGGTGTTGGTGTCCTGGGCAAAGGCTGCACCCGTGGAAACAACAGCTACCAGTGCGGTGGTCGAAAGAATCTTGCGAAGCATGTCAATACTCCTCTCTTCTTGTAGTGCTCCAATTTAGGTGCGATTTAATAGTTGTATTATTTGTTTTTATCTCACCTTGCTCACGACAATAAAACGTAGCCGAGAGGCCCTTGTTCCTGTCGCCGGTAACTTTTTTCGAAAAAAACGGTCGAAAAAATAAACCCGCCGCGTTCCGGAAAACGGGCGGGTGGGTTCATTCGAATTCGCGTTCGCTCAGCAGTAGCGCATCGGCATCGATATGTGGACCTTGAGCCCGGTCTCGGCATAGTCCAGATCGACCTTGCTGCCGATGACCTTGTCGAGACTGCGTTCGATCAGGACGGAACCGAAGCCGCGCTGCTCGGGCGTGGTTACCCGCGGCCCGCCAACCTCGACCCAGTCGAGTTCCAGATGGGCGTTGCCGCCTTCATCCCTGCAGGCGACGGTGATATCCACAACGCCGGCCCGGGTCGAAAGCGCGCCGAACTTGGCGGCATTGCTGGCAAGCTCGTGGATGACCAGACCAAGCGCCAGCGCTTCGTCGGGATCGAGATAGACGGCGCTGCCGTGAATATCCACCTGTCGGCCCGAACTGTCGCTGTAGGGCGCGATCTGCGAGCGCAGCAGACGGTCGAGCGCGATCGCGCCCCACTGCTCGTCCGAAAGCAGGGTGTGCGCGGCGGAAAGCGCCTGCAGCCTGCCGGAGAACGACATGTTGAATTCGGCAGAGGTCCGCGAGCGCCGCAGCGTCTGGCCTGCAATCGACTGCACGATCGCCAGCGTGTTCTTGACGCGGTGATTGAGTTCGCGCAGCAGAAGGCGGGTCTTCTGTTCGCTTTCCTTGGTGGTGGTGATATCGACCACGACGCCGAACACCGGCCCCTTTCGCTCCTCGAGCAGAGCGTTTTCATAGGCACCGCCCAGCGAAAGAAGCCATTTACCGGTGGAATCGACCTTGAATTCGCATTGATATTCCTCGCCCCGGTCGAGCGCCGCCTTGAACCGGCGCATCAGCGAAAACCGCATTTCGGCATTGATCGCGCCGAGCACCCGGCGGCAGGTCACCGGCTCATCGGGTGAAAGCGCAAGCATTTCCCGCAGGGCATTGTCGCATTCAACCGTCTCGCTGATGCCATCCCAGCTCCAGGTCGCGATATTCGCGGCCCGCAACGCCATCGAATGGCGCCGTTCCGATTGTGAAAGGGCAATATCGGCGGAAGCCTTGCCGCGCGCGGCGTGCTTCAGTTCATAAAGCGAGCCGGCAAGGTTCGCCAGCCGGCAAAGCGCTTCGGCATCCTCATCGGTGGTGTCGCGGTGGTTTTCGCCGTCGATGATGCAGATCGCCCCGGCATTGACGCCGTGAACCCGGATAGGGGCGCCGGCGAAAAACTTCACCCGCTTGCCCTCGAACATCGGGACCGAACGGGCGAGTTCTTTGTGGGTCTCGGGATTGTTGAGGATCAGCGCCCGCTGTTTCTTGAGCGCGATCGGGTAGACGAACAGGCCCGAGCGGGTGGGCACGTCATCGACCTTCATGCCATGGACGGCCTGAACCCAATTTTCGTCAGAATCGGCAATCAGGATCAAGGCGGCCGGGCAGGAAAAGCGGTTTGCCGCAGCTTCGACGATCGCGAGGAAATTCTCGTCGACTTCCGCCGCGCGCATGATCGATTGCGAAAGCGTCTTCAGACGGTCCTCGTCCCTGATCGCCTCCACAATTTCCGATGGCAAATGTTCCACAGGCTCAAGCTCTTTTATTCACGCTCAGGCAGACAATCCCCGGCCCGGGCACACCTATAAGTCACCGTACCGGAATCACGCAAGGATTTCCGGCTTCGCATCGAAACGCCCCGGTTTGGCAATCGGTTCCGCCCGAGGGCGATTTTTCTGCAACGGAAATCCGGTCGCGGAACAAACAGGCATTGCGAGCGTTCGAAAAAGAAGCAACAAAGAAGCGGCTGGTTGAGGAGCGGAAGGCATGTTTTCGAACGGCTGAGTGAATGAAATCGTTCCACGGTTATCGGCTATGCCGGGTGTTTCGGTATTGTCGTATCAATATGGTATGCGCCGTCCTGCGAATGCGGTCCGGGGCTTGAGGGCATTCCGGGATCGGGTATGCTTGCTCCGCGCAGGCAATGTAAGGAGAGGCTTTAAGCAGGGATTGCCGGAGCCGCGCGGGCGCCGGCCGCGTCAGCTTGAGGGCCTTTTGCCCCGGGTTGCGTTGCATTCGGTTTGCCCGGGGCGGCGCGGAAAAGTGTCGGAGCGGCCGAGGGCGCTCCAGTGTTTTGACTGGCGGCGGGGCGGAAAGCGTCGTCCAATAAACTGGGATAAGTAGTCGTAATGAGCGTAAAATTCGGGACGAGCGGCCTTCGCGGCCTGTCAACGGATCTCCTGGGGGAGCCTTCCTCTCTTTACACGGCGGCTTTCTGTCATCACCTGCACAAGGCGGGCTATGCCGAAAAAGGCGATGTCGTGCTCGTGGGTCAGGATTATCGCGAGTCGAGCCCGGCGATAGCGGCCAACTGCATGGGCGCGATCGCGGCCGCCGGCTTTACACCGGTCGATTGCGGGGCGCTGCCGACGCCCGCTCTCGCCTTTTACGGCCAGAAGAGGAAGGCCGCCTCGATCATGATCACCGGTTCCCATATTCCGGCCGATCGCAACGGCATCAAGTTCTATCTTCCCGATGGTGAGATCACCAAGGACGACGAGCAGGCGATTTCCGGCTTTGCCGAAAAACTCAAGGGCACGATCGAGCAGACATCCGCGGAGGGCGAGGACGAGGCAAGCGAGGCGCTGGCCGGCTTCGGCGCGCGCTGTACCGTCATTCTGCCCGACGAGGCCCTTTCCGGCATGAAGGTCGGCGTCTACCAGCATTCCACGGTGGCGCGCGACCTGTTTATCGCGGTGCTCGAGCATTACGGCGCGGACGTCACGCCGCTTGGCTTTTCCGAGGAATTTATTCCTGTCGACACCGAGGCAGTTTCCCCGGAAACGGTGGAGCTTCTGAAGGGCTGGGCCGGAGAACACGGGTTTGATGCCATCATTTCCGCTGATGGCGACGGCGACCGCCCGCTGGTGGCGGACGAGACCGGCACGCCGCTGCGCGGCGATCTGATCGGCCTGATGACCGCCAATTTCCTCGGCGCGAAAGTGGTGGTGACCCCGGTCACGTCCAATTCCGGCATCGAAAAGAACGGCGATTTCGAGGTGATCAGGACAAAAGTCGGATCGCCCTTTGTCATCGCCGGCATGGAAAAGGCGATTGCCGAAGGCAAGGACGGCGTCATGGGGTTCGAGGCCAATGGCGGCCTGCTGACGGCTTCGCCCTTCCGTCCTGCCGGCGACACGATTGCGCCGCTGCCGACGCGCGATTGCTTCCTGCCCGTCCTGTCCGCGCTCTATCTCGCCCACCGCGACAAGCGCAAGCTTTCGGAACTCGCGAAGGCTTACAGCCTGCCGGTCGCCGATGCCGACCGGATCAAGAATTTCGAGCAGGCGCGCAGCGCCGCGCTGATGGACTATCTGCGCGAAAGCGACGGCAATCTTTCCGAATTCCTTGCGCCGATCGGCACGGTTGCGGACAAGAGCGACATCGACGGCCTGCGGGTCACGCTCGACGATGGCCGCATCATCCACATCCGCCCCTCCGGCAATGCGCCTGAAATGCGCTGTTACGTGGAGGCGGCGAGCGCCGGTGAGGCGCGCGAACTTCTGAAACAGGGCCTTGCCCTGATCGAAGGTTTCAAGGCCCGTTAAACAGACCCTTATTCAAAAGATTCATTACATTAGGAGATTTATCGATATGAGCAGCAAGATCGTTCCCGTCATCATGGCCGGCGGCAAGGGCACGCGCCTGTGGCCGCTGTCGCGCGCCACCGCGCCGAAGCAGTTCATCCGTTTTCTCGGCCCGAAGACGCTTTACCAGAAGACGCTGGAACGTGTGTCGGACAGCGACCGCTACGAAGCGCCGATCATCCTGACCAATGAGGATTTCCGCTTCCTCGCCGCCGAACAGGCGCGTGAACTGGATATCGAGCTTTCCGGCATCATTCTTGAGCCGATCGCCCGCAACACCGCCCCCGCCGTCGCCGCCGCCGCCGCCATGGTCCGCGCTAATTTCGGCGATGACGCAATCATGCAGGTGCTGGCCTCGGACCACGAGATCGATGCGGGCTCGGATTATTTCGGCGCGATCGATACCGCCCTGAAAGCCGCCAAATCAGGCAAGCTCGTCACTTTCGGCATCGAGCCGACCGAGCCCGCCACCGGCTTCGGCTATATCGAGGCCGGCGAAGAGCTTCCCTCCGGCGCCCGCAAGGTTGCCCGCTTCGTTGAAAAGCCGGCGCAGAACAAGGCCGAAGAAATGCTGGCTGCCGGCAACTACACGTGGAATTCCGGCATGTTCATGTTCCCCGTCGCGGTGCTGATCCGGGAACTGGAAAAATACGCCCCCGAGGTGTTCGAGTTCGCGGAGCAGGCGGTGCTGAAGGATGAGAGCGATCTCGAGCTCGATTTCACCCGTCTCGACAAGGACACCTTTGCACAGTGCCCCGATATTTCCATCGACTATGCGGTGATGGAAAAGACCAGCGAGGCCGCCGTCGTGCCCTCGGCCTTCACCTGGTCGGATCTCGGCTCCTGGGATGCGATCTGGAAGGATGGCGAACAGGATGGCAGCGGCAATGTCGTTTCCGGCGATGCGACGCTGCTCGACACACAGAACTCGCTGGTGATCTCGCGTGACATGCATGTCGCCATGCAGGGGCTCGACGGCATGGCGGTGATTGCATCGGAAGATGCCGTCTATGTCGGCAAGCTCGAAGACAGCCAGAATGTCGGCAATATCGTCAAGGTGCTGAAGGGCGCGAAGGAAACCCGGGCGCTGGCCGAGGAGCACCCGACCTCCTACCGGCCCTGGGGCGGCTATACCTCGATCATCAAGGGTGAGCGCTTCCAGGCCAAGCGCATCTTCGTCAAGCCCGGCAAGAAGCTGTCGCTGCAGAAGCACCACCACCGCGCCGAACACTGGATCATCGTCAAGGGCACGGCCGAGGTGACGGTGGACGAGGACGTGAAGCAACTGACCGAAAACCAGTCGATCTACATTCCGCTCGGCGCCGTCCACCGGCTTTACAATCCCGGCAAGATCACGCTGGAATTGATCGAGGTGCAGACCGGCTCCTATCTCGGCGAAGACGACATCATCCGCATCGTCGACGATTTCGGTCGCGGCTGATTGAGAGGCAAGGCCCCGCGCCGTTCGGCGCGGGGCCGGCTTCGCGCGTTCCTTCAGGATTGCACCATAGTTTCAAAAATCCGTCAAAATCACATTCCAGGCTATCATAATTCGCGATTCCTGCGTGTCGCGCGCGAATTCGCGCAAACTTTCGTCGTTCCAGCTTGACCGTTGCCGTCCCGTCGCGATATCGTCGCGCAACTCTCTCTCACAGCCGGGTGGTCAAGCACATGATCGAAACTCCCTATCTTCTGTTCCTGGGCGATGCGCCCGATGGGCTGGCCGCCAAGGTGGCGCAGGGCATCAAGGACTGGCGTCCGGAATATGCCGTCGGCCAGTTGCGGCTTGAGGGCTGCAAGGCGGACATGAAGCTGCCCGATCTGTCGATCGCGGAAGCCGTGGACAAGGGCGTCAAGACGCTGGTGATCGGCGTTGCCAATCGCGGCGGCGTGATTTCTCCGGCGTGGAAGAGCGTGCTGATCGAGGCGATGGAGGCGGGTCTCGATCTCGCTTCCGGCCTGCACAACCTGCTCCGCAACGAGGCCGACCTTGCCGCCAAGGCCAGGGAACTTGGCCGCACGCTGCATGATGTCCGCATCCCCGCCGTGCAATATCCGATCGCCAACGGCAAGAAGCGGACCGGCAAGCGCATGCTCGCGGTCGGCACGGACTGCTCGGTCGGCAAGATGTACACCGCGCTCTGCGTGGAAAAGGCGATGCGCGAGAAGGGCATAAAGGCGACCTTCCGCGCCACCGGCCAGACCGGTATTCTGATCACTGGCGGCGGCGTGCCGCTCGACGCGGTAATCGCCGATTTCATGGCCGGCTCGATCGAATATCTCTCGCCCGACAATGATGCCGACCACTGGGACCTGATCGAAGGGCAGGGCAGCCTGTTCCACGCCTCCTATTCCGGCGTGACGCTGGCGCTGATCCATGGCGGCCAGCCGGATGCGCTGGTGATCTGCCACGAGCCCAACCGGCCGCATATGCGCGGCCTGCCGGATTATCAGCTTCCGAGCCTCGAGGCGGTGCGCGATCTGGCGCTGCAGATGGCCCGGATCGTCAATCCGGACTGCAAGGTGGTCGGGATATCGCTCAATACCTCCGCCATGTTGGACGAGGAGGCGCTTGACTATTGCCGGCAGACCGAGGCGCGCATGGGCCTGCCGACGGTCGATCCGTTCCGCCACGGGGCCGAACGCCTCGCCGATGCGCTGGCGGCGCTATGAGCGAACTGTATGTCTCTGCCCGCGAGGATGTGTTTCCGGTCGCGGGCTCGTTTACCATCTCGCGCGGCTCGCGCACCGAGATCCGCGTGGTGACGGTGACGCTCACCGATGGCCAGCATACCGGTCGCGGCGAATCCGTGCCCTATGCCCGCTACGGTGAGACGGTTGACGGCGTGATTGCCGATATCCTGTCGCTGGAAGCCGAAATCCGCGCCGGGCTCGATCGCGAATCCTTGCAGACCCGGATGAAGCCGGGCGCGGCGCGCAACGCCCTCGACTGCGCCTTCTGGGATTTTGAAGCCAAAAGCAGCGGCAAGCCGGTGTGGCAGCTCGCCGGCTTGAAAAAGCCCGGTCCGCTGACGACGGCCTACACGATCTCGCTTGGCGAACCGGAGAAGATGCGCAACCAGGCCGCTGAAAACGCCCATCGTCCGCTTCTGAAGGTCAAGCTTGGCACGGACGACGACCTTGGCCGCATTGAGGCGGTACGCGCCGGCGCGCCCGATTCCACAATCATCGTCGATGCCAATGAGGGCTGGAGCGTCGAAGCCTATCAGGCGCTGGCCCCCGCGCTCGTGCGTCTCGGCGTGGCGCTGGTGGAGCAACCGCTGCCGGCCGGCGATGACCAGGCGCTGCGCCATATCGAGCGCCCGTTGCCGGTCTGCGCCGATGAAAGCTGCCATGCCCGGCCCTCGCTTGCCGACCTCAAGGGCAAATACGACGCAATCAACATCAAGATCGACAAGACCGGCGGACTGACCGAGGCGCTGCTTTTGAAGCAGGAAGCGGAGGCCATGGGCTTCCAGATCATGATCGGCTGCATGCTCGGCACCTCGCTCGCCATGGCGCCGGCCATGCTGGTCGCCGAAGGCGCGGCCTTCGTCGACCTCGATGGCCCGTTGCTGCTTGCCGAAGACCGCGCCAGCGCGATTCGGTTCGAAGGCTCGGTGATGCATCCGGCCGAACCGGTGCTGTGGGGGTAGATCCCGTCAGCCTCTCGTCCATGAGGGAAAGGGGTCGGTCAGGCCTTCGAAATCGCGTTCGTTGAAGATTGGCCCGGTATCGATCAGGCAGTCGTCGAGGGCTTCGCGGATCGCCGTCTTGTCCATGCCCGCGCCGATGAAGACGATCTCCTGACGGCGGTCGCCATAGGCTGCATCCCAGCAATCCTCGATCATCCGGCGCAGTCCGGCGCGTCCGGCCAACGGTTCTCGGGCACGGCGGCCCACCAGCGGCCCAGCGGGCCGCTGCGCACGATCGCGCCGGCAAGCGAGAATTCGCCGGCGAAATCCGGCCGCGTCGCCAACCAGAAATGGCCCTTGGCGCGGATCAGGCCGGGAAAACTCATCCGCGTGAACGCATCGAACTTCAGCGGATCGAACGGCGCCCGCGCCCGGTAGACGAAGCTGGAAATGCCGTATTCCTCGGTCTCCGGCACGTGGTCGGCAAAGCCGTAGAGCTCCTTGGCCCAGAGCGGGTGCTGGCTCGCCTTGTCCTCGCTGAAGAGGCGGGTGTCGAGCAATGCGTCGAGGCCGACGCGGCCGAAATCCGTCTCGATGATCTTCGCATCGACGTTCAGCGCCCTTACGATCTTGACGACATTCTCGCGTTCCTCGAGCGTTACGTCCGAGACCTTGTTGACGACCACGACATCGGCGAATTCGATCTGCTCGACATGCAGATCGACCAGCGTGCGCTCGTCGCCTTCGCCGGCGACCTCGCCGCGATTTTTCAGGAATTCATGGCCGCCATATTCGCGTAGCAGGTTCACCGCGTCGACGACGGTCACCATGGTGTCGAGCCGGGCGAAGTCGGACAGGCTCTCGCCGCGCTCGTCGCGCCACGAAAATGTCGCGGCCACCGGTAGCGGTTCGGCAATGCCGGTTCCCTCGATCAGCAGATAATCGAAGCGTTTTTCCTCAGACAGCCGCCGCACCTCGGTCAGAAGGTCGTCGCGCAGCGTGCAACAGATGCAGCCATTGGTCATCTCGACCATGGTCTCCTCGGTGCGCGACAGGTCTGCCCCGCCCTCGCGCACCAGATCGGCGTCGATATTCACCTCGCTCATATCGTTGACGATGACGGCAACCCGCCGCCCTTCGCGATTGTTGAGGATGTGGTTGAGCAGCGTGGTCTTGCCCGCGCCGAGAAAGCCGGAAAGCACGGTGACGGGCAGGCGGGTGTCATTGTTTTGCAGCATGGGTCAAGGTCCTTGCGATGCGTGAGAATGCCAAACGAAAAGACTACGTTCAGTGATTAAATGTTATAACGTAACATTGATACCCAAAAGCCTGACTGGCGTCAACTGACGGCGGCAGGATCGACAGAGGCGGGCTGCGGGGAGGCTTGATAAGTGGGTTGGGTCCAGCGAGAACCTGGCGCTGGCAGCGTTAGAGCAGGATCCGCGCGCCCACTCCGCCACAAGCCCTTGGGTGCCGAGGCTTTCCAGGTGCAGTCGGGTTGTTGTGGAACTTTCGGCCCGCGCACGGAAATAGCGCTCGACCCCACCGCATAGCCCCCCAATCTTCTCGCCCCGGCGGGGAGAGATGTCGCGAAAGCGACAGTGAGGGGGGAGACCATCCCCTCGAACGCCCTCACGATTGGATACGCCGCACCACCCTCACTGCCCCTTTCAGGGCATCTCTCCCGCCAGCGGGAGAGAATATAGGGAGCAAGCCGCCATGCCACACGCGGCCGCGCTGCAGTCGAGCGAAGGGAGGCTGCAGGGGCGGATTTGTCAGCCAGCCATGAAAGACTAGACCCGCGACACACGGACAGTCTCCCAGGGCATTTGTGCCAGCCTGATCACCGCATCCGCTGAAAACTCATCGCGATATGGGCGCGGCGGAGGTGGCAAAGTGCGTCGATCTGGCCGGCCTCGACAGCAGCGAGGATTTCGGCGGTCTCGTGGCAATAGATTTCCGCTTCATTTTCAAGATTCACCGCCGATGCGGTGATCGCCTGCAGCCAGATGCGGGCGGTGCGGAAATAGAGGCGTTCGCCGGTTTCCCGGAGCGGCTGGTTCAGCGAAAGTTGGTTGAGCGCCAGAAACATATCGCGGTCGAGTGCCGCGAAATCGCGGGGCGCGGGGGCTTTCCTGAGCGAAAGGGCGCGCTCGTGGAGCGCGCGAAACCCTGCAATGATCTCATCTGTGACCGGGACGGGGTCAAGCTGGGCGATCAGCACGATCAGCTCCATCCTCAGGCGATAGACCTGCGCCAGCTCATCGAGGTCGACATCGGTGACGATGGTGCCGACGCCGTGGACGGAGAGCAGCAGACCCTCATCCTCCAGCCCTGCCAGCACGCGACGGAGCGGCGTGCGCGACACGCCGAATTCCGCCGCCAGCGCCACCTCCGAGAGTTTCTCGCCCGGCGGATAGTCGAGCATCATGATCCGCTCGCGGATGATATCGTGGATCTGGGCGAGCCGATCGCGTCCGGTCTTTTCGCCTTTCGTCATCGCCACGCGCTTCCGAGCCGGTCGAGCATCGCAAGGCACTGGCCGAGCTGGTCGCCGCTGAGATATTCATCGGGCTTGTGAGCCTGGTCGATCGAGCCCGGCCCGCAGACAACGGCATCCATGCCGATTTCCTGAAAGAAGCCGGCCTCGGTGCCGAAGGGGACGACATCGGCGCTGTCTTCGCCGGTGAGCCGGAAGGCGAGGTCGCGGGCGGCGTTTTCGTTTCTTGGAAACAGCGCCGCCGCCTCGCCGATCACCTCCGTCTCGATATCGGCTTCAGGCGCCACGGCGCGCATGGCGGGCAGCAGGTCGCGGGCGCAATAGGCGGCAATGTCGTCTTTCACCAGCGACAGGTCCTCGGCGATCACCGGCCGGGTTTCCCAGCGCAGCACGGCGCGCGGGGCAATGACATTGTGCGACAGCCCACCCTCCAGCGCGCCCACATTGAGCGTCGCATAGGGCGGCTGGTAGCGGGAGCCCTCCGGCACGCGCGCCATCAGCCGTTCGCGCAGTTCCATCAGCCGGGCGATATAGCGCGCGGCATATTCGACAGCGTTGATCCCGGCCTCCGGCGCGGATGAATGGCCGGAGCGGCCGGTGAAGGTGACGGTGTATTCGCAGCAGCCCTTGTGGCCCTCGATCACCCGCATCATGGTCGGCTCGCCGACGATCGCGAGCGCGGGACGGACCTCGCGCTCCGACAGCCATTCCGTCAGCGCCCGCGCGCCAATGCAGCCGACTTCTTCGTCATGGGTGAAGGCGAAGTGGATCGGCTTGCGTTCGGCGAACTCGGCCAGCGTCTCCCGCTTGGCAAGGCAGGCAGCGATGAAGCCTTTCATGTCGCAGGTGCCGCGGCCGAAGAACCTGCCGTCGCGCTCTGCAAGCGTGAACGGGTCGCTGGTCCAGAGCTGGTCGTCCACGGGCACGACATCGGTGTGGCCCGACAGCATCAGCCCGCCGGGGCGGTCGTCGCCGAGGGTTGCGAACAGATTGGCCTTGGTCCCGGTGGCATCGGTCAGGATTTCCACCCGCGCGCCGCAATCCGACAGCCGCTCGGCGATATAGGCGATCAGCGGCAGGTTGCTTTCCGAAGAAACCGAGGGAAAGGCGACAAGGTCTGCGAGAATATCGCGGGCGGCAATCAGATCGCTCAACGGTCAATCCTTCACGAACAGTTTGCGCTCGACGCTGCAGAGGGCTTCCGCAGGGCCGTTTTCGGTGATCAGGATGGTCTCGGTGATTTCCAGCCCCCAGTCGTCCATCCAGAGCCCCGGCATGAAGTGCAGCGTCATGCCCGGCTTCAGCAGCGTTTCGTCACTGGTGCGGATGCTGACGGTATGCTCGCCCCAGTCCGGTGGATAGGCAAGGCCGGTTGCATAGCCGCAGCGGTTCGGCCGCTCGATACCGACCTTCCAGAGCTCCTTTTCAAGGGCTGCCGCGATATCGCCCGCCCGGTTGCCGGCCCGCGCCGCCTCAATGCCGGCATTGAGGCCATCCACCAGCGCTGCCGCGGCGTCGGTCATGTATTGCGGCGGCTTGCCGAAGAACACGGTACGGCTGAGCGGCGCGTGGTAGCGGCGATAACAGCCGGCCTGCTCGATGAAGGTGGCCTCGCCGGTCCTGAATTCGTCGCCGCTCCAGGTGAGATGCGGCGCGGAGGCGTCAGGGCCGGACGGCAGCAGCGGCATGATCGCCGGGTAATCGCCCCAGATATCGTCAACGCCGGTGATCGCGGTCTTCATCAGTTCGCCGACGAAATGGTTTTTCTTCATGCCGGGCTCCGCGATCTCCATCGCATGACCCATCACCCGATCGGAGATTTGCGCCGCCTTGCGCATGAAGGCGATTTCCTCCTCCGACTTCACCACGCGCTGCCAGTCGACGAGGCCCGAACCGTCCTTGATCGTTGCCCCCGGCAGGCCCTTCACCAGCGCGGCGTGGCCGGCTGCGGAATAGTAATAGGCATTCATCTCCACGCCGATGCGGGCCTTGTCGAGCGCCAGCCCCGCAAGCTTCTCGGCCAGATCGTCCATCGGATGGATGCCGTCCGCCTGGATATAGCGGTCGGCGTACCAGAGGATATGATCCTCATCGAGAAAGGCGGTGCGGCGCGCGCCATTGGCGTCCATCAGCCGGCCCCACCAATAGGGCATGCCCTCGCCGGTGACGATCACGGCCTGATCGACATAGAAGGACCAGCCGTCATAGCCGGTCAGCCAGTTCATGCCGGCGGGCGAAGTCACCACCAGCGCATCCAGCCCATAGGCCTCCATCGCCTTGCGTGTCAGGGCCAGCCGGCGGTCATATTCCGATTTCGAAAAGGGCAGTTCCGTCGCCGCCATGGCTTTCCTCGTTTTGTTGTGCACAACGCTGTTCCAGCGTTGCGCCAAGGGCTTGGGCCACCTTCTCAGGTTACCCCGTATCTCTCCGGGTCATCCTCGGGCTTGACCCGAGGATCCATGTGATTTTCCACGCGGAACACGCGTGCGGGGCTCGCCTTTCTCCACCACGCTCAGCCTATTGGCCATGCAACGCCCGTGGCAGGGGCCGCTATGGATCCTCGGGTCAAGCCCGAGGATGGCGCAGAATGGGAGGTGAACGAGGCGCGCCTCTCAGCCTCGGAACGTTCCGCTTTGCATTCTCTCTCGATGTTGTATACAACACGGTTTCAATACGGCGCGCAAGCCCTTTCACAGCACGAGGACACGATGCTTACCAACGACCAGCTCGACCGTTTCGATCGCGAGAATTTCTTCCATCCCTCGACCCATCTCGCCCAGCATGCGCGCGGCGAAAGCCCGAGCCGGATCGTGAAGACGGCCAAGGGCGTGTTCATCGAGGATCGCGACGGGAAGAAGCTGCTGGATGGCTTTGGCGGGCTCTATTGCGTCAATGTCGGTTACGGGCAGGAAAGCATCATCGAAGCGATTGCAGACCAGGCGAAGGAACTTGCCTATTACCACGCCTATGCCGGCCACGGCACGGAGGCTTCGATCAATCTGGCGAAGATGGTGATCGACCGCGCGCCTGATCACATGTCCAAGGTCTATTTCGGCCTCTCGGGGTCTGATGCGAACGAGACCAATATCAAGCTCGTCTGGTACTATAACAACATTCTCGGCCGGCCGGAAAAGAAGAAGATCATCTCGCGCTGGCGGGGCTATCACGGCTCCGGGCTGATGACCGGGTCACTCACCGGCCTTGCCGGCTTCCAGCGCAAATTCGACCTGCCGCTGGAGCGGGTGTTTCACACCACCGCGCCCTATTACTACCGCCGAAAGGATCTCGCCATGAGCGAGGCCGATTTTGTCGCCCATTGTGTGGCGGAACTCGAAATGCGGATCGAGCGCGAGGGCGCGGATACGATCGCGGCCTTTATCGGCGAGCCGGTGCTGGGCACCGGCGGCATCGTGCCGCCGCCGGAAGGTTACTGGAAGGCGATTTCGGCGGTGCTGGAAAAGCACGACATCCTGCTGATCGCCGATGAGGTGGTCACCGGCTTCGGGCGGCTCGGTTCGATGTTCGGCTCCGAACATTACGGCCTGAAGCCCGACCTGATCACCATCGCCAAGGGGCTGACATCCGCCTATGCGCCGCTCTCCGGCACCATCGTTTCCGACAAGGTGTGGAAGGTGCTGGAACAGGGCACGGATGAAAACGGCCCGATCGGCCATGGATGGACCTATTCCGCCCATCCGATCGGCGCTGCCGCCGGCGTTGCCAATCTGAAGCTTATCGACGAACTGGGTCTTGTGAAAAACGCCGGCGAAACCGGCGCCTATCTGCGCGCCGCCATGAAGGATGCGCTCTCCGATCACCCCCATGTTGGCGATATTCGCGGCGAGGGCATGCTGCTGGCCGTTGAATTCGTCAAGGATCGCGAAAGCCGCACCTTCTACGATCCGTCGGAAAAGGTCGGCCCCAACCTTGCGGCCGCGCTGATTTCCGAAGGCGTCATCGCCCGCGCCATGCCGGAGGGCGATATTCTGGGCTATGCCCCGCCGCTCTGCCTGACGCGCGAGGAGGCCGACCAGATCGTGGCGGCGACGAAGAAGGCGGTGACGACGGTTCTGGGCTAGGGACGAAACGGGAGGCGCGATGCTGAAGGCGATCCATCATGTGCAGCTTGCGATGCCGGCCGGCGGCGAGGACAAGGCGCGCGCCTTCTATCGGGATGTTCTAGGCGTGCCCGAGGTGGAAAAGCCCGACAACCTGAAGCCGCGCGGCGGGTGCTGGTTTGAAGCGGACGGGCTGCGCATCCATCTCGGCGTCGAGGAGAATTTCAGGCCTGCCCGCAAGGCGCATCCGGCGATCCTTGTTGATGATGTCGATTTGCTCGCGGCCCGCGTGGCGATGGCCGGCTATGAGGTAAAGAAAGACGAGCCGCTTGAAGGTTTCCTGCGCAGCTATGTCTATGATCCCTTCGGCAACCGCATCGAATTGATGCAGGCGATCGCGTGAGCTTTTCCGCCCGAAATCGTTGACATTTGGCTGAAAGGATGGTCATCGGTTGCGGCGAACAGGGAAGACCGTATGCCGTCCACCAGCCTGCCGGATTGCGCCGGCGCCATCCTTCAAGCCTTTAAGGCGCGCGATACGGCGCTGACCGATATTCCGGTCATTCAGCCCGCTGCCCCGTTTCTGGATATGGCGGGCGAGGCGCTGCGCCGCCGCATCTTCATGACCGAGAGCGAGACCGGCGAAAGCCTGTGTCTTCGCCCGGAATTCACAATTCCCGTTTGCCGCCACCATATCGAGAACAATGCCGGCACGCCGAAACGTTATGCCTATTGCGGCATGGTGTTCCGCCAGGCGCGCGATGACGGCGCGTCCGAATTCTTTCAGGCCGGGATCGAGGATCTCGGCAGCGCGGATTTCGCGAAGGCCGATGCCCGTGCCATCGCCGATGCGCTCGGCATCCTGCGCGAATGCCTGCCGGAAGCGCCGCTCGCGATCACGCTCGGCGACCAGAATCTGTTCGAAGCGGTTGTCGGCGCGCTCGGCCTGCCGGGCGGCTGGCAGAAGCGGCTGATCCACGCCTTCGGCAATCAAAAGCGGCTGGAAACGCTGCTCGAAGCCCTTGCGCGGCCGCAGCCGGTCGGCGGTCTCGACCGGCGCGTTGCGGGCTTTCTCGCCGATGGCGACGAGGCCGGGCTGATTGCCCATATCGACGAGACCATGCAGGCCACCGGCTATTCCACCAATGCCAGCCGCAGCCCGGAAGAGATCGCCCGGCGGCTGAAGGAAAAGCTGGCGCTGTCGGTCACCAGTCTGGATACCGAGGCGCTGGACGCGCTCACGACGTTCCTTTCGCTCGATATCGGCCTCGATCAGGCCTCGGAAGCGCTCACCGGTTTTGCGGAGAAATTCGGCCTCGATATCGGTTCGGCGATTGCCGCCTTCGAAAACCGGATCGCGGCGATCGCGGAAAGCGGCGTTGCCGTTGCCGACATCACCTATCGCGCCGCCTTCGGGCGACCGCTCGATTATTACACCGGCCTCGTCTTCGAGATCACCGAAGCCGGCCCGCGCGCGGCACTTCTGGCCGGCGGCGGGCGCTATGACCGGCTGCTGACGCTGCTCGGCGCAAGCGGGCATATTCCGGCGGTCGGGTTTTCGCTCTGGCTCGACCGGATCGAGCGGGCAGGCAGCAAAACCGAGGATATCCGATGACCGTCACCATCGCTCTGCCCTCCAAGGGGCGCATCAAGGAAGGCGCGGAACAGGCGCTGAAGGCGGCGGGCTTCACGGTCGCGACCAATGGCAACAGCCGCTCCTATCGCGGCCAGATCGAAGGGCGCGGCGATATCGAGATCGCCTTTCTCTCCGCCTCCGAGATCGCGCGCGAGGTCGGCAGCGGCGCCGTCGATTTTGGCGTGACCGGAGAGGATGTGGTGCGCGAGAATGTCGCCAATGCCGATGTCCGCGTCGAGATCGTCTCGCGCCTCGGCTTCGGCCAGGCCGATGTCGTGGTCGCCGTGCCGGAAATCTGGCTCGATGTCGATACCATGGCCGATCTCAACGATGTTGCCGCCGAATTCCGCAGCCGCCATGGCCGCAGGCTCGCGATTGCCACAAAATTCTGGCGGCTGACGCAGCAGTTCTTCACCGCCACCCACGGCATCCAGCTTTACCGCATCGTCGAAAGCCTCGGCGCAACGGAAGGTGCGCCGATGGCCGGCCAGGCCGATATCATCGTCGACATCACCTCCACCGGCTCGACGCTGAAGGCCAATCACCTGAAGATCCTGTCGGACGGGCTGATCCTGAAATCGGAAGCCTGCTTCATGCGCGCGAAGAAGAGCGAGCATCAGGGGGATGCGGTGGTTGAAGAGATCGTTGCGGCGATGCGCGGATGAGGGCCTGTGATACTGGCGGCTTGCGCCCAATACTCTCTCCCGCTGGCGGGAGAGATGCCCCGAAAGGGGTAGTGAGGGTGGCGCGGCATTTCAAATCGTGAAGGCGTTCGTGGTGATAGACTCCCCCCTCACTGTCCCCTCCGGGGCGAGAAGACTTGGGGGCTATGCGGTGAAGTCACCGGCGATTGCGGGATCTCTATTAAGGGTAACGGGCATAAGCCGCATGCGCCATACTCTCCGAAAGGCTTCACCCCTCTCTGCCCCTGTCGGGGCATCTCTCCCTCAAGGGGAGAGATTATTTGCTGCAAGGCTCGTGGATCTGAAAATTCTCAATCCTTGGCGCGTTCCACGTAGGAGCCGTCCTCGGTGAGGATCACCACGCGGGTGCCGGCGTCGATGTGGGGCGGCACCATGGTGCGTATGCCGTTGGAAAGCATGGCGGGCTTGTAGGAGGACGAGGCCGTCTGGCCCTTGACCACCGGCTCGGTCTCGGTGATTTCGAGCGTCACCTGGCGCGGCAGTTCGAGGGCGATCGCGATGCCTTCATGGATCGACAGGATTACCGTCATGCCTTCGGAGAGATAGGCGGCGGCATCGCCGACATCGTCCGCGCTCATGGTGAGCTGGTCGTAGGTCTCCGGGTTCATGAAGTGAAAGCCTTCGCCATCACTATAGAGGAAGGTGTGGTCATTGTCCTCGACGAAGGCGCGCTCGACCTGTTCCGTCGTTTTCCAGCGCTCCGAAACCTTGACGCCGTCGGCGATCCGGCGCATGTCCACCTGGGTAACGGGCGTGCCCTTGCCGGGGTGAAAATTCTGGGCGGTGAGCACGACATAGAGCTTGCCGTCGACATCGACGACATTACCCTTGCGCAGCGACGAGGCGATGACCTTGACCATGAAACTTCCTTGCTTTCAAAGCGCGGCCTCTGGCCGCAATCCTTACTGAATTGTGAGAGCGGGACTAACGCAAATTGCACCTGAATGCCAGTGCCAAACGCGGCAAACCGCCTGTGAGGGCTCGGAAACCCATATGAACAAGCCGACTGACAGCAGACATGGGAGCGATGGAGCGTGGTGGCGGCCCGACCGCCATGCCGACCGCAGGCCGGCGCTTCTCGCCCGCAACCGGATGATGGTGGCGATGCGCGCCTGGTTTGCCGCCGAAGATTTCATCGAGGCCGATGTGCCGGCGCTGCAGGTCTCGCCGGGGAACGAAACCCATCTTCACGCCTTCGCCGCCACCATGATCGGCAATGACGGTGCAGGAAAGCCGATATATTTGCACACATCGCCAGAATTCACCGCCAAGAAACTGCTGGCGGCGGGTGAGGAGCGGCTGGTGTGCTTTTCCCGCGTCTACCGCAACCGGGAGCGCGGCCCGCTGCATCATCCCGAATTCACCATGGTGGAGTGGTATCGCGCCCACGCCCCCTATGAGCGGTTGTTTGAGGATTGCCAGGCGCTGCTGGCGCTTGCGGCAAAGGCCGGGGGAACGACGCAGTTCTCGTGGCGCGGCAGCGTTTGCGACCCGTTCGCTGCCATCCAGCGGCTAAGCGTTGCCGAGGCCTTCAAGCGCTATGCCGGGATCGATCTTCTGGCGACGATCGGACGTGACGGGGAAGGGGACCGCGACGCCCTTGCCGCCCGCATGGACAAGGCGGGGCTTCGCCATGGCCCGGACGATAGCTGGTCGGATATGTTCTCGCGCGTGCTGGTGGAAAAGGTCGAGCCGGAACTTGGCCATGGCGCGGCCACGGTGCTGGATGCCTATCCCGCCTGCGAGGCGGCCCTTGCGCGCAAGAGCGAGGCCGATCCGCGGGTCAGCGAGCGTTTCGAACTCTATGTCTGCGGCGTTGAGCTTGCCAACGGCTTCGGCGAACTGACCGATGCCGACGAGCAACGCCGGCGCTTTGTCGCCGACATGGCTGAAAAACAGCGCATCTACGGCGAGACCTATCCGATCGACGAGGATTTCCTCGACGCGCTCAGGATCATGCCGCCGGCAAGCGGCATCGCGCTCGGCTTCGACAGGCTGGCGATGCTTGCCACCGGCGCCCGCCGCATCGAGGACGTGCTATGGGCGCCCGTGGCCGGAAGCTAGAAGATTTTAGTGGGCGTTGCAGGCAAGCCGCGTGTCCGGCTCGTTCATGACCGGCTGCAGCGTGGTGAGCTGCGCCTTGCCGCCATTGCGCAGATCCGGCTGGATGATCATCGGCGAATTCTTCGGCCACCATTCGCCGCTTGCCCAGTAGGCCCAGCCGATCCAGGCCTTGGGGTTTTGCTCGATGATGTCGACCATCTGCTTCAACCCTTTGAGGCAGGAGAGCTGGTCGGTGGCGCCGAATTCGCCGAGGAAGCCCTGGTAATTATTGGCGTTCAGCCAGTTGGTGAAATTTTGTATCGCGCTGACGGCCCCGTCGATCTGGCTGCAATTATCGTGTTTGCCGGAGTAATCGTCGTCGGCATACTGGTGCACCTCGAAGGCGAAATTGTCGACAGGGTCCTGTAAGCCAGTCATCACCGATGCATTGGAGTTGCCGTAGAAATCCTGGCTCCAGCTATGCGCGCCCGACCAGGCGGTACCGGGCACGAGCACGAGATTGCCGGCGCCGATGTCGCGGATCGATTTCAGCGCCGCGTTGGCGGCCGTCAGCCAGTCCACGGCCTCGATATCATGCGGCTCGTTCATCAGGCCGAAGATCACGTCCTCGTCATTGGCGAATACGGCACCAAGGCGCTTCCAGAAATCGGCGAAGGCTTCGACCGGAACGTTGGGGCTGCCGATCACCTCGCCGCGATAACGCGCGTAATTATGGGGATCGAGGATCACCACCATGTTGTTTGCATGGGCATCGTCCACCGTCGCCTGAATGCGCGACAGTTCCGTGTCATCCAGTATGCCGTTCAACTGCGGCTGAAGACGCTCCCACAGAAAGGGCAGGCGGATGGCGTTGAACTTGTCGCTGGCAAGCGAATCGATGGTTTCCTTGGTGGGATAGATATAGCCCTCGCCATAGGGGTCACCCGGCTTGCCAAACTCGGCGCCGGCGACATTGATGCCGCGGAGGCTCATTTCACAAGCCGCGGCCATGCCGGCCTGAACGGAGACCGAAAGCGCGGTCAGCGAAACCGCCGCCGTAAAAAACAGCTTCCTGATGCTGGCAGAGGCGCTGGGGCACGGCAAAAACCCTTTCAGACTTGGCATTCACAAAACTCCGGACATGGCTTCATCAGATGGCGCCTCTATGGTAGCAGCGATGAATTAACAGGAATATAGCGCACACCTTTGTCAATGATACGGTTACATCTCTTATTTGGTTTCCCGGCCGTCGTTTTTCCAGTTATGACCTGCCTCAGCCTGCTTGCGTGGCGGCAATCGACCTTTATGCGTCGCCAATGCAAAAGCGCGACGGCCCGGCCCATAGTCTGATGCGCTGGACACGGCAGCGGTTGAAAGCGCTGCCGCAAGCTTTTATGACCGATCGGCCGCCGCGATACGCTGGCGCTCAAGGAATGGGAGACGGCTATGAATAATTATGTGCTTACGGTGACCTGCCCTTCCACGCGTGGCATCGTTGCCGCGATTTCCGGCTATCTCGCCGCCGAGGGCTGCAACATCATCGACAGTTCGCAATATGACGACCTGGACACCGGCCGGTTCTTTATCCGCATCAGCTTCATTTCCGAGACCGGCGCAGCGCTCGACAGCCTCAAACAGGGTTTCGAGGCGGTCGCGGCGCCGTTTTCGATGGACTACAAGTTCCATGACGGCGCCTACAAGATGAAGACGCTGATCATGGTCTCGCGCTTCGGCCACTGCCTCAACGACCTGCTCTATCGCTGGCGCATCGGCGCGCTGCCGATCGATATCGTCGGCGTCGTTTCCAACCACCTCGATTACCAGAAGCTGGTGGTCAACCACGATATCCCGTTCTTCCATATCCCGGTGAACAAGGACACCAAGGCAGCAGCCGAGGCGCGGCTGATGGAGCTGATCGACCAGACCGATACCGAGCTTGTCGTGCTGGCGCGTTACATGCAGGTTCTTTCCGATGCGCTGTGCCGGAAAATGGAGGGCAGGGTGATCAATATCCACCATTCCTTCCTGCCGTCCTTCAAGGGCGCCAATCCCTACAAGCAGGCCTATCAGCGCGGCGTGAAGCTGATCGGCGCCACCGCGCATTACGTGACGCCGGATCTCGACGAGGGGCCGATCATCGAGCAGGAGACGGTGCGCATCACCCATGCCCAGAGCCCGGACGATTATGTGGCGCTCGGACGCGATGTCGAGGCGCTGGTTCTGGCCCGCGCCATCCACGCCCATATCCATCATCGGGTGTTCATCAACGGCAACCGCACGGTGATTTTTGCCCCGTCCGCAGGCTCCTATGCCTCCGAGCGGATGGGCTGAGGCCCCGTCCCGCAACGCGGCTTTAAATCGGTCTGCACCCAGGGATTGTATTTGTTGAGGAGCGGTCAATTTTATCGGCCGGGCCCTTGTTCGCCGTTTGCCTCGCGCTATCTATGGGAAGGCGGAGGATTACGGACCCATCGGTGCTTTCGCCCGGAAAATAAATTTCGATTTTTCGAGCGAATGTGTCATGAATTTGAAGAATATCCTCATTATCGGTAAAATATAACTCTGGTATTCGTGGCCGGTTTTGGCTATCACGATAACCGGAATGCGGCCCTGTGCCGCTTCAAGGAGAGGAGGCGTTCGATGCCCGTCGAGATGGATACTTTAGAAATCAATCAACGCCGATATCTCAATTATGTCCTGTTTTGCGTCTGTCCTTCGAAAGGCAGTGCGACCTGACCCATCAACCGGAGCCCGGCTTTGGCTTTGCCCTGAGAAGCGCCCGGTTTCATATGCGTCAGACTGCACACGCAGGTTGAAAACATACGTCTAAAACATAAGAGGCCGGCCGTTATTCAAGGGTCGGAGGTGCATTTCATGAAAAAGCAGATGGTTGAATTCGCCGGCCAGCCGGTCGGCATCGTCATCCCCGAAAACGGTCGCTTGAAGTTCGTGGCGGTGAAGTTTCACGTGCATGGTCTCGACGGCCGGTTCTACGAGACGATGGAAGAACTGCGCCTTGCCATCCGGACCCATGTGGAAACCTTTTATCGTGAAGGGCCTGACCAAGCTCTGGCGGGCTGATTTTCGCGTTCCCTGTTGCTTTGATCTGGAACAAGGATCATGCTCGGACGTTATCGTAAGGAAGTAGCCTAATTTCAGGAGTTCACAATGGTAGCCAATAAATCGACGGAAGCCCAGGCGGGCAAGACGACGGAAGCCGACATTCAGGCGCAGATTGATCAACTGCGCGGCGATATCGCCGAACTGACGAAGATGATCGGCGCGCTTGGCAATCAGAAGGCCAGTGACGCCCGCGTCAAGGCCGAGAAGTTCCGCGACGATGCGATCAAGAGCGGCCAGGACGCCTATGACCGCGCTCGCGACGAGGCCATGTCCTTCGAGGAGGATGTTGAGGATCATATCCGCAGCCGTCCGCTTCAGTCGATCCTGATGGCTGCAGGGTTCGGATTTCTGATGGCGCTCCTGACGCGGCGCTAGATGATGGATCGGCTCATATCACTCATGGCGGCCGCCATGGCAGTGGATGGCCGCATCATTGCGCGTTCAGCCAAGCGTAACGCGGTTGTCGCCGTTATTCTGTTCTTCCTGTTTCTCGCTGCATTCGTCAGCGGCGTTGCGGCGCTTGCCATCTATCTTGCGGAAATATTCGGCCCCCTCGGTGCCACCTTGACGATCGCCATAGCCTCGTTGGCTCTGGCGATGTTCGTGCTGGCCTATGCGATGATGGTAAATCGGATGGAGAGGCGGCGTTTCCGCGCGGCGAAATATGCGACCGAGGAGATGCTTCAGAGCGTCGTTGGCGTCGTGCCGACCATGATCAACCAGAAGCCGATCACGGGCGTTGCCTCCATCGCCGCGCTGGCCTTCGTGCTGATGCGCGCCTACCAGAAAAAGAATTGACGGCGGAAACGGAAAACAGGCGGCGGGCTTGCCCGGCGCCTTTCCGTTCGCGCGTCAGAGGAAATGAAACATGACCATGAAGACCGTCAACGGCATACCGCAGATGGGTTTCGGGACTTGGAAGCGGAATGACAGCGAGGCCTATGATACGGTGATCGCCGCCCTTGAGGCCGGCTACCGCCATATCGATACCGCCCAGGCCTATGACAACGAAACCGAAGTCGGCAATGCGATTTCCGATTCGAGCTTCACGCCCGCGGATATCTTCGTCACCACCAAGGTCTGGATCGACAATTACGGCCCGGCTTCCTTCCGTCCGAGCGTGGAGGAGAGCCTGGCGCGGCTGCGACTCGACAAGCTCGACCTTCTTCTGCTGCATTGGCCCGGCCGGTCTGATGGACCCGCATTCGAGGACTATATCGGCGAACTCGCCGCAGTCTATGATGATGGCCTGACCAAACGCATCGGCGTATCCAATTTCAACACGACCCTGCTGGCAGAAGCCGCGCGTCTTCTCGGCGATCGCAAGATTTCCACCAACCAGGTCGAGTGCCACGTGTTCAACCAGAATAAAGTGGTGGCCGATTATTGCCGGGATCACGATATTGCGCTTACTGCCTATTCGCCGCTCGCCCAGGGCATGGTCGTGGGCAATCCGATCCTGAAGGAAGTGGCGGACGCCCATGAGACCGGCGAAGGCGTCATCGCGCTCGCCTTCCTCATGGCGGAAGGTCATGTGGTGATCCCCACCTCCAGCCGGCCCGAACGGGTGAAATCCAATCTGGACGCGGCGTCGATCCGGCTCTCCGGCGAGGAGGTCATGCGCATCCGCGAACTCGACGCCGGCATGCGATTGATCGATCCGGAATGGGCGCCCGATTGGGATTGATCCTTGCGGGTTTCTTGGCAGCACTCAAGGTGATATGCTGCCAAGATATTGAATTTGTTTATTAAAACGAAATTTTCAGATTGAAGCCGCCGGCAAAATACGTCAGCCTCTGATATTGTCAACGATAATGAGGTGGACCATGAAACTTGCATCGGACTTCGAATTGCAGCTTGCCGGCTACGGGCTGACGACAGCGCATATCCTCTACCGCCTGCCGGATTTCGAAAGCCTGCTGCAGACCTATGTCTGGCAGGACTACGATCTTGCCCCCGATTTTCCCGAGATGCACAAATTCCTCGACTTCTGGCGGGAAAAGCTCGACGGGCCGCTGCATTCCGTCCGCTACGCCCACAGACGGCTTATCGGCCCCAATGAATGGCGGCAGGTGTCGGGCGAGTTCACCATCCACTGAGTTGATATCCGAATTTTCCGGAAAGCTGCCAGGGCTCACTCCTCGGTATCGATCACGGCCTGCAACTGCTCCTTGGCCGAGATCGCGATGCCGTCGGGATTGGTGGCAAGGATATCGTCGATGCGGGCAACGCCGTCTTCCTCCACGAGGGTAAAACGCGCGGTCGAAAAGATCTGGTATTCATCGGCGTCGCCCATGCAGGCGAATGACTGGAACTCCACCGTGACATGGGTTGCCGCACCGTCCCGGGTCGGTGGCGAGATCATCACGTTTTCGAGCGGACAACCGTCCTGGGCATTGGTCACGACGTCATAGTCGAAGGGCGAGCCGGCTTCCGCGGCATAGGGCGTTTCCATCGCCTCGGCATAAAGCGCCTGGAAATCCGCGCTGAACAGACGGGACAGGCGTTTGTCGGAAAACAGCGGCTCGTAGTCCGAGGCGCCTTCGGCCCAGTTGTTCTCCGTCACGGCCATGACCTCGCGCACGGGCTCTGTCGGCTCGGCGGCAAATGCCGGGGCGGAAAGAAGGAGAATGGCGAGCAGGGTCTTGAAGGTCATCGGTGCGTCCTTCTGCTGATGCATGTGTTGCCGAGACTACAGGTCGTCGCCCCGCAGGTCGACCCGGTCGAGGATGAGGGGGCGTTCTGCAGGCGGGCTTTCGGCGATGGTGATGGCCGCGCGCAGGCTGGTGGCGGCCTGCTGCCAATCGTCCTCGCTGGCGGCGTGAAGCATGGCAAGCGGTTCGCCGGATTCGATCCTGGTCCCGAGTGGCTTCAGCCCGGAATAGCCGACGCTGTGGTCGATGCGGTCCGTCGGACGCTGCCGCCCGCCGCCGAGCGAGACCACGCTCAGGCCGATCGCCCTGGCATCGCAGGCGGAAAGATAGCCGGAGGCGGGAGCTTCGACCGGGCGGATAATCGCGGCCTTCGGAAGATAGCTCTCCCATCGCTCGACGAAATCCGCCGGGCCGCCAAGGCCTGACACCATCCGACCGAAGGTCTCCAGCGCCCTGCCGCTTTTCAGCGTCTCGAGCGCCATTTCGCGCGCGTGGTCATGGTCTTCGGCAAGGCCGGCATTGGCGATCATCTCCGCGGCGAAGGCGAGCACGGCGGCTTCAAGCCGCGTTCCGGATTTTTCGCCCCTGAGAAACGCCAGAGCGTTTTCGATCTCCACCGCATTGCCGACGGCATCGGCGAGCGGCTCGTTCATGTCGGTGACGAGCGCCGTGGTGGCGAGCCCCGCGCCGTTGGCGACCCGCACCAGAAGGCGGGCGAGGGCTCTGGCGTCCTCGGAATCGGTCATGAACGCGCCGTTGCCGAATTTGACGTCCAGCACCAGCGTCTGCAGCCCGGCCGCGAGCTTTTTCGACAGGATCGACGAGACGATCAGCGGCATGGATTCGACCGTGGCCGTGACATCACGGATCGCGTAAAGCCGCTTGTCGGCCGGTGCCAGCTCCGCCGTTTGGCCGATGATCGCGCATCCGGTCTCGCTTATGACCCGCCGGAGCGTCGTTTCGTCGGGGCTTATGCTGTAACCGGGTATCGATTCCAGCTTGTCCAGCGTGCCGCCGGAGGGGCCGAGCCCGCGTCCAGAGATCATCGGCACGGCGAGCCCCGCGGCGGCCGCGACCGGGGCGAGCATCAGCGAGACATTGTCGCCGATTCCGCCGGTGGAATGCTTGTCGGCGATCGGGCGGTCGATGTCGGGCCAGGACAGCACATGGCCGGAATCGCGCATGGCAAGCGTCAGCGCCACCGTTTCCGCCTCGTCCATGCCGCGGAAGAACACCGCCATGGCAAAGGCGGCGGCCTGCGCCTCCGACAGCGTTTCGTCGCTGAGCGCGCGCACGAAAGCGGCGATCTCCTCGCCCGAGAGCGTCAACCCGTCGCGTTTCCTGCGGATGATCTCCTGGGCGAGCATGGCTCAGTAACCGCCGGACGACGTGCTCGACTGCTTGCCGTCCAGCACGGCCTGGATGTCGTTCAGGAGGCCGGATGCGCCGAAGCGGAAGGTCGTGGGCATCACCCAGCCTTCGCCCATCACGGTTTCGGCAAGGCTCAGATAGAGCTGGGCGTCGCGCACCGACGAAATGCCGCCGGCGGGCTTGATGCCGACCTTGCGGTCGGTCTGGCGGATGACGCCGAGCATGATGTCGGCGGCTTCCAGCGTGGCGTTGATCTTGACCTTGCCGGTGGAGGTCTTGATGAAATCCGCGCCCTCGGCAATCGCGAGCTCCGCGGCCTTGCGGATCAGGCCGGCATCGGCCAGTTCGCCGGTTTCCAGAATGACCTTGAGCAGAACGGGCTCGCGGCAGAGAAAACGCACGGCGCGGACCATCTCGCTGACAGCCCATTCATTCCCGGCTTTCAGCTTGGCATAGGGGATCACGAGATCGATTTCGTCGGCGCCGTCGCGGATCGCCTGTTCGGTCTCTTCCTCCACGGCCGAGATCGACATGTCGCCTGCGGGAAAATTCACCACGGTCGCGATCTTGATCAGGTGGTCGGGGCCGAGCATCTGTCGCGCAAGGCTGACGAAGCGCGGCCAGATGCAGATCGCCGCCGGCGTGCCGTAGGGCGTGTGGGCGCGCTCCAAGAGCGCCTCGATATCCTTGTCGGTGCAGTCGTCGTTCAGATTGGTCAGGTCAAGCAGCGAAAGCGAGACCGACGCGGCCTCCTGAAGCGTGTGGTGTTTCATGGCTTACCCCCTGCCGATCGCGCGCTTGACGATGGCGGCCAGCTTGCGGCCGCCGATCGGCGCCATTTTCTTGGTTTCGTCATGGCCAAGCTCCCCCTGGCTCATACCCGCCCCGAAATTGGTGATGACGGAGGCCGCGGCGACCTTCAGACCCAGAAAGCGCGCCAGAATGACCTCGGGCACCGTCGACATGCCGACCGCGTCGGCGCCGAGCACCCGGGCCATGCGGATCTCCGCCGGCGTTTCGAAGCTCGGTCCTGAAAACCACATATATGTGCCTTCGGCAAGTATTATGTCGAGTTCGGCCGCTGCCTTGCGCATGGCGTCTGCGAGTTCGCGGTCATAGGCACGGCTCATTCCGGTGAACCGCCGGTCGGAGGCCTCGCCGATCAGCGGGTTCATGCCGGAGTAATTAATGTGGTCGGTAATCAGCATCACCGAGCCCGGCGGCATGTCCTCATGCAGCGATCCGGCGGCATTGCTGAGGATAAGATTTTCCACTCCAAGTGCAGCCAGCGTTTCCAGCGGCAGGCGCATCGCCGCAGCATCGCCTTGCTCGTAATAATGCACGCGTCCGGAAAGCACGACCATGGGGGTGCCGGCAAGATGGCCGGCAACGAGACTGCCGTGATGGCCGCTGACCCCGCCGACGGGAAAACCGGGCAGTTCCGAAAAGGCAAAGCGCGTCGGGTTTTCGATCTCGTCCGCCAGACCGCCAAGGCCGGAGCCGAGCACGATCGCATGGCGCGGCGAAAGATCGCCAAGCGCCTCCTTCAGCAGAAGCGCTGCCTCGGTCATCCGATGTCCTCGGTGTCGAAGGCGTGGGGCAAGAGGCCGCCGACGGTCACGGTTTCGCGCACGC
This sequence comes from Martelella sp. AMO21009, assembly GCF_053484295.1. Lineage (NCBI taxonomy): Bacteria > Pseudomonadati > Pseudomonadota > Alphaproteobacteria > Hyphomicrobiales > Aurantimonadaceae > Martelella > Martelella sp. AMO21009. The sequence goes on from NZ_JBAKFR010000001.1 coordinate 49,886, forward strand.
CGGCATCGTCGCAGAGATAGACCTCAGCGCCGGCATCGGAAAATTCGGCAAGCTTCTGGCGGCAGCCGCCGCAGGGCGAGCACAGCGCCAGACGCGGCGCGTATACGGCGACGGCCCTGATCTTCGTCGCGCCGCCCATGATCATATGGCCGATCGCCACGCCCTCGGCGCAGATGCCTTCCGGATAGGCGAGGTTTTCGACATTGGCGCCGGCATAGACCTTGCCGTCCTCGGCAAGGATGGCCGCGCCCACCGGAAACTTGGAATAGGGCGAATAGGATTTGGCGCTCGCCGCGCGCGCGGTCTCGAACAGATCTGCGGGTGTCGCCATTTTACCGCTCCTTGGTATAGGGCACGCCGCCGGCCTTGGGCGGGCGGGCGGTGCCGATGAAGCCCGCAAGCAGGACGCAGGTGAGGATATAGGGCATGGCCTGGAACACCTGCACCGGCACCTCGCCGATCAGCGGCATGGATTTGCCCTGCATGAAATTGGAAAGCGCCTCCAGGAAGCCGAACAGCAGGCAGGCAAACATCACCGGAACCGGCTTCCATTTGGCGAAGATCAGCGCCGCGAGCGCGATATAGCCCTTGCCGGCCGACATGTTGTTGATGAACGACGCCGACTGCGCGATCGCGAGATAGGTGCCGGAAAAGCCGCAGAGCAGACCGGCGAGGATCACCGCCCGGTATCTGAGCCAGGTCACCGAAATGCCGGCGGTATCCACCGCGCCGGGGTTCTCGCCGACGGCGCGCAGGCGCAGGCCGAAGCGGGTCTTGTAGACCACCCACCACACGATCGGCACGGTGATGAAGGCGATATAGACGAGGATATTGTTGCCGGAAATGACGTCGGAATAGAGATTGCCGAAAAAGCCCATCTGGCTCGCGGCTTCCGCGCCCGGAAAATCGATGCCGGTAAAGCGGGCGCTGTTTTCAAGCTGCGGGGTGCGTCCGCCCTGGCGGAACCAGGCATTGCCGAGCACCACGGTCAGACCGGCGGCCACGAAATTGAGCGCGACGCCCGAGACGATCTGGTTGCCGCGCGCGGTGATCGAGGCATAGCCGTGGACAAGGCTGAAGACGATCGAGATCAGAATACCGCCGAGCAGCCCGAGCCAGGGCGAGCCGGTGTAATAGGCAACGACGGCGGCCGCAAAGGCCGAGGCCAGCATCTTGCCTTCAAGCCCGATGTCGAAAATGCCTGAGCGTTCCGAAAACAGGCCGGCAAGCGCTGTAAAGATCAGCGGTATCGAAAGGCGGATGGTCGAGCCCAGCATGCCGATGATGATGTCGATGCTCTGCATGGCTCAGGCCTCCGCCGTCATCTGTCGTCTGGAAAACACCCTGACCAGCGCCGGCCGGTAGAGGAATTCCAGCGCGCCGGCGAACAGGATGACCAGACCCTGGATCATCACGATCATGTCGCGGGTGATCTGCGGCATCATGAAGGAAAGCTGCGCGCCGCCCTGGTAGAGAATGCCGAACAGGATTGCGGCAAGCACGATACCGAGCGGATGGTTGCGGCCCATCAGCGACACGGCGATGCCGACAAAGCCCGCGCCGCCGACGAATTCCACCTGCAGGCGGTCGGCCGAGCCCATCACCACGTTGAGCGCCATCATGCCGGCAAGCCCGCCGGATAGCAGCATGGTGACGATCACCGTGCGGGCATAGGGAATGCCGGCATAGGTGGCGGCGGACTTGCTCATGCCGAGCGCGCGCACCGAATAGCCGAACTTGGTGCGCCAGATCAGGAACCAGACGGCAACGCCCATGACGAGCGCGATGATGAAGGAGACGTTCAGCGGCGCGGGCCCAAGCCGCGACCCGAACATCGCCATCAGCCAGTCGAGGTTCGGAAGCTGGCCGCCCGGGGCGAAGCCGCGCGTTTCCGGCGACATCGCGCCGGCGGGTTTGAGCACATGTACAAGCAGATAGACCATCAGCGCCGCGCCGATGAAATTGAACATGATCGTGGTGATCACGATATGGCTGCCGCGCTTGGCCTGCAGCCAGGCCGGGATGAAAGCCCAGGCCGCGCCGAATATGCCCGCGCCCAGAACGGCGAAGGGCATTGTCACATACCAGGGCACGTAATTGCCGAGCGACAGCGCCATCAGCGCGCAGCCGAGCCCGCCGACATAGGCCTGGCCCTCCGAGCCGATATTGAACAGCCCGGCGTGATAGGCCATCGCCACCGACAGCCCGGTGAAGATGAAGTTGGTCGCATAAAACAGCGTGAAGCCAATGCCCATCCCGCTGCCAAGCGCGCCATTGATGAGAATGCCAAGCGCCTCGAACGGGCTCTGGCCGATCATCCAGATCACAAGGCCGGAAATCACCAGCGCCGTGACGAGGTTGAGCAGCGGCATCAGCAGGAAGGTGACCCAGGAGGGCAGGGGCGTGTTGGCGGCGCTCATGAGGTCCTCAAGATGCTATCCCGGCCATCATCAGGCCGAGTTTCTGTTCGTCCGCCGTCGGCGTGGTTTCGCCGACGACTTCGCCGACGAACATCACCAGGATGCGGTCGGCAAGGGCGCGGATCTCGTCAAGCTCCACGGATACGAGCAGCACCGCCTTGCCGCTGTCGCGCATGTCGATGATGCGGCGGTGGATGAACTCGATCGCGCCGATATCGACGCCGCGGGTCGGCTGGCCGACAAGCAGGATGTCCGGATCGCGCTCGATCTCGCGGGCGACCACGATCTTCTGCTGGTTGCCGCCGGAGAAATTGGCGGTCTTCAGCATGGGGTTTGGCGGACGGATATCGTATTTCTCGATCTTCTCGCGGGCGTCATCGAGGATCGCCTGACGGTCGAGCACCCCGGCGCGGCCGTATTTCTCGAGATGATGATAGCCGAGAATATTGTTCTCGCGCTCCTCGAACGGCAGGATCAGACCCATATGGTGGCGGTCCTCGGGAATATGGGCAACGCCTGCGTGCCGGATCTTCGCCGGATCGGCGTGAACGACCTTCCTGCCATCGATCCAGATTTCGCCGGAATGCGGCTTGCGAATGCCCGACAGCGCCTCCAGCAGCTCCGACTGGCCGTTGCCTGCGACGCCGGCAATCCCGACGATCTCGCCCTTGCGCACATCGAAGGAGACGTTCTTGACCATCGGCACGCCGCGGCTGTCGTGAACGGTGAGGTTGCGCACCGAAAGCGCGACATCGCCCGGCTTGGCCTCGCCCTTTTCCACGCGCAGCAGCACCCGGCGGCCAACCATCAGTTCGGCAAGCTCCTCCACCGTCGTCTCGGCGGTCTCGCGGGTCGCAACCATCTCGCCGCGGCGCATGACGGAGACCTTGTCGGTGATCGCCATGATCTCGCGCAGCTTGTGGGTGATGAAAATGATGGTCTTGCCCTGGTCGCGCAGCATGCCGAGGATGCGGAACAGGTGATCGGCTTCCGACGGCGTCAGCACGCCGGTCGGCTCGTCGAGAATCAGGATTTCGGCGCCGCGAAACATCGCCTTCAGGATTTCGACGCGCTGTTGCAGGCCGACCGGCAATTCCTCGATCACGGCGTCGGGGTCGACCTCCAGGCCGTATTCCTCTTCAAGCCGCTTCAGTTCCTTGCGGGCCGCACTTGCGCCCTTGGCAAGCAGCGCGCCGCCCTCAGCGCCGAGCATGATGTTTTCCAGAACGGTGAAATCCTCCACCAGCATGAAGTGCTGATGGACCATGCCGATGCCGGCATCGATCGCGACATCGGTGTCGGCGATCACCAGCTTTTCGCCATTCACCCGGATCTCGCCGTTATCGGCTTGGTAGAAGCCGTAGAGAATCGACATCAGCGTGGACTTGCCCGCCCCGTTTTCGCCGATAATGCCGTGGATCGTGCCCTTCTCAACCGTGAGATTGATGTCCTTGTTGGCATGGACCGGGCCAAAGCTTTTGTCGATGCCGATGAGTTCGATCGCGGGGCTCAAATGCTCTTACTCTCCAACAGGTCTTGCCGCAGCCATTGACAGGCGGGCAGGTTGACGCCGCCCGCTTGACGAAAAAAGCGCGGGGCGGAAATCAAAAGGCGGGCGTCTGCAACACGCGCAGACGCCCGCCAGGGTTCACATCAATAGGGGCAGGTATTGTCGACGGCGTAGTCGTGGACTTCGATCTCGCCGGAGATGATGCCTTCCTTCGCCTTTTCGACGGCGGCCATCATGTCTTCGGTGATCAGCGCCTTGTTGTTGTCGTCATAGGCCCAGCCCACGCCGTCCTCGGCAACACCGAGGCTGTTGACGCCGGCTTCGAAATTGCCGTCCTGGCTCGCCTTGAAGGCATCGTAGACGGCGTTGTCGACGCGCTTGACCATCGAGGTCAGAACCGAACCCGGATGAACGTAGTTCTGGTTGGAATCGACGCCGATCGAATATTTCTCGGCGTCAGCCGCGGCCTGCAGCACGCCGAGACCGGAGGCGCCGGCTGCCGCGTAGATCACGTCGGCGCCCTGGTCCATCTGGTTCTTGGTGAGCTCGCCGGCCTTGACCGGGTCGTTCCAGGCAGCACCGGTAGTGCCGACGAAATTGCGCAGCACCTTGACGTTTTCATTGGCCGCATGGGCGCCCTGGGCATAGCCGCAGCCGAATTTGTGGATCAGCGGAATATCCATGCCGCCGACAAAGCCGACCGTGCCGGTTTCCGATTTCATCGCGCCGAGCAGGCCGACCAGATAGGAGCCCTGCTCTTCCTTGAAGACGACGGACTGGACGTTCGGCGCATCGATCACGTCATCGACGATGTAGAATTCGGTATCGGGAAACTGCGGCGCGATCTTTTCGACCGCCGACTTCCAGGCGAACGACAGCGCCACGACCGGGTTGAAGCCCATCGAGGCAAAGTTCAGGATCGCCTGTTCGCCCTGTGCATCGCCGGTGGGTTCGAAATCGCGGTATTCAACGCCGGTGTCGGCCTTGAACTTCTCGGCGCCGTTATAGGCGGATTCATTGAAGGATTTGTCGAACTTGCCGCCCGTGCCGTAGACCAGCGCCGGTTTGAAATCGGCGGCCAGCGCGGTGGTCGACATGGCGGCTACAGCCATAAGGCTCAAAATGGTCTTCTTCATATCGCAGCTCTGTTCCCTGTGCGTGAAACCCTGAGATCCCGGCCCCTGTCCGGGAAGGTCGCCGGCGCGCAATGGCCGACCCTGCCATCATCGTTGCACGGCTCAGACAAAATTTCATCACAAAATTTGCCCGAAGGGTAAAAAATGGCGGGTGGTTATCAACAGGACAGGATAAGAGAAAAGGGAGCGTTCACGCTCCCTTGGAGCGTGAACGCTCCCTTCAGCAAACTCGGTTGGCAGTGGCCGTTCGTGTCAGCCGATCGGGCAGGAGACGCCGGTGCCCCTGAGCCCGCAATAGCCGGCAGGGTTCTTGGCCAGATATTGCTGGTGATAATCCTCGGCCGGATAGAATGCGCCAGCCTTCGCGATTTCCGTGGTGATCAGGTCGGCCCGGCCGCTTTCCTTCAGCGCGGACTGGAAGCGATCGCGCACGCGTTCGGCAAGCTTGAGGTCGTCCGCGTCCTCAAGGTAGATCGCGGAGCGATAGGTGGTTCCGATATCATTGCCTTGGCGCATGCCCTGGGTCGGGTCATGGGCCTCGAAGAAGATCGCGAGCAATTGTTCGAGGCTTACCTGCTGCGGGTCATAGACCACGCGCACCACCTCTGTGTGGCCGGTCAGCCCCGTGCAGGTTTCCTCATAGGTCGGGTTGGGGGTGATTCCGCCGGAATAGCCGGCGACGGTCACATAGACACCAGGCGTCTGCCACAACAGCCGTTCCGCGCCCCAGAAGCACCCCATGCCAAGCATCACTTCCTTCAGGTGATCGGGATAGGGCGGGGCGAGCGGACGGCCGTTGACGAAATGCTCGCGCGCCGTGGGGATCGGCTCGGCGCGGCCGGGCAGCGCGGTCTCGGCCGTCGGCAGCGTGGTCTTTTCCTTTTTCAGGGTCGAGAGAAACATCTGATTCTCCTTTGAACGGGTAGGCCGGCTCCGCTTTTCCTGCGCCGCGGAACGACGGCGATAGATGCATATTAGATAAGCATCGAAACGATCGGGCACAAGTTCCGGTTCCGCGGCCGGCCGCCAGAGCCGCGCAATTGCCGACCGGCCGCAATCATTTCAGGAAACTGACAAATTCGGGTTGATCATCGCGCGTTCATCGGTATATATCGCGCCGTTCCCGCCGCTCGGCCTCGCCGAAGCAGGCATCGAACGGACAGGTGGCCGAGTGGTCGAAGGCGCACGCCTGGAACGCGTGTATACGGGCAACCGTATCGAGGGTTCGAATCCCTCTCTGTCCGCCATCCAGTTCAACAAATTATTGATTTTTATTGTTATTCGTCTTTTTCTTGTCCAGGTTCCCGCTTCGATGGGACGGGGTTTGCTCGCTTTTTTCCCAGCGATGGCCTTGAGGCCGTGGCTGAGCATGGTCTCGAGGAGCGACAAGAGGCGTCGTCTGCCGTGCGCACCGACGGGAGAGGCTTGCGTGCGTTCTCGCGGTTGCCCTGCACGGCATCGCACGGAGATGTGGAAGAGGCATCCCGATCGTCAGCCGGTTTCCTCCGGCTGGTATTCCAGGATATCGCCCGGCTGGCAGTCGAGCGCGGCGCAGATCCTTTCGAGCGTTTCAAAGCGCACGCCCTTCACCTTGCCCGAGCGCAGCAGCGAAATATTCTGTTCTGTGATGCCGACATGTTCGGCAAGCACCTTCGCCCGCATCTTGCGGCGGGCGAGCATGACATCGAGATTGACAATGATCGGCATGGGTCAGACGAAACGCTCGTAGTCTTCGTTGATCGCGGTGGCGAGAACCATCACATGGCCCATCACGAACAGGAACCCGGCAAGCAGGAAAAGCATCAGCTGGTCGCTGCCAAGCCCGATTGATATCGCCCGCGCGCCGGGAGGATTGGCAAGCGTTGCCAAGAGCGTCGCGACCGGACGCAGGACCATGCCCGCAATCGCGCCGGTAAGCGCGATCAGCCCCGCGCGGCGCATAAGGGCGGCCGCCTCATAGGAAAACGGGCGCTCGCGCTGCAGCCGGTCGAAAAGCTGCCAGACGGTCTGCAGCCCCGCGAGAACCAGACCCGCCAGGATCGCCGCGATGGCGACGAAAGCAAGTCCGATCGCCGGGGTGATGGTCACGGCGACGTTCAGGTCGAGAGCGTCCGCCAGCCATGCGGCGAGCCCGTCCGGGCGGAAAAGCGTCGTCCAGGCCACGTAGATCAGGCCGGCTGCAAGCATAGCCTGAAGAACCCGCGTCAGGCGTTTCATCCGCTTGCACAGCCGGATCATGGCGGGGAAATTTTGGGTGTTCATCACGAGGCCTCTTGATTGACGATATAAAATTATCATAAAACAATAATAAATATCTGTCAATCGAGAGGAATGTCATGCTTCGTCGTTTCTTGCTTTGCGCCTTCTGTTGCGCCGTCCTGGCGCTTCCGGCTGCCTGTTCCACCATTGGCGGCGGCGGACCGCAAGCGCTTGAAGCCGCATCGCCGCTCGATGCCGATCCAGATGCGCTTGTTGTCGCGTTGACCAAGCCGACAGCGCTGCCGGTGGGAGACGGCGATCTCGCCCTTCAGCTCAGTTGGGCGGTTCCCGGGCGAGAGGCGCTGGAAGAGCAGGCGGGCCTGCAGGTGGAGCGCCGCCTCGACGCCGCGCCCGGCCGCGATACGGTCGAACTCGTGCTTGCTCCCGATGATGCAGAGCGCATGTCGGCGCTGTTGTCCAAGATCAGAGCGGACAAAGAGACGGGCATTGAAGGCAAGGGCGCGTTTTCCGTTTCCTTCACGGCGCGCTGTGTGGATGGCGGCGCGGATCTTGCCGACATGGTCGTGGATGTCACGCTCACGCTCCGGCCCGGCGAGCCCGCTATTCCGCTGCTGAAGAACGCGAAGTTCGGAGCGCTTCTGGCGGCGCGCGGCATCGAGCGTCTGCCGGATTGCCGGCGTGGCGCGTGAGCGCGGTGATAGCAAACGGGTCGGCGGCAATACCGCAACCTGCCGCCGGACAAGCTGATATCGATCCGCCTGCCGATACTGATCCGGGTCGGCAGGATATCTCCGCGCTCGCCGATGGTTAGAGCGCCGTGCATCCATTCGGATTCGCCAAGCACGATGCTGTAGCCTGGAATACGAGATGGATTGCCGCCGGGTTTTCGATGAACCTGTTTTCTGAACGCCGCGAAACGGTCGGGTTCGCCCCCTTGCGCTATCATGTTGTCAGGCGCGCGCCGGCCCCGCTCTCTCCAGCGCCAGTCGCGCCTTCCTGTGTTCTGCCTGCACGTCCGGGTCGGGATCGAGGCCGGCGGCGAGGAGGCGTTGGGTGTAGCGTTCCTGCGGGTTTTCGAAAATCTGGCGGACGCTGCCCTGTTCGACGATCTCGCCGCGCTGCATCACCAGCACACGGTCGGCGAAATCGCGCACCACGGGCAGGTCGTGGGCGATGAAGATGAAGGCGATGCCAAGCCGGTCGCGCAGTTCGCCGAGAAGGGCGATCACCTGCGCCTGGATCGAGACGTCGAGCGCCGAGACCGCCTCGTCGCAGATGATCACTTCCGGCTCGAGCGCAAGCGCGCGGGCGATCGCGATGCGCTGGCGCTGGCCGCCGGAAAACTGGTGCGGATGACGCGCAGCATGCTCGGGTTTCAGCCCAACCTGCTGCAGCAGTTCATCCACCCGGTCGCGCCATTTTGCCTTGGGCAGGATCTCGGGATGGATCACCCAGGCCTCGGAGATGATCTGGTAGATCGACATATGCGGGTTGAGCGACTGCGTCGGGTCCTGGAAGACCATCTGCAGGTGACGGCGGACCGCGCGCATCTGCCGGTGCGATTTCGTCAGCAGGTCCTCGCCCTTCCACAGCACTTTGCCGCCCGATGCCTCCTCGAGCCTCAGGATCAGCTTGGCGACGGTCGATTTGCCCGAGCCGCTTTCGCCGACGACGGCGAGCGTTTCGCCGGCATGAAGTTCGAAATCGGCACCCTTCAGCGCGGTGAACGCGCCGTAGGTCTTTGTGAGGCCTAAGACCTGCAGGATCGGCTGGCGGTCGTTTTCACCCGTGCGCATCTCGCCCTTGCCGGGGGCTGCGGCCAGTAGTTTCCGGGTATAGGGGTGTTGGGCATTGTGGTAGAGCTCGCGCGGCGTGCCGGTCTCCACGATCCTTCCGCCTTCCATCACCACGGCCCGATCCGCCGCCTCGGCGACGACGCCGAGATCATGGGTGATCAGCAAGAGACCCATGCCGGTTTCCGCCTGCAGCTCCTCCAGCAGCGACAGCACCTCCGCCTGCACGGTGACGTCGAGCGCGGTCGTCGGCTCGTCGGCGATCAGGATATCGGGTTTCAGTGCCAGCGCCATGGCGATCATCAGCCGCTGGCGCTGACCGCCGGAAAACTGATGCGGATATTTCTTCAGCGCGGCCGCGGCGTCGGGAATGCCGACCCGTTCCATCAGCTTCAGGGCGCGTGCGAAGGCCTCGTCCTTGCCCTTGCCGTGGCACATCGCCGCCTCGGCAATCTGCCAGCCGACCGGATAGACCGGGTTCAGGTGGCTGAGCGGGTCCTGGAAGATCATCGCGATCCGCTTGCCGTTGATCCGGCGGCGTTCCTCGCTGGAAAGCGTCAGCAGGTCGCGGCCCTCGAACAGCACCTCGCCGCTCATGATCTCGCCGGGCGGGCAGTCGATCAGGTTCATGATCGCCGACGCCGAGACCGATTTGCCCGAGCCGCTTTCGCCGAGGATCGCCAGCGTCTCGCCCCGGTCGAGATGCCACGACACATCATTGACCGCGTCGACCGGGCCGCGGGCGGTGTGGAAGCGGACCGAGAGATTGCGTACCTGAAGGAGGTGGGAACTAGCCATTGGACTTGCCTCCGATTTCGAGCCGCCAGCGCTGGGTCGGGTTCAGCGCGATCCGCATCCAGCTTGAAAGCAGGTTGAGCGACATGGTGGTCAGGATGATTGCAAGGCCGGGCCAGAAGGCGAGCCACCATGCGCTTGTCAGATATTGCCGCCCCTGGCTCACCATCAGCCCCCAGGTGATCTCCGGCGGCTGGATGCCGATGCCGAGGAAGGAGAGGGCGGATTCGGCCAGCATGACGAAGGCGAAGTCGAGCGTGGCGATGGTCAACAGCGTCGGCAGCACCACCGGCAGGATGTGAAACAGCACGATGCGCAGATTGGACGCGCCCATGACCTGCGCCGCCTGCACGAACATGCGCTTGCGCACCTCCAGCACCTCGGCGCGGGTTGTGCGCAGGTAGATCGGGATGCGGGTGATGGCGAGCACCAGCACCAGATTGGCAATCGACGGCTCCAGCACGTAAAGCACGGTCACGGCCAGCAGCAGCGAGGGGAACGACATGATGACGTCGGCAAGCCGCATGATGATTTCGCTGTGCCATCTGTCGCGATAGCCGGCGATGAGGCCGAGCGTGGACCCGATCACCAGCGAGGCGGCGACCGCGCCGGCCGAAACCACCATGGTGTTGCGGGCTGCGACGATGATGCGGGCGAGAAGCGGCCGGCCCAGCGCATCGCCGCCAAGCAGATAGAGAAAGCCACGGTCGAACGAGAATGGCGGCGCGTTGCGGGCGCGCAGGTTCTGCTTGGCCGCAACGCCATCGAGCAGCATCGGCCCGAAGATCGCGCAGGCCACGATGACGGTCAGAAACAGCACGGCCGCAAAGGCGAACTTGTCGGCCCACAGCATTTTGAGGAAGCGCCGCAATGCGCCCGGTTCCTGCCTGGAAACGGCCGGACGCTCCGCTCGGGCCTCTGTCGTGGTATCGCTCATCGGCGTCCCTCAGGTTCGTATGCGCGGATCGAGCACCGCATAGGCAAGGTCGATCAGGAGGTTCATGATGAAGATCGCGATCGCGGTCACCATGATTGCGGCCAAGATGACGTTGAAATCGCGCTGCATGATGGAATCGATCATCAGCTTGCCGACGCCGGGAAAGCCGAAGATCGTCTCCACCACCACCGCGCCGTTCAGAAGGGCCGCCGCCTGATCGCCAATCACGGTGATCACCGGCAGCATGGCATTGCGCAGCGCATGGACGAAGATGATCGGCCGGTTCTTCACGCCCTTGGCCCGCGCCGTCTTCACATAGGCCGAGCCGAGCGCGTTGATCATCGATCCGCGCACGATCTGCAGGATCAGCCCGAAAGGCCGGATGAACAGCACGGCGACTGGCAGGACCCAATGCCAGGGGGTGCCCGTACCCGAAGTCGGAAGCCAGCCAAGGGTGACGGAAAAGATCACGATGCCGACGATCGCTACCCAGAAATCCGGTGCCGATGCGCCGATCAGCGACAGGACGGAGGCCGCACGGTCGAACCAGGTGCCAACATTGAAGGCCGCAATCGCGCCGACCGTGATGGCGGCGGCTGTGACCAGAACCATGGTGATGAAGGCAAGCTGCAGCGTCCAGGCAAAGGCCTCGATGACCACTTGCAGCGCGGGGCGGGCCTTCCTCAGGCTCTCGCCGAAATCGAGCCGGGCGATATCGGTGACATAGTGCCAGAACTGCACCAGGACAGGATCGTTCAGGCCGTGGATCTCGCGGAAGTTCTCGCGCATCGTCTCGGATGCGTCGACCGGCAGGTAGAGCGATGTCGGATCGCCGGTCAGCCGGGACAGGAAGAACACAAGCACGATCAGGACCAGCAGCGAGACGAAGCTCGTCAACCCGCGTTTTCCCAGCGTTTTCTTCATCGTGTTCTCTCGTTTTTCAAAAGGGAAGCACGCGCGGGAGGACCGCGCGCGCTCTTTTCTTGACAGACCTTACTTCAGGCCGATTTCGGCAAGCTGAAGCTGGCTGTTGGTCGCGATCGTCGGCGTGAAGTCGACATCCTCGCCGACGCGGGCGAAGCCTACCATGTGGAACAGCAGCACGTCCGCAATCACCTCGTCATGCAGGTAGCCGAAGAGTTCCGACCACAGCGCGTCGCGCTCCTCGCCGGTTGCCGCGGTTGCTTCCTCGATCAGCTCGTCGGCATGCGCGTCGGCTATGCCGGACTGGCGGCCTTCGGAGTGGTATTTGAAGAACATCGAGAATACCGGATCGCCGCGCGAATTGTCATGCTGCGCGCCGACCAGGATCGGGCCGCGGTCATCGACATAGGGCTTGGAGTAGAACTGTTCGTGTTCCGCCACCTCGACCATCTGGAGCTTCACGTTGAAGCCCGCCTCGTTCAGCATGCTGGTGATCGCCTCGTAGAATTCGGTCGCGCCGGGGAAGTTGCCGGTGCGGCCGACCAGCAGGATCTCGGTGTCCACCGGAACGCCGTCGGCGGCGGCTTCCTCGAGAAGCGCGCGGGCGCGTTCGGGATCATAGGGCCAGGCCTCGGTGTCCGGGTTCCATCCGAGCGTCGTCGGTACGTTGATCGCCGTTGCGATGTCCGCGCCTTCGGGCAGGATGGTGCCGATGAAGGCTTCCCGGTCGATGGCAATGTTCAGCGCCTCGCGCACCCGCTTATCGGAAAGCGGCGGTACGGAATGATCGATCCGCAGATAGGTCGTTTCCGAGTTCGGATAGGCGTGGTCGAGATCGGTGGTCGCGTCGATGGCCGAGATCGACGGCGCGATGTCGGCCTCGCCGGTCTCCACCATGGCGGCGCGCACGGCGGCGTCGGATCTGAAGACATATTCCGCGGTTTCCACGGCCGGCGCTTCGCCCCAATAGTCGTCGCGGCGCGTCAGCGTGATGGACTGGCCCGGCGTCCAGTCGGAAAGCACGTAAGGCCCAGTGCCGACCGGTTCGCGGGTGAATTCGACCGGCGTTTCCGACGGCACGATGGTCAGCAGCGAAAGCAGAAGCGGCAGGATCGGCTGCGCGGGATCGGTGGTGAAGTCGATCGTGTGCTCGTCGACAACCGAAGGCGTGATCGTGATCCCGTCATAATAGCGCGAGATCTCGCAGACGATCTGGTCGCTCTGCGCCCTGTCGAAGGAGTGCTTCACGTCTTCGGCATCGAAGGCCGAACCGTCGGAGAAGGTAACGCCCTCGCGCAGGTGGAAGCGCCAGGTGTTGTCGTCGGTCATCTCCCAGCTTTCCGCCAGGCGCGGTTTCAGCCCCTCATCGCCGCGAACGTCGAGTTCCGTCAGCGTTTCGGAGATGTTCTGGAGCACGATGCGCCCGATATTGGAGCGCGTCGCCATGCATGGCTCGACAAGATCCGGCTCTTCCGCCAGCACGACGGTGACCGACCCTTCCTCCTGTGCAAAGGCCGGCGTCAGCGATGACGCCAGCAAAAGCCCGGCAAGCAAAGTTCTGCGTTTCATTGTTTTCCTCCTCCAGGAACGTCGCAGCATAACGTCGTTCAGGCCCTTGCGCCGCTGCGCGCGCAAAAAAAAGGTCTGACATGGCCCGCATGAGTCCGGTTGCGATGCCGGATCAAACTTTCCGCAATATTGGTAAAGTTGATAACCTTTGTCAAACGCCTTCTCGGTTTAATTGGCGGGCCTGAATTCGATACCGTGTTAAATTAATGAATTATATATATAAATTTGTTGGCGTGAATCCGATGTCGAGAATATTGCCGAAAACTTCAACTTGACAACTTGTTTTGTGGCCTGTTTTTTGGAGGCCGGAATCAAGTGGAGGAGCATGTGCATGACGCCGGAGGATATCGCCGGGAAGATGACGGGAAGATTTGAGGCGCGTCCGGATGGCAGGCAGGCCGTTCTTCCGGCGCCGACCGTGCAGAACCATGCAGCCTTTCTGTCGCGCCTGCCGGACGGACGTCTCGCCTGCGTCTGGTTCGGCGGCACGCTGGAAGGCAAGTCCGACATTTCCATCCACGCCTCGCTGCTCGATCCTGAAGCGGCGGGATGGGGCGAGGCGGTGCGGCTGACGGATGATCCCGGCCGTTCGGAACAGAATCCGGTGATTTTCGTGACGCCAAAAGGCGATATCCTGCTTTTCAATACAGCCCAGCCCGCCGGCAATCAGGATGAGTCTCGGGTGTTCATGCGCCGACTCACGCTGGAAGGCGGCCGGCTGGCGGCGGCTGACGCGCGCGACACTGGCCTGCCGCCCGGCACCTTCGTGCGCGCCGCTCCCTTTGTGCGCGATGACGGTGCCTGGTGCCTGCCGCTCTTCCGTTGCAACCCGCGCCCCGGCATTCGCTGGACCGGCGCCTTCGATACCGCGGCTGTCGCCGTCAGCACGGATGATGGCGAAAGCTGGGAGGTCGTCGACGTTCCGGACTCGGCCGGGTCCGTGCACATGACGCCGGTGAGCCTGGGCGGAGGCGAGATGATCGCGCTTTATCGCCGGCGCCAGTCCGATTTCGTTCATCGCTCCGAAAGCCATGACGGCGGGCGGAGCTGGAGCGCGCCCACGCCGACGGATGTGCCGAACAATAACAGTTCCGTCAACGCCGTGCGCCTTGAGGGGGGGGGCGTGGCCATGGTCTGCAATCCGGTCTCGGCCGCGCAATCGGCAGCGCGCCGCGCCTCGCTCTATGACGAGTTGGAGGCAGACGACGCCCGGCCGGAGGCGACCGAAGGCTGTAACCCGATCTGGGGCGTGGAGCGCGCGCCGCTCACGCTCTGTCTTTCGGGCGATGGCGGCCGCACCTTTCCGGTGCGCTACACGATCGAGGACAGCCCCGGCGCCTGCCTCAGCAACAATTCGCTTGATGGCCGCAACAAGGAGCTTTCCTACCCCGTGCTGCTGCCGCGCGACGATGGCGGGCTCGATATCGCCTACACGCTTTACCGCCGGGCCATCCGGCATGTCGCGCTCGATGCCGCAACAGTCGCGACGCTTGTCGCGCAGGTTCCGGACCGCCGGACGTGAAAGGAGAGAAAATGAACAGCATGGATCGCCCGATCACGCTCCACCAGCCGAAGCGACTTGAAGTCGGCGTCGGCACCGCGGCAGGCCTCGGCGCGTGGGCGGCCGAGGCAAAACGGCCGTTCGTCATCGCCGGCGGCCCCACGGCCGATTATGTCGAGCGGCTTCGTCTTCCAGGCGATGTCCGGGTCTATGCCGAAGCCCCGCCGGAGCCCGATCTTCCCGCCTTCGAGGCGGTTCTGGAAGCAGCGCGGGCGCACGAACCGGACCTGATCGTGGGCCTTGGCGGCGGCTCCGTTCTCGATGTCGCCAAGCTGACGGCGGCGCTCTGGGACGGGTCGCAATCCGTCCGCGATGTCGTCGGTCCGAACAAGGTCGCCGGCAGACGCACGCCGCTGGCGCAGGTGGCGACCACGGCGGGCACCGGCTCGGAAGCCGGCATCCGCGCGCTTTTGACCGATCCCGAGACCAAGTCGAAACTCGCGGTCGAAAGTCCGTTCCTGCTCGCCGATATCGCCATCCTCGATCCGGAGCTCACCTATTCCGTGCCGCCGGCGGTAACGGCGGCGACGGGGATCGACGCGCTCGCCCATTGCGTCGAGGCTTTCACCAATATCCGCGCCCACGACCTGATCGATGGCTACGCCCGACTCGGCATCGGCCTGATCGGCCAATATCTCGGCCGCGCTGTGGAAAACGGAAATGACGCGGAGGCGCGCGCTGGCATGATGCTGGCCTCCTATTACGGCGGCATCTGCCTGGGGCCGGTCAATACGGCGGCGGGCCATGCGCTCTCCTATCCGCTCGGCACCCGGCTCGGCCTTCCGCACGGGCTCGCAAACGCCATCATCTTTCCGCATGTGCTGGCCTTCAACCAGCCGGTGGCGGTGGAAAAGACTGGCGAAATCATGGCCGCGCTCGGCCTTGCGGCGGAAACGGCGGAAGCTGTGCACAGCGCCGCCCATCAATTCTGCGCGCGTCTCGGCGTCGAGATGCGGCTTGCCGCCCACGGGGCCAACGAGGCGGATCTGCGGCTTTGGGCCGAGGAAGCCCACGCCATCCGCAGGCTGATGGACAACAACCCGCGCGACATGTCGGTTGATGACGTCGATGCGATCTATCGGGCGGCGTTCTAGGCTTTGCCACAAACGGGAGCGCGGCTGTCGTCGCCGCCTCCATCCCGTTTTTCAGAGGGAGAGATCGAACAGGCCGCCGCCGAAAAGCCGCTCGCGCGAGTGCTCGATATGGGCGCGCATGGCGGCGCGGGCGGCATCCGGCGCACGTTCCCTGATGGCGGTGTAGATCGCCTTGTGTTCGGCCAGCACCTCCTCCAGCGCCCAGGCGCCATCGGACATCAGCGTCTCGCCGTGGAGCTTCATGCCGACATAGATATGGTCGCGCAGCGCCTTCAGCGTTTCGCCGTAATACTGGTTGTTGGTAGCCTGGGCGACCGACTGGTGAAAGGCGAAATCGGCATCCTCGCGGTGAAGCTGCTGGCCGGTCGCATCCGACAGCAGGTGCAGCGCCCGTTCCATTTCGGCGAGTGCGGCCTCGTTACGCCTAAGCGCCGCAAGGGCGGCAGCATCGGTCTCGACGGTAAGGCGGAATTCGTAACAGCGCTGGATATCGGCGATGGTTTCGACGGGGGTGTAGCCGAGCGCCGTTTCGCGCTTGATCCGCACGAAATTGCCGGCGCCCTGGCGCGAATAGATCAGCCGCTCGTCTCGCAGCCGCTCCAGCGCCACGCGCAGCACCGGGCGCGATACGCCGAACTTGACCGACAAATCCTTTTCCGCCGGCAGTTTTTCATTGGCGCCGTAATCACCGCGCATGATCCGCCCGCGCAACGCCTCATAGACCTTGTCTGACAGCGAGGTGCGCCGTTGCGCGGTGCCGCGATCCGCGTCCTGGTTCAGATTGTCGGTCATCGCATGTCCTTTTCGTCATCGCCGCTCTCCGCCTTTGCCTCGACAAAGAGCTCGGCGAGAAGCGACGGCGTACCAAAACCGCCCGATTTTGTCACGAGTTGTAAATTTCCCCAAGGTGCGGCGGCATGGCTGATCGGCAGACCGGGCCGCAATTCGGCGGCCACTTGTAAACTTCGGATGCCGAGGCGGTCCAGAATGCCGTTGCAGCTCTCGCCGCCCGCCACCAGCAGAGACTGTGGCCAGAGCGCGTTGAGCAGGCGGCTCGCGCCATCGCAGAAGCGGGCGCCGGCCGCTTCGCCGGCAAGGCCGCCGCCGCCGTCACAGATGGATAGCACGAGCGGCAGTTCAGCCTCTGTCATCGCCGGAACCGCGCCATCGGGCGCATCGACCAGCGGCGTCAGCGCCCGCAGGCGCTCGATCTGCGCCACCGTGATCGGGTCGCGCGATCCGTTGATAATCATCAGCGGCGGCGCGAGCCGGAAAGGCTGTGTTTCGGCATGCCCGGCGGTGCGCGCCAGCGCAAAGGCAAGGCCGCGGGCGCCAACCCAGAGCACGCCGGAACCGGCGGAACCGACAAGGTTATCCATGTCGCGGTCGCTTTCGGCATCCGGAATTTTGGCCGAAACGCCGATGCGGGAGGCCACGTCGATCGGTGCGGCAATGCCGTCACCGCTCAGCGTGCCACCCGTTACGCGGCGGCCCATCGTCGGGATCGCCGGAGCCGCAACGATGGCGCGCGCGCCGAGGGCGGCCTGCAGCACGGCCATTTCGGCGGCGATATTGCCCTTGAGCCGCGAGTCGACCTTCTTCATGATGACCGGAACATCGGCCACCGGCAGGCGGCCGAGGGCCGCAGCCACCCGTTCTGCCGCTTCCTCCGCGTCGCATTCCCTGCTTGCCGTGTTGACGGCGATCACATCCGGCGATTGCTTCAGAAGCGCTGGAATGGCGTCCGAACTGCGCGCCACCAGCACGGATCGCCCCGGTCCCGCAAAGGCGACGCTCGAATCGAGCGCGCCCGTCAGGTCATCGGCTATGATCAGAACATCCGGCGGCACGATTGTCTCCTGAGGTTGTCATTATTGTTACGGCTCGATCTTGCGATAAAAAGAAGATAAATTTCAAGGTGAAATGGCGTTCTTCATTAATTTATGCGTTGGTTATTGAAACCTGTTTACCTATAAGTTAAATGTCGGCGACGCGTCGTTCTCGGGAGGCCTTCATGAAACAGTCAATCGTCATCACCATGGGGGATCCGTCCGGAGTGGGCGCGGAAGTGACCGTGAAGGCGCTTGCCGCGCGCGATGCCGCCCTGCGTCGTCAGGTCCGCGTCATCGGGGACCGGGCTACAGTCGCCCGCGCCGCAAAGGTGTCCGGTGTCGATCTTCCGGTTATCGCGCCGGATGAGGCCGGCGACGGTATTCGCGTCGATCATATCGCCGTCGATGGTTTGCCGGACAGGTTCGGCGTCCTGAGCCCGGCCTGCGGCGAGGCCTCCTATCGCTATATCGCCCGCGCGGTAGAGCTGGCGATGGGCGGCGATGCCGCCTCAATCGTCACGGCTCCGATCAACAAGGAAGCGCTGAACGCGGCCGGGCATCACTATGATGGCCATACCGGCATGCTGGCGCATCTGACGGGATCGAAGTCCTCATGGATGCTGCTCGCCTCCGAGCGGCTAAACGTCGTGCATGTCTCGACCCATGTCTCGCTCAAGGACGCGATCGGGCGGGCGACGACGGAGCGGGTTCTCGAAACCATTCGCACCGGTCACAGGCATATGAAGCGCATGGGGCTCGAAGCGCCGCGCATCGCGGTGGCGGGCATCAATCCGCATTGCGGCGAGAGCGGGCTTTTCGGCCGGGAAGATGACGAGGCGATCGCGCCGGCCGTGGCGGCGGCTAAGGCCGAGGGCATCAATGTGGAAGGGCCGATCTCGGCCGATACGGTCTATCACCGTGCCTACAACGGCGCCTTCGATCTGGTCGTCGCCCAGTATCACGATCAGGGCCATATCCCGATCAAGCTCGTCGCCTTCGATACCGCCGTCAATGTGTCGCTCGGCCTGCCGATCGATCGCTGCTCGGTCGATCACGGCACGGCCTTTGATATTGCCGGAACGGGCAAGGCCAATCACGTCAATATGCTGGCGGCACTGGATTATGCCGCGAAAATGGGCGCCGCCGCGCGCGGCTGAGGGGGAAGAATGACCGACAAGAAGGAAGCGTTCGTCGCGCTGGTCACGTGTTTCAACGACGACGAAACCATCAACTACGCGGCGACGCGCGCGCAGGTGCGCCGGCAGGTTTCGGCCGGCAACAACATCATGTGCGCCGGCACCAACGGCGATTTCTCCGCCCTGACCTTTGACGAAAAGGTGCGGCTTTGCGGCGAGGTGGTCGATGAGGTCGCCGGCCGCGCCCGCGTCATCGTCAATGCCGGCATGCCCGCGACCTTCGAGACGGTGATGCTCGCCCGCGAGTTCGACCGCATCGGCGTCGATGGCATCGCCGTCATCACGCCATTCTTCATCGCCTGCACGCAGGATGGTCTCGAGCGCCATTTCACCACGGTCGCCGATGACGTCGAAACGCCGATCTATCTCTACGACATTCCGGCGCGCACCCAGAACCATATCGAGCCCGAGACGGCGCGCAGGCTGGCCGCCCACGGCAATATTGCCGGCATCAAGGATTCCGGCGGCGCGCAGGACACGCTGGAAGCCTATATGGAGGTCGGCCGCTCGGTCGCGGGTTTCGATGTCTATTCCGGCCCCGACCAGTTGGTGTACTGGGCGCTGACCAACGGCGCCAAGGGCTGCATCTCCGGCCTTGGCAACGTCATGCCCGAGGTGCTGGCCAGGATCGTGTCATGCGTCAACGCGGGCGACGAGGCGGGGGCGGCGAAGGTGCAGGAAACCTACGCCGCCTTCCGCACCGATCTCTACAAGCTCGGCTATCCGCCGGCCGTGGTGAAGCGGGCGCTCTACCTGCGCGACCCCTCCGTCGGCCTCTCCCGCCAGCCGGCCCTTCTGCCGGACCCGGAACAGGACCGGGCGATCGAGGCGATACTTTCAAGGTACGGCCTTTAGAACACAGGGCGGAATGCCTCTGGACAACCGCGAAATCCGCGATCCGTTGGTCGAGACGACACTGTGCATGGATCATCGACATCAGTCATGTCCGGCGTCGTTCCGGGAGCGCCCGCCCGGCGACTGGTCTTGTCGAATGAGCATCCCTCCGGTCGGCATGAGGAGCGCTCAATTGCGTTGGCCGCTCGCCGGTGGCTTTTCTAGGGTTGTTCAGAAACAACCTCGCGGTGTTCAATGTATCCAATCGTCACTCTTCAGGCATTCTCACGCCAGACAAAGGCCGATGGCGAGGCCTGTGCGGCGCGTCTGGCGGCGCCGCCGCTTGGGGCAAAACGGCGCGGCGCGCGCCATGTCACGCTACCCAAAGCCAGGAAGGCCATGCGTGTCGCAGGAGGCCGGGCGCTTGTCGTTCTCGCGGTTCTTGCGGCGCTGCCCGCATCGGCATCGGCGCTGGAACTGACCAGCGCGTCTTTTGACGATGGCGATGTGATTCCGGTTCGCCATTCACTGCGCGGATCGGGTTGTCTTGGCCAGAACATTTCCCCGGCGCTTGAATGGAAGGATGCGCCCCGGGAAACCAGGAGCTTTGCCATCACCATGTTCGATCCGGATGCGCCGACCGGAAGCGGCTGGTGGCACTGGGTGCTGGTCAATATACCGGCCGATGTGACGGCGCTTGCCGAAGGCGTTCAGCCGGGAAAGGCGCTTGCCACAAGAACGGATTTCGGCATGGCCGGCTATGGCGGTCCCTGTCCCCCGGCCGGCGCTGCGCCTCATCGTTACGTCATCACCGTTTATGCGCTCGATGTCGACAGCCTGCCGCTCGACGATATGTCATCGGGCGCGATGGCGGGATACATGATCAACAGCCATACGCTTGCCAAGGCACATGTGACGGGGCTGTTCGGACGCTGACGAGGACGTTGCCGGGTAAAGCCGGACTGCCTGAAGCATGCCCGGTTTCATGGCGTTCCGGCTGCTGCCTCGGCAAGCATCCAGGCCCGGAGATTTCTGATGCGGCGGTCGCGCTCAAGGGCGGGCGGATAGCACAGATAATAGCCGCCATTCGCCGGAACCTGATGGGTCATGATCCGGGCGAGCCGGGCGGCGGCTATATCGCAGGCCGCAATCTCGACGCCGGCGAATGTGAAGCCGGCGCCATCGATCGCCGCCTTGAGGCCGAGGCCGGAGGAATCGACGATCGTGATCGCCGCCGGCTTGACGGGGCCGCCGGGCAGGGTGTCATTCCAACGCCGGAAATCGTCGCGACGGTGCTGGGAAAGAAACAGGTTGGTTTCGGCGATGGCCTTGCGGATTTCAGCTTCGCCGCGCGCCGGCCAGTCCGCCGGACGGCCGAGCAGGGTCAGGTGTTCATCAAACAGGTGTTCGCAGAGCACGCCCGCCCATTGCCCGGAACCGTGGCGCACGGCGGCATCCGCAACGCCGGCGCCGAGATCGACAACGGTCTGGCTGGTAGAAATCAGCAGTTCGAACCCCGATCGCGCGAACGGATAGGAGACCATTCGCGGCGACAGCCAGTGGACCGCGAATGTCGGCAGCATGGACAGGCGCAGCGGGCCAAGCTTGCGCTCCTTCTTCAGGGCTCCGACCGCCTCTGCAATCCGCGTGAAGCCGATTGTCAGATCAGGGGAAAGCTGTCGCCCGGTTTCCGTCAGCTCAAGCCGCGCGCCGACGCGGCGCATGAGTTCGACCCCCAGCATGTCCTCGAGAACGCGAAGCTGATGGCTGACGGCCGAGGGCGTCACGCCGATTTCCTCGGCGGCGTCCTTGATCGACATATGACGCGCGGCAACCTCGAAGGCCCGCAGCGCATTCAAGGGCACTGTGAGCCGGTTCGGCTCGATCCGGTGACTTTCCAAAATTCCTGTCTCCAAGTCCTGTTCCAGCGCCGCGCCCCGCAGCCTTCGCGGGAATAGGCGACGACTGGAGGCATGATGCGCTTCGATATTATTGGAGCAGCTATATTTGGCAAAGACTTGCGGTCGTCGCCCCATCCCGGCGCATGAAATCTTCTCAACCGGCTCGCAATACTTCTCAGGCCGCGTGCGTCAATCAAGCGTCAGCAGAGCGCGGCGGAATTCCGGTTCGCTGAGCACCACTTCTCCGGCGCCGAGGGTGCGGGCGTGGTTCAACGCGCGCGACGTCAGGCGCTGGGCGATCTCCACCGTACGCGGCAGGGTGTGCCCGCGTGCCAAACCCGCGACGATCAGCCCGGCGAACAGGTCGCCCGTTCCCGGCAGCGCGACCGGCAGGTGCTCCACCGGATGACGGCTGAGGCCGTCATCGCTGAGAATGACGCTTTCGATATGACCGGCGGGGGTGTCTTCCAACGCGCAGCCCGTGGCGATCAGATGTGCGCCGCGGGCGATGCGGAGAAAGGTTTTTGCGGTTTCCAGGTCTTTCAGGGTCGCGATCTTCCGCCCGGTCAGCCAGGCAAGTTCGAACGGGTTCGGCGTCGCGATATCGGCCATGGGCAACAATCGGTCGCGCATGACGTCGGCGATGGCTTCCGGCACATAGAGGCCCGGGCCGGCATCGCCCATCACCGGGTCGCAGACGTAAGTGAGGCGCGGATTGACGGCTTTCGCCTCGGCCACGAAATCCGCCACCATCAGCGCCACGTCGAGCGAGCCGATATAGCCCGTCAGTATGAAATCCGCGCGTTCCGGCAAGCCGCGTTCGCGCGCGCCCTGCAGCAGGTCTGAGAAGAATTCCGGCGGCAGCGCCCGGCCGCGCAGCGTCGGATAATCGGGCGTGTTGGAAAAGATCACGGTCGGGATCGCCGCCACTTCCAGCCCCGCAGCCTGCATCGGAAACAGCGCCGCAGAATTGCCGACATGGCCGAACACGACCTGGCTCTGGATCGAGATCACAAAGGGGGGAGGGGTCATGAAGTGCCGTCCAGTCTGTTGCGCCAGTCCTCGACCCGGCCGCTTGCAAGCCGCCGGACCGCATATTTCCGCCAGCCCTCGGCCAGAACGTCAAGCGCGGCCATGCCCTCGAGCTCGCCGAGGTTGAGCCGGTCAACATAGAGCGCGCGCCACAGCCGGCGCAAGGTCCAGTCCGGCGCAATGCGGTCGACGAGCGTGAGCCGGTCGCCCGTCGCCACCACACCCTGTTCCAGCACCCGGTAATACCAGCCTGTCCGGCCGGTCTGCTGCACGCGGCGGGCCATGTCGGAGACGCAAAAACGATGGTTGAGTTTCCAGCACGGTTGCCGCCCCTGGGAGACCTGTACCAGGGCCGTGCCCAGCCGGAAGATGTCGCCGACGGCGACGGTATTCTCGGTCAGGCCGGCCGCCGAGATGTTCTCGCCGAAGCCGCCGGCAGCGCCAAGCGCCGGCCGTTCGCCGAGCTCTTCGCGCCAGAGCGTGTAATGATCGAGCGGATAGTGATGCACCGCCTTTTCGACGCCGCCATGGACGCGCCGGTCCGCCTGTTCATCGCCTTCGAATCCTTCGGGGCCGAGCCGAAGTGGCCCATCCGCCGGTTTCTTTCCGATGCCGCTCAGCGCGTCGCTTCCCGGTAGCGGCCTGGCACGGCCGGTCAAAAGGGTAATCGCCGTCATGCAGGCAGGCCCCGCAGCCAGGCCCGGAGCATGGATTGGCCGGCGCGTCGCAGCGCTGGCCCATGCGCCAGCCCATCGCGGCGCAGGCCGGCCGGGTCGACGCCGGCGCCGGCCAGTTCCACGCTGTGGCCGATCAGCCAGCGCTCGAAGGCCGGCAGTTCGCCAGCCTCGGCGTGGAATTGCAGCCCCAATATGGCCGGTCCCATGGCAAAGGCCTGGGTGGCGCAGGCGGAGGTCGCCGCCAGGTTCTCCGCCCCGACGGGCGTTTCGAATGCCTCGCCATGCCAGTGGAGAACGGGCGTGTCCGCAAGGTGGCCGAGCGGGCCACCTTTGCCGGCCTCTGTCAGCGTCAGGGTGGAAAAGCCGATTTCCTTGCGCGACATCGGCGCGACCCGCGCGCCAAGGGCGGAAGCCATGAGCTGCGCGCCGAGACAGATGCCGAGGGTGGGGCGGCGGGCGGCAAGGCGTGGTGCCAGCCAGTCGCGCTCCGCCGCCATCGAGGGGTAGGCCTCTGTGTCATTCACCCCGATCGGGCCGCCGAGAACGACAACAAGATCGGCGCCAAGCGGGTCCGGCAAGGGATCGACGCCCGCTTCGATATGGTTGAGCCGGTAGCCCTCTTTCTCAAGCACGGGACCAAAGCTGCCAAGGTCCTCGAAGGCGAGGTGGCGCAGGATCAGGGCGGATTTCGGCATCGGAACCTCTTGCGTTTTGATGTCTGTCTCGCGAATATCCGGCCTGTGAAAAAGAGCCAGTTTTTGAAATTGCGATAGGCCGGTTGCCATGGCCCCTGATCCCCTCGCGCTGGAAATCGCGAAGAACCCGCATGGACCACTGTTCCTGGCGATTGCCGAGGCGATCACCCGCGACATTCTACGCGGCCGCCTGAAAGCCGGAAGCCGCCTGCCGGGAACGCGCGCGCTGGCGCGCGAACTCGGCGTTCACCGCAACACGGTCGATGCCGCCTATCAGGAACTCACGACCCAGGGCTGGCTCAAAGCCGAACCGGCAAGCGGCACATTCGTCGCGCAGGATCTTCCGGACGAGATGGCGCCGCCCGGTAACATCCCTGCCCCTGCCGAACCGCCGGTCGTCCGTCCGCCGCTGGCTTTCACCGACGGCGCGCCCGATCCCAAACTGCTGCCGGACAAGGCGCTGGCGCGCGCCTTTCGCCGCGCATTGCTGTCGCCGGCTTTCCGGGCCGGCGTGGATTATGGCGATGCCCGCGGCACGCCGGTCCTGCGTCACGCGCTTTCCTCCTATCTCGCCTCGGATCGCGGCGTGGTCGCCGATCCGGCGCGGCTGCTGATCACGCGCGGCAGCCAGATGGCACTGTTCCTGGCGGCAAAGGCGGCGGTGAAGCCCGACCAGGTGATTGCCGTGGAGGAACCCGGCTATCCGCTGGCCTGGGAGGCCTTCCGGGCTGCGGGCGCTTCCGTGCGGGGCGTTCCGGTCGATGCGGGCGGGCTGTCGGTCGCGGCTCTCGAGGAGACGATCGCCAGCGATCCGCGCATCGCCGCCGTCTATGTCACGCCCCATCACCAGTATCCGACCACGGTGACCATGGGGGCCGCGCGGCGCCTGCAGCTTCTGGAGGTGGTCGAGCGACATGGCATCACCTTGATCGAGGATGACTATGACCATGAATATCGCTTCGAAGGCCGCCCGGTCCTGCCGCTCGCCGCACGTGCGCCCGCGGACCTGCCGCTGATCTACGTGGGATCGCTTTCCAAGCTGCTCTCGCCCGGCATTCGTCTCGGCTATGCCATGGCCCCGGAGCCGCTGCTCTCCGGCATGGCCGCGGCGCGCGCGGCAATCGACCGGCAGGGCGACGCGCCGCTTGAGGCCGCGCTTGCGGATCTGATCCGCGACGGCGATCTCGGCCGTCATGCGCGCAAGGCGCGGCGCATCTATCGCGCCCGCCGCGATGTTCTGGCCGCAGCCTTGAGAGAGCATCTGGGCGAGCGGATCGCCTTCGAGACGCCGGCGGGCGGGCTGGCCTTGTGGCTCGGTTGCGGAGAAGTCTCCGCGGATGTCTGGGCAATGCGCGCGGGAAAAGCCGGCCTCGCGCTTCTTCCGGCCACCCGCTTCACCCTGAATCGCGCCGCTCCGCAGGCGCTCCGCCTTGGCTATGCAGCGCTGGACGAGGCGGAGATCGTTCACGCTGTTGAAATTCTCGCCCGGAGCCTGCCTGACTGATCCGGTTCAGGCGGGAGCACGGATCGGATCAAGCCCGGGATAGGCGTTCCGGACGCTATCGTGCAGCTTGTGCGAACAGGCCGGAGTGGCTACCGTTGGGCATGAAGAACAAAAAGCCAAGGTCCGGGCCGGGCCGCCCGTCCAGCATGGAAGACCCCTATCGCGTGATTTGCGACGCCGCGGCGGCGTTGTTTGCCGAAAAGGGTTTCGACAACACATCGCTGCAGGATGTCGCGACAGCCGTGGGCGTCACCAAGGCCGGTCTCTATCACTATTTTCCGACCAAACAGGCGCTTTTCGAGGCGATCTTGAAGGATACCCTTCGCGATCTGCATGCGGGCGCGGTTGCCGCCATCGCCGCTCACGACAGCTATCCCGATAAGCTGACCGCCTTCATGACCGCCCATGCACGGTATTTCTCGGAGCATGGCGAACGGTATCGGGCGAGCTTCTTTGGCCGTGGCGGCGGCGGCGAGCGCGCCAGCCTGACCCCGGACGAACGCGCCATGCGCAAGGCCTATGTCCAGCTTCTGGAGGGCGTTGTGGAGGCCGGCGTCGACGCGGGCGCGATCACGGTTTCCGATGTCCCCACCTTCGCCAGAGGCGTGCTCGGCATGCTGAACTGGATGGCCAGATGGTATCGCCCCGACGGGCGGCTTACCGCCGCCGAAATCGCCGAATCCTACGCGCAAATATTGCTGGCAGGCGCTCTGCCCCGATAGCGTCCCCGCATGCAGACGGATTGACATCCGCCAGGGCATATTTTATTACCGGCCAGACGGTAGTTAAATACGGCGTGGCTTTTGGAGGATTGGCGCGACATGGGAAAGACCGGACCCTCGGGCGGTTATCTTTCGCAGGAAGATCAGCAGTTTCGCGAAGAAATGCGGGATTTCTTTCAAGAGAAGATTCCCGCGGAAATCCGCGCCAAGGTCAGCGCGGGCCAGCCGCTGGCAAAGCAGGATTTCGTGACCTCCCAACGTATTCTGAACGCCCACGGCCTGGCGGTGCCGAACTGGCCGCTCGAATGGGGCGGCAGGGACTGGACGCCGATCCAGCGCTATCTGTTCATCGAGGAACTGCAGTTCAACGCGGTGCCGTTGCCCTTGCAGTTCAACTGCTTCATGGTCGGGCCAGTGATTGCCGCTTTCGGCAATCAGGCACAGAAGGAAAAATTCCTGCCGCGGGCCGCCAATCTCGATGACTGGTGGTGCCAGGGCTTTTCTGAGCCCAATGCGGGCTCCGATCTCGCCTCGCTGACGACAAGGGCCGTGCGCGACGGAGACGACTATATCGTCAACGGCCAGAAGACATGGACGAGCTACGGCCAGTACGCCAACTGGATCTTCTGCCTTGTCAGGACGGATTTCGAGGCCAAGAAGCAGAAGGGGATTTCCTTCCTGCTTATCGATCTCGATACGCCCGGCGTGGAAATGCGGCCGATCATCACCATGGACGGCCGGCACGAGGTCAACGAGGTGTTCTTCACCGATGCGCGGGTGCCGGCCGAAAATCTGGTCGGCGAGGAAAATCGCGGTTGGGATTATGCCAAGTTCCTGCTGGCGAACGAACGCTCCGGCATTGCCCGGATCGGCCTCTCGAAAGAGCGCGTGGCGCGGATCCGCCGCAGGGCGAAAGATAACGGCGTCTGGGACGATCCGCTGTTCCGCTCGGAGGTGATCAAGCTGGAAATCGAACTGAAGGCGCTGGAGGTTGCCCAGATGCAGATATTGGCGCGCGCCGGAGAGAGCCAGGGTCGGCCGGACCCGGCATCATCTATCCTCAAACTGCGCGGGTCGCAGCTTCAGCAGCGCGCCTCGGAACTGCTGATGGAACTCGAGGGCGTGGCAGCGCTGCGCGCGCCGGGCGATGTGGCTGACCCGTATTTTGCGGCGGAGGAGGACCTGGCGGCCGCAGCCGCACTCAACAATTATCTGAATTTCCGGAAGGTCTCGATCTATGGCGGATCGAACGAGATTCAGAAGAACATCATCGCCAAGACAATTCTGGCTCTGTGAGGCGCACATGGAAGCTCTGACTGACGAAGAACGGATGCTGTGGGACAGCGTGGCCGGCATATTGTCGGAACTCGCCGATCCGACGGAGCTGTGGCCGCGCCTCGCCGAACTCGGTATGCTCGGCCTTACGCTCCCGGAAAGCGCCGGTGGGGCGGAGCTCGGGCCGCAGGCGCTGATGGTGTTTGCGCGCGCCTTCGGGCAGGCGGGCCTCGCAACGCCGTTCTTGGCGTCGGAAGCCCTTGCCATGCCCCTGCTTGCCCGATGGGCGGACCGTCCGCCGGTCTCGGCCCTGCTCGGCGAGATCGTCAGCGGCGCGCGCATCGCCACGCTGGCGCTCCATGACCTGAAACCGGTTGCCGCCCGGCGCACGGCTGACGGTTTCGTCCTTGGCGGCGTCAAGATGGTTGTGCCGGCGGGAACGGCCGCTGACATCGTGATCGTCAGCGCCATGCTTGAGGGCCGCCCGGCGCTGTTCCTGCTCGATCTTCAGGCCACGCCCGCATTGATAACCCCGTATATGCCGGCCGGCCCGGCGGCTGATGTCGATCTTTTGCTCGATGACGTGACCCTGCCAACAATGGCGCTGATGGCCGCGGGCGACGAGGCCGCCCGGCTTATCGCCGAGGCGGAAGCGCTCGGCCAGTTGATCACCTCTGCCGAAATGCTGGGCGGCATGGAAAAGCTGCTGGAACTGACGGTGGACTATCTGCGCGACCGGCGTCAGTTCGGCCAGCCACTCGCGGGATTCCAGGCGCTGCAGCATGCCGCTGTCGACATGTATGTCGAGCTGGAGACCGCGCGCGCGATGCTCGATTTCGGCGGCCGGATGTTTGGCGCGTCTGCCGATGAGCGGGCGACGGCGCTCGATGCCGTTAAGCTGAAGATGAACACAGCGGCAAAGCTGATCGGCGAGAGCGCCGTCCAGCTTCATGGCGGCATCGGCATGGCCGAGGAGAGCCTGACCGGCCGCATCTTCAGTCGGCTGACCGCCCTGCGGATCAGCGCCGGCGACAGCCGAAGCTGCATGAAACGGTTGCTCGAAAGCGATCGCAGCGTCGCGCTTGCCTGACGGGATCATTGGACAAAACTGGACTTGCAGGGGAGGCTGCGCGAGATGAAGGTGGATATCGAAAAATTCGGCAGGATCGCGGTCATCACCATTGACCGCCCGCCGGTCAACGCGCTGTCGCAGGCGCTGCGCAAGCTGATTGACACAAGGCTGGACGAGGCGGCGGGGGATGACGCGGTCAGGGGCGTGGTGCTGGCCTGCGCCGGGCGCACATTCGTTGCCGGAGCGGATATCGAGGAACTGGGCGAGGTCCGACCGCCGACGCTGCGCGAAGTCATCGACAAGCTCGAAGCGCTTGGCAAGGCGAGCGTTGCCGCGCTGCACGGAACGGCGCTTGGCGGCGGGCTGGAACTGGCGCTCGGCTGCACCTTCCGCGTCGCAAGCCGCGATGCGCGGCTCGGCCTGCCGGAGGTGAAGCTCGGCCTGTTGCCGGGCGCGGGGGGCACGGTGCGCACGACCTATCTGATCGGTGCGGAGGCGACGCTGAAACTCGCCGGCAGCGGCGAGATGATGGGCGCGGAAGCGGCACAGGCGATCGGCCTCGTCGATGCGGTCTTCGACAACGACCTGACCGCCAATGCGATCCGGTTCCTCTCCGATAAAATCGATGCCGACGACATCCCGCCGCCGGTGAGCCGCCGCGGCGAGGGAATGCCGGCCAGTGATCCGGAGGCTCTGGAAAGCGTGACGGCCGAGCTTTGCCGCAAGGCGCGCTCATCCGCGCCCGAACTTACGGCACAGTCGGTGCGCAACGCGCTGACGCTGTCCTTCGAGGATGCGATGGCGGAGGAACGGCGTCTGTTCGAAACCGCAACCCAGAGCGACCGGTTCGGCGCGCTGCGCCACCTGTTCTTCGCCGAGCGGACGGCGGCGAAACCTGCGGGCGATGTTGACGAGACTGAGCCGCGCGCGGTGCAGACCGTCGCCGTGATCGGCGCGGGCACGATGGGTAGCGGGATCGCCATGGCGTTCGCCAATAGCGGCTTCGACGTGATCGTCCGCGAAACCGACGAAGCGGCGCTCGCGCGCGGCATGGAACGCATCGCGCAGACCTATGATCGCTCGGTCAAGCGCGGGTCGCTGAGCGCGGAGGAGGCCGGCAGGCGCAAGGCGCGGATTGCGGGCACGGTGGCGATTTCCGATCTGGCATCCGCGGACCTGATCATCGAAGCGGCGTTCGAGGATATGGCGGTCAAGAAGGCCATTTTCGCCGAGCTCGACGCCGTCGCGCGGCGGGGCGCGATCCTCGCGACCAACACTTCCTATCTGGATGTGAACGCAATCGCGCGCTCGACCACGCGGCCCACCGATGTGCTCGGTCTGCATTTCTTCTCGCCTGCCAATGTGATGACGTTGCTGGAGATCGTGCGCGGTGCGCAGACATCGCCCGAGGTCGTGGCGACGGCGCTCAAACTCGCGCGGCGTCTCGGCAAGCAGCCGGTGGTGGTCGGCGTCTGTCACGGCTTTGTCGGCAACCGCATGCTGCAGGCCCGCAACGCCGAGCTATCGCAATTGCTGCTGGAGGGCGCGACGCCCGGTCAGATCGATGCCGCCTTCCGGGCCTTCGGCTGGCCGATGGGGCCCTGCCAGATGCAGGATCTCGCCGGGCTCGATATCGGCTGGCGAAACCGCAAGGCGCTGGGCAGGACCGATGCGCTGCCCGACCGGCTTTGCGAGCTTGGCCGTTTTGGCCAGAAGGCCGGCAAGGGCTGGTATCTTTATGACGACAGCCGCAGGCCGCAGCCTGATCCGGAGGTGGATGCCATCATCGCGGAGATCGCCGAAAAGGCCGGCATTCAGCGCCGGGTGGTCCGCGATGCGGAAATTATCGAACGCACGCATGGTCCGATGATCTCGGAAGGGCGACGCATTCTCGACGAGGGCATTGCGGCGCGCAGTTCCGATATCGACGTCGTGTGGACGCACGGCTATGGCTTCCCCCGCGATCTCGGCGGGCCGATGTACTGGGACGATCATTTGCGCGGGAAAGCGCAGGAAAAGAAGAAGGTGTAACATGGGTGATGCGCACGGGCCGGAACTTGGCCGATTTGTCTGGGACGATCCGTTTCTGCTGGAAAACCAGTTGAGCGATGAGGAGCGCATGCTGCGCGACGGGGCCAATGCCTTCGCCCAGGACAGGCTTCAGAGCCGGGTGATCTCGGCTTACGCGAATGAAACGGTCGACCCGTCGATTTTTGCCGAGATGGGCGAGATGGGGCTGCTCGGCGTGACCCTGCCGGAGCAATATGGCGGCGCGGGTGCCGGTTACGTGGCCTATGGCCTGATCGCCCGCGAGATCGAGCGGGTCGATTCCGGCTATCGCTCGATGATGAGCGTGCAATCCTCATTGGTCATGTATCCGATCTATGCCTACGGCTCGGAAGAACAGCGCAACAAGTATCTGCCCAGGCTGGCTTCGGGCGAATGGATCGGCTGTTTCGGACTGACCGAACCCGATGCCGGGTCGGATCCAGGCGGGATGAAGACCACGGCGCGCAAGACCGATGGCGGCTATGTGCTGAACGGCGCGAAGATGTGGATCTCCAACGCGCCGATCGCCGATGTCTTCGTCGTCTGGGCAAAGTCGGAAGCCCATGGCGGCAAGATCCGCGGCTTTGTGCTGGAAAAGGGCATGAAGGGTCTCAGCGCGCCCAAGATCGGCGGCAAGCTCAGCCTGCGCGCGTCGGTGACCGGCGAAATCGTGATGGACGGCGTCGAGGTCGGCGAGGATGCGCTGCTGCCGAATGTCGAGGGGCTCAAGGGTCCCTTTGGCTGCCTCAATCGCGCCCGCTACGGTATTGCGTGGGGCGCGATGGGGGCGGCCGAGTTTTGCTGGCATGCCGCGCGGCGATATGGCCTTGACCGTAAGCAGTTCGGCAGGCCGCTCGCCCAGACCCAGCTCTTCCAGAAAAAGCTGGCGGACATGCAGACCGAGATCACGCTCGGCCTACAGGCCGCTCTCCGGGTCGGCCGGCTGCTGGAGGAGGGCGATGCCGCGCCGGAGATGATCTCGCTGATCAAGCGCAACAATTGCGGCAAGGCGCTGGATATCGCGCGCACTGCCCGCGACATGCATGGCGGCAACGGCATCTCGGAGGAGTTCCAGGTCTTCCGCCACATGGCCAACCTCGAAACCGTCAACACCTATGAAGGCACGCATGATGTCCACGCCCTGATCCTGGGCCGCGCCCAGACAGGCCTGCAGGCGTTTTTCTAGGGTGAGAGGGGCCGCGGCTTTGGCCGCGGCCAACAATCGAAGGGCGCTGCCCTCATAATCGGGCAAAGGCGGCGCCAGCCGCTGCCCGCCCGCCGGTCTCATCTGCCGTTCCCACGATGTTGTCGGAGACAAGGGCGTCGATCTCCTCGTCCGTCAGACCAAGGTCGCCCAGCACTTCGCGCGAGTGCTCGCCGAGGCGCGGGGGCGGGGTGGTCGGGGCGATCGCGGCGCCGTTGGCCTTGAAGCCGGCCGTCGGGACATGGACGGTGGTGCCGGGCACTGCTTCCATCGGCGTGGTGAGCTTTCGGGCAGCGGCGTGTTCCTCGGCCAGCATTTCGGCGAGATCGCGCACCCTCCCTGCGGGAACGCCGACGGCGTTCAGGTCTTCCTCCCATTCGTCGGCCGATCGGGCGAGAAGGGCGGCTTCGAGGGCGGGGCGCAGTCCGTTCACCGCGTCCCTGACAGCCGTCGGGTCGCGCCGCGCCTCTTCGGCCAGTTCGTTCAGGCCCAGCGTTTCGAGCAGCGGTATGATCTGGCGGGTATTGTTTGCCGCCACCATCAGCAAGCCATCGGCCGTCTGGAAGCAGCCCGATGTCGGGCTTCGGCTCCAGGCCTCGTTGCCCGCGGGTTCGGGCTTCCAGCCGGAGCTGAGATGGCTGGTCAGCAGCGAGGCCATCAGCATCATCGAGGTGTCGAGCATGGCGACGTCGAGATGCACGCCTTCGCCGGTTGCGCGCCTTTGATGCAGGGCAGCGGAGATGGCATAGGCCGCGTTGAGCCCGGTGGCGAAATCGACATAGGGCGCGCCGACCTTTGTCGGTCCGCTTTCCCTTGTTCCGGTCGTGCCCATGATGCCGCACATGCCCTGGATGACATGGTCATAGGCGCCGCGCCGGCTATAGGGGCCGTCCTGGCCGAAGGCC
Source organism: Martelella sp. AMO21009 (assembly GCF_053484295.1). NCBI lineage: Bacteria > Pseudomonadati > Pseudomonadota > Alphaproteobacteria > Hyphomicrobiales > Aurantimonadaceae > Martelella > Martelella sp. AMO21009. The sequence continues at coordinate 82,743 of NZ_JBAKFR010000001.1, forward strand.
GAGATCGAGCAATAGATCAGGTCGGGCTTCACCGCCTTCATATCCTCATAGCCGAGCCCGTTGCGGGTCATCGTGCCGGGCCGCATGTTCTCGATGAAGACGTCGGCGTTTGCCGTCAGGCGCTTGAGGATATCGCGCCCCTCCGGCGTCTTGATATCGAGCGCCAGCGAACGTTTGGAGGCGTTCTGGGTCATGTAGGACAGGCCCATGCCGGCTTCGTTCAGTTCGGGCAACTGGCCGCCCTTGCGGGTCCAGTCGCCGACGTTCGGCACTTCGATCTTGATGACGTCGGCCCCCAGAAGGGCCAGTTGATAGCCGGCATAGGGGCCGGCGAGAACGTGGCTGGTATCGATGACGCGGAGGCCTTTAAGGGGCTCAAACACGGGATAATTCTCCTGAAAGTTCCGGGACGCGACCATCGCGCCCCGGGCATGGTGATCAGTTGGGCGCCTCGACGGCTTCCTTGAGCTTGAGCTCGGCGGCGTAGGCCGCCTTGACCTCTTCCCTGAGCTCGGCCGAGCCCTTTTCGACGGGCGGGAAGTCGAGATTGGCCATCACCTGGCGAACGCTTTCGGTGCGGCCGGCTTCCAGCAGGGCCTTCTCGAGCGTGGCGACGACGTCGTCCGGCATGCCGGCGGGGCCGACGAGAACCAGTTTCGAGCCATAGCTCGACATGTAGCCATATTCGTTCATCGTCTTGATGTCGGGGCTCGCCACCAGACGCTCCTCGCCGGTCGAGGCGATGGTCTTGATCTTGTCGGGGTATTTCTGGTGCGCGCCGCCGCTATAGGCGATGTCGAAATCGCCGCCGAGCAGCCCGCTGATCATGCCCGCGCCGCCTTTCACCGGCACGAAGTTCAGCTCCAGTCCCTCCTGCTTGGCGACCAGCTCAAGCTGCACCTTGGAAGCCGGCGTGATCGTCGCGACCTTGGCGCCGGGGTTTTCCTTGGCGAAGGCAACGAACTCGTCGAACGTGTCGTAGGGGCGATCCATCGGCGCGGCGAAGGCCGGCTGATAGGCGGCGATCGAGCCGATCATGGTGAAGTCGTCGACCATGTAATCCGCGGCCGGGTTCCAGATCTGGTTGGTGGCAACGGCGGTTGATGGCGCCAGCATCAGGGTGTAGCCGTCCGGCTTGGCCATCTTCAGCTTGAGCGCGGCGACGCTGCTGGCGGCGCCGGGCAGGTTCACCACGATGATCTGCTGGCCGAGGGTCTCCTTCATCTCCTCGAACAGGACGCGGCCGATCGTGTCGGTGCCGCCGCCGGCCTCGTAGCCGATCAGCGCGGTGATGGCTTTCTCGGGGTAGTCCGCCGCAAGCGCCGCCCCTGCGGCGAGGCTCGCCGCGGCAAAGGCCGCGGCGGCGGCGAGTTTCTTCAGTATTGTCATGAGTTCCTCCCGGTTTCATTGAATGCGACGGTCCCTTGCGACAGGGCGAGGGCCGCGCGGGTGCGGCGCCGGATTTCGGCCAGCGCCAGGATCGCGATGAGCGCGACGGTGAGGCCGATGAACACGGCCGCAATCGGATGCTGCACAAGGTTGGTGACGTCCCGATCAAGCAGCGGGATCGTCTGGCGCAGGGTCAGTTCCAGCGACGGCCCGATGACGAAGCCGATCAGGAAGGTGACAAAGGAAAAGTCGAGTTTCTTCGCCAGGACGCCGAACACCGCGAAGACCAGCATCACCCCGATGCCAAACAGGCCGCCGCCCTGCATGAATGCTCCGATCATGCAGAAGAACAGGACCGCGGGCGCAATCACCCGCATCGGCGAGCGGATCACCCAGGCGAAGAACGACTGGCCGATAATGCCGATCGCCAAGAGGGCGAAGCTTGCCACGATCATCGCCGCGTAAAGGGCCTGGACGATCTCCGCGTCCTCCACAAACATCAGCGGACCAGGCGTGATCCCGTGGATGACGAAGGCGGATATCAGGATCGCCGCGATCACCGAGCCGGGGATGCCGAGCGCGAACAGCGGCACGAAGCTGGAGGGCACCACCGCGTTGTCCGCGCTTTCGGAGGCCGCGACGCCTTCGATTGCGTCCTTGCCGAAGTGTTCCGGGGTCTTCGACATGCGCGCGGTCGCGCCATAGGACATGAACGAGGCAACGCTTGCGCCAAGGCCCGGCAGGATGCCGACGAAGACGCCGATTCCGGTGCCGCGCAGGATCACGGGCAGGCAGCGGCGCCAGTCCTGACCGGTCACCCGACTGTCGTCCGGATCGGATGAGACGCGGATTTCGGCCACCTGGCGATCCAGGGCGCGGTGGTTCGCCATCTGCAGGATCATTTCCGACACCGCCATCATGCCGATGGCCACGGGGATCAGCGACAGGCCGTCGAACAGTTCCAGCCGGCCGAAGGTGAAGCGGGGCACAGCGGTTTCGATCTCCATGCCCACCGTGGCGACCAGGAGGCCGAGCGTGCCAGAGATCAGCCCCTTGACCAGTGAATTGCCGGCAAGCGCGCCGATGAAGGTCAGGGAGAAGAGCAGGATTGCGAACTGTTCGACCGGCCCGATCTCGAGTGCGAACTGGGCGAGCGGCGCGGCCAGTGCGATCAGGCAGAGGGTCGAGATCAGGTCGCCGATCACCGAGGCGTAAAGCCCCATCTTCAACGCCTTGCCGGCCTTGCCCTGTTGAGCCAGCGGATAGCCATCGAAGGCCGTGGCGGCCGAGGACGGCTCGCCGGGCGTGTTCATGAGGATGGCGGAGATCGCACTGCCGGCAGTCGAGCCCTTGGCGATGCCGATCAGGAGGCCGATGGCCGAAACGGGCTCCAGATAGAAGGTCACCGGGATCAGGATAGCCGTGGCCGTGCCCTTGCCGAGCCCGGGGATGGCGCCGACCGCGTACCCCACGGCCACGCCGAAGCAGACATAAAGCAGCGTCCAGAAATTGGCGATCGATGCGAAACCGGCGGCGAGCGGAGCGAAGAATGTATCGATCATTGGAAGCTCGTCCCCAGCACGACGTAAAACAGCAGCCAGGCCCCGCCCATGAGGCCGGCCGGCAGCAGGGTGAGCATGGCGATCCGCCGCTCGCCCAAGGCCAGCATCGGCAGGATGATGATCATCAGCCCCGGCAGAAGCGGCCCGGTGTAGATGAAGAGCAGCGTGGCGACGGTAGAGAGAGCGAAGACGCCGAGCGTGGCGACGATCTCGTTCCGGCTGAAGATCGGTCCGCTGTCAGCGCGTTCCAGCCGCAGCGACAGAAGCGACTGGACGATCAGCACCAGGCTCAGCACCACAAGAATGGCCGCACACAGACGCGGCATCATGCGCGGCGATATGATCGCCGCCGGCGCCTCGGCGATCTGCCAGGGGATCAGCACAAGCCATAATAAAATACCGAATGCCATCAGCACGAAGCCGGAAACCAGCTCTGCCTTTTTCATGTTTTCCCTCCCAACCGGTTATTCCGGCGTTCTTTTGCCGCTACCTTTACGGGAGTTTGGGAGGCTTGAATAACTCAAAGATTGACCACCGGGTATAAGGTTTTTATTATACCGGCGCATGAAGCTCAGAAATCTGAACACCTTTATCGAGATCGCCCAGGCCGGATCGCTGTCGAAGGCGGCGGGCAGTCTCGGCATTGCGCAGCCGGCGCTCAGCCAGCTTGTCGCCAATCTCGAACATACCTTGGGCGCGACGCTGTTTCACCGCCGCACGACGGGGATGGAACTGACGCCGGCGGGCGAGATGTTCCTGAAATATGCCAAGAAGATCTCGGCGGATTTCGAGCAGGCGAGGCTCGATGTGAAACATGCCAGCCAGGTGCCGGCGGGCGAGGTCTCGGTGGTGATCGCCGCCGCCATCTCCAATCTTGTGGCGCCGGAGCTGATGATGCGCGCCGAGGCGCTGTTCCCCGATGTGAAGATCACGGTGCGCCGCGCGATGAGCTACCCGGCAGCCCAGCTGATCCGGGAAGGGCAGGTCGATGTCGGCATCGTGCCGGGGGCGAAATCCATGCCCAACGTCAAGGCGGAACTCGCCTATATCGACGAGATGATCTTTGCCGGCGGGATCGGCATGCCGCTCGACCAGCCGGGGCCGATCTCGTTCGCGGAGGCCTGCCGCGCGCCGCTGGTGCTGCCGTCCCAGGGGCACCTCACACACAGGACCATCGACCAGGTCGCCTTCGATCGCGGCCTGCACCTGAACCTGCGCACCCGGCAGGACAGTTCCTCGTTGCTGCGCAAGCTGCTCGCCTGCGGCTATGCCTATACCATCATGCCGCGCGCGGGCATGCTGGAGGGCGTGCGCGAGGGCAAGCTGTTCATCCGCCAGATTCCCGACCTGCCGCTCACCCGGCAGATGTTCGTCATCACCAGCAAGGACCGCCCAAATTCCGCCGCGGTGCGCGCGGTGCGCACGCTCCTTTGGCAGCAGCTCGAACGGCTGAGCGCGGAGGGATTCGTGCCGAGCCTCGTGCCGCGGGAATCCTCGCCGAACGACTATCCGATTCCCGCGCCCGCAGCGCATGAGGCTGCCGGTCGGGCCGGAAACGTCTGAGGTCGTCAGCCCGCGTTCTGCAGGGAGATCACCCGGCTTTCGGACAGTTCGCCCGCCTCCGACAGGATCGGATAGGAGACTGCAGCGATATGGGCGTTGATGCGCTTCAGGTCGCGCAGGATGTCGAGATGGAGCGTGGAGGAGCCGAGCGTTTCCGGTCGTCCGTCCTGCAGGCGCTCGATATGTTTCTTCTGCGAGCGTTCCTCGATCTGGCGGACATGCACCTTTTCGGCGGTCAGGCGGCGGGCGAGGTTGACGTCGCGGCTGAGGAACACCGATTGCGCCAGTTCGAGGTTCAGCAGTGTCTGGCGGTAGAGCTCGCCGATCTCCTCCTCGCCGGCGGTGGAGAACTTCACCTGCCGGTCGGTCTTCTTGCGCGCCATTTCCGAAAGGTCGCGGTCGATGATATCGCCGATATGTTCGAGATTGATGGCGTAGGACAGGATTTCGCGCATGCGTGCGTTCTCGTCCTTGCTGAGCTCGGTGCGACCGAGGCGGGCGAAATAGAGCTTCAGATCGGTGAGCGCGGCGTCGACGCGGTCGTCGAGCTTGGAGATGTCGCGCCCGGCGTCCGGGTCGTCGACCAGCAGCGAGCGCAGGTTCAGCTCCATCATCAGCGCCACCTTGTCGCCGATGCGCAGCACCTCGCGTGCCGCGCCGCCGAGGGCGAGAGCCGGGGTTTCAAGCGCCGCGTCGTCCAGATAGGAGGTCTCGCCCCGCTCCGTGGCGGGATCGGGCCAGAGCAGGCGGCAGAGGCGGTCGAGCGGGCCGAGCAACGGCAGGAACAGCGCAAGCAGGATGGCGTTGAAGGCCAGATGCGCGGCGATGGCGAGCCGGGCGTCGGGCGGCATCAGGCCGGCGAGATAGGGTCCGGTGATGCCGGCGGTAGCGAGCACCAGCAGCGCCCCGATGCCGCGCACGGCCAGATTGCCGCGCACGAGACGACGCGCCTTGGGGCCATCGCCGGCAACCGCCAGGCAGGGCGGCACAGCGCCGCCGAGATTGGCGCCAGCCACCAGCACCAGCACCAGTGCGGGCGTGACCGCGCCGCTCTGGGCGAGCATCGAAATGAAAAGCACGACGGCGAGGCTGGAGGACGAGGCGAAGGCCAGCACGGCGGCAAGCAGCAGGCCGAAGATCAGGCCCTGATCGAGCGCGGACAGGATCGCTCCTGTCACCTCCGCCGCGCGTAGCGGGGCCGTTGCGGCGCCGAGGAGTTCCAGCGCCAGCAGCATCAGGCCGAGGCCGATCAGCGCCTTGCCGATGCCGCGTCCGCGCGCCAGCCGGCTGCGGCCATGGGTAATGACGCCGCAAAGGATGAGCGCGGGCGCGAGCCAGTGCAGGTCGCGCACCAGAATGGCGGCGGTGAGCGCGGTGCCGAGATTGGCGCCCAGAAGCACCGCCTGCGCCATGCGCGGGGCGATGATGTTGCGCGAAACGAAAGAGCCCGCGATCACGGCAGTGGCGGTCGAGGATTGCACGGCGATGGTGACGAGCATGCCGGAGATCGCCGCGAAAACCCTGTTGCCGGTGCCCTTCGCGATGCCCTGTCGGAGCGAGGCGCCGAAGCCGGAAAGCACGCCGGACTTGATCATGCGCAGCGCCCAGAGAACCAGCGCGCCTGCGCCGAGAAGATCGATGAGCTGGATGGTCGAGTTCATGCCGCGCCTCCGCTTCGTATCGCGGGCGGCACGCCGCTGTCAGCTTTTGCTTGAGCAGCGCGGAGCAAGGCATTACGGTGGTGAATGAACATGAGTGCAGATATTTTCAAAGGTTGTGCATGACCGGATCGACGACGCCGCGCGCCGACAGGGTTTCCTACGTCAGCGCCAACGAGGTGGCGGAACGCGCCGGGGTCTCCCGCTCGGCCGTGTCGCGTACCTTTTCCGGCGCCGGCAGCGTCGCCCCCGCCACGCGGCGCAAGGTGCTGAAAGCTGCGGAGGAACTGGGCTATCATGCTAATCTCCTTGCGCGTGGTCTGGTCGGCGAACCCTCCCGGATCGTGTGCCTGATCGCAGCCGATGTCGGTCAGCCTTATCATAGTGCGATGATCGACAAGGTCACCCGCCAGCTTCAGCTTCACGGCAAGGTGGCGATGATGATCAATACCGCCGGCGATGATGATAGCGTCAGCCAGGCTTTGAGGCAAAGTTTGCACTTCCGTGCAGAGGCTTCGGTCGTGCTCAGCGGGTCGCCGCCGGCGAAGCTGGTACAGAGCTGCCTTTCGAACGGCCAGCGCGTTGTGCTCGTCAACCGCGACGATGATGCCGAGGGCGCCGCGCGCATCCGCATCGACAATCGCTCGGCCTGTCGCGAGGCGCTGGCGCTGCTCAGGCGGGCGGGCTGCACGCGGCTGGCCTGCGTGTCGTCGCAGGCGCGCACCTCCTCCATGACCACGCGGGAAAGCGCCTTTGCCGCTGCCGCCGCCGAGGTCGGGGTCGAGATCGATGTCGTCCGGGTCGGTCCCACCAGCTATGAGACGGGGCAGGAGGCGGCGCGCGTGCTGCTCGGGCGGTCCAACCCGCCCGACGGTGTGTTCTGCGTGACCGACCTTCTGGCCTTCGGCTTCATCGATGCCGCGCGCACCATATTCGGCGTCGAAATCCCGCGCGATCTCTGCGTGATCGGCTTCGACGATGTGCCGCAGGCGCGCTGGTCGGGCTATGAACTCACCACGTTCCGCCAGCCCATGGACGAGATGGTCGCGCGCATTGCCGAGATCCTGACCTCGGACACCAGCGGCAGCGATTCCGCCTTCGCGGCCCTGCCGGTCTGGCGCAAGACCGTGCGCATGGGATAGAGCGCGTAGACCGTTCACGGTGAGACGCAGTCGCTCCGTCTCCCCGGCTTTGCGCAACATGGGTCGGAAAACCGGTATCCGCTTTTCCTCGCGTTGCCCTAGCACGGAACAAAGGCCTCCTTCAGCCGGCCGAGGGCCGTCCGTTTCGCGTCTTCACCGGTCAACAAAAGGCCGAGTGTGCGCAGGAAAACCGCCAGAATGGCGGCGTCGGAGCCTGGCGGGTCCTCCCTGCCGGCGCAGCCTCGCGCAAGCTCCGCATAAAGCGCGCGACGCTCCTTCGATACCCCGGCTGCAGCACCGCCGCCGGCCTCGCGCAGGCGGTACCAGTCGATGAAGATATCGGCGAGGGCAATATCGGGGAGCCCGGTTTGCGGGAGCGACAGAAGGTTGGCGATCTCGGGCAGGCGCGCGGTCGTGACCATGGCCTGCATCCGCGGCGGCCAATCCTCCGGCAGGCGGCGCTCAAGAACGATTGCGCGGAAGTGACGGTCAAGAAACGCGCGGTAATCCGCGACGGACAGGATCGAGCCGCTCTGCCCCGTGCGGTCGGCTTCGGCGGCATAACGGGCGAACCAGGCGTCGAAACCGGGGGCGTCGGAGACAGCGCGATCCGATATCTCCATCCCTTCGGAGCCGATCTCAAGGCACTTCCAGCCGGCCGGAAAGGCGACGGTCGAGGGCACGGAGACGTTGACAAGCCCATCAGCGACGGCGGTGGCGTCTACATGCCAGTGGCCGCTGAAATGGAGCGGAATGCCGGTGGCCGCTATGGCGGCGACGACATCCGGCGCCGGCATCCGGCGCGCGCCGGCGCGCGAGCCGGGCAGGGTCTCGAGCGCCGCGGTCAGCCCCCGAAAGATATCGGCGACGGGATAGTGCGAAAACGCGACGAGCCTTTTGTTTTCGGTTCTGGCCCGGCGGACGACATCGCGTATCCAGTCAAGCAGATAGGGCTTGTGCCGGACCGTCGCGTTCCAGCCCTCCTTGCTGCGGTCGTCATGGCCGCCGTCCGAATTCGGCAGATAGACATTGGCGTCGATTGAGAGCAGCCACAGCCCCTCGACCGGCTCGACCAGATAGGACATGTCGCTGACGAGGGCGCTCTCGCCGCCTTCCGCGGTGGTCCGCGCCCTGCGATCCGCCATGTCGGGCGATGCGCCGAAAGGGGTTTCAAAGTGGAGGTCGGAAGGCTGCGGGCAGTAACCAAACCGGGCGGCATAAGGCAGCGTTTCATCATAACCGACCATGCGCATGCCGGGGCAGAGCTGTGCGCCGTTGACGCGCGTCAAGCCCTCGCCCGCCTGACGCTGAACATGACCGTCCGGGTCCACGAAATTCTTCGCCAGCGGCTTGCCGTCCATCGACCACTGGTCGTGGTTGCCGGGCGTGGCGAAGAAGCGGATGCCGTGCCGGCGGCTATAGTCCGAAAGCAAATCCGAGACGGCCTGCCAGTTCGCGGGCTGGCCGTCATCCGTCAGATCGCCGGCGATGATGCAGAGCTTGATCCCCTCGGCCGCGACGGCGTCAAGCGCCGCGCGAAACGCCGCCTCGCTTTCGTTGAAGATGCGGGTCGAATGCAGACTGTCGGCTAGCGAGCGCACGAACGGCATCTCGGCGGCGGCGCTGCCGAAGCGGACGTCATGCAGATGCGGATCGGACAGGACGGCAATGCGGATCATCGCGGTTGCCTGTCCGCGTGTTCGGGGTCGCGGTGGTCGATGCGGTCGATCCAGGCAGATGCCTTGCGGGTGGCCTCGACCAGCATCGGCTTCGGTGCCTCGAACCATTCGTCCGGGCGCAGCTCGCGCCTTGTGCGCACATGGTCCAGCGCTGCCTCGAGCGTCGGATAGCGATCGGGCATCTGCTTGTGCAATAGCAGCGCCACCAGCGCCACGGAGCGGCTGCGACCGCCGCGGCAGTTCACCAAGAGGTTGCCGCGTTCGCGCCGCGGATAGGAGGCGCGGTTCGGCAGGATCTGCGACAGCGCGCCGAGCAACTGGTAGTAGCCGGCAAGGATCATGGTTTCGGCATTGCCTGCGCCATCGACAAGGCCGAGCTTGTAATAGCGATAGGCGCCATGACCATAGATCAGATGGCCTTCTTCCACCGCCGGATCGGGCGCATCGACGACGTTGATATCGAGATTGACGGCGCAGTTCACCACGGTGGTGATGTTGTGTTTGCGCAGCAGCGGCAGGTTCGACATGCCCTCGCGGCCGCCGACATAGACGGCGATGCCATAGGGCTCCAGCCGCTCCTCGATCAGGCTGATCTCCGGACGGTCGTAGCGGGGCGATTTGGGCATCGGGCTGGCGTGGTTCATGCGATCATCCTTGCGCGGTCAGTTTCGTTTGTAAGCGATGCCAGCTTGATGCCGGTGGCGGCGCTGACTTCCGAGGCGAGCGCCGGAACGACGGCCAGCACGGGGCCGCCCTGGCCGAGGCCATCTGCCGGCAGGTCGCTGACCCGCCCGCCGGCCTCTTCGACCAGAAGCAGGCCGGCGAGGCAATCCCAAGCATTCATGTGCAGCTCGGCATAACCGTCCGAGCGGCCATCCGCAACATAGGCAAGCCCCAGCGCGCCCGATGCGCCGCGGCGGACATTCGCGCCGTGATCGAGCAGCCGGTTCATCACCGTCAGATAATCCTTCTGCGGCCGGCGGTTGCTCCAGCCGAGCTCCAGGCAGGCGGCGGAGAAGCTGCGGGTTCCGGCGACATGGATCGGCCGGTCGTTGCAGGTCGCTCCCGCGCCGCGCCGGGCAAACCAGAGTTCCTTCGTCGCCGGGGCGTAGATCGCCCCAAGCTCGGTGATGCCGTCGCGCACATAGGCGATCGAAATGCAGAAATGCGGGATGCCGCGCGCGAAATTGGCGGTGCCGTCGATCGGATCGACGACCCAGACAGAGCGTCCGGAAACCGCGCCGCCGGTCTCCTCACCGAGGAACTCGTCTTCCGGCAAGGCTTCGGCGAGGCGTGACTTCAGATGCGCTTCAACGGCGGCGTCGGTCTCGGTCAGGAAATCCTGCGATCCCTTCATCGCGATCTCTTCGGATTCGCGGCGGCGGAAACCGTCGAGCGCGATCTGGCCAGCGCTCTGAACAAGGGAAAGGCACAGCGCGGCGCGATCGATGATCTGCTGGTCTGCGGGTTTGGCTGCTTGGCTCATACAGGAGTAACTCCGTTCAAGAGATGGCGCGCGGGCGCCGGTGTTTAAGGTCGTGCCGGACCGTCACAGGGCGGGGGCAAGCGCGCTTGCGCGGCGGCGAAAATCGATGGCGTTTGCGACCCGGTCGAGCGTTGGAAAGCGGCCGCCGGGGCCATGCGCGACATAACCCGGGCAATGATGCGCCGGCGCGCCATCCGGCTGTTTGCCGAGCGTCAGCGGGCGATAGCTGCCGCCGGCCCGCTCCAGGATCAGGATCGCGGCGGTGACGTCCCAGGCGTTGACGCCGAAGCCGGCGGCCGCGTCCGCCCAGCCGGCCGCGACATGGCAGAGGCTGAGCGCTGCGCTGCCGGGACGGCGCAGGCATGAGAAGGCGGAGATCAGATCGCCGAGCCCGGCCAATGCCGCCTCGCGTCCTTCCAGGCGGAAATCGCGCTGCACCGGATAGCCGGTGATCAGCGTCGCGCGCGCCTCTTCGCGGGCTTCTGGGCAGCTGAGCGGCGCGCCGTTTAGAAAGGCGCCGTCGCTGTCTGCGGAAAACATGGTGTCGGACATCGGGTCGTAGACCGCGCCGGCGACGATCTTGCCGTCGACCACGGCCCCGATCGAGACGCACCAGAAGGCAAGGCCGGCGGCGAAGTTCGAGGTGCCGTCGATCGGATCGACGAACCATTTGACCGGCCCCTTGCCGATCTCGCCGCCTTCCTCGCCGACAATCGCCGAGTTCGGCACCTCGGCCAGCAATTGCTCGCGAATGATCGCCTCGGTCCGCTTGTCGTGCACCGTTACCGGATCGTGCAGATCGACCTTGTAATCCACGGTCATGTCGACGCGAAACACGGTGGCCAGCGGTGCTCCCGCAGCGCGGGCCACGGTTTCGGCGACGTCGCGCAGACGGGCGGGCGAGGGGATCGCGGTATCGGCGATGGCGGTCATTGGGGCTTGTCCTTCATTGTCCTGTCCCCGGGCCCAGCAAGGGCCCGGGGTTTCGCGGCTTGGGAGATCAGCGGCTGTAGTGGATGCGCCAGAAATCCTGCCAGTCCTGGCGGGTGTCCCAGTCTTCCAGGCCGGTCGTGGAATCATAGGCCTGCAAATTGTCCCAGAGATCGACGATGCCGGATGGCTCGTCGGCGGGCATGGCGATCGTGGTGTTGGTCGGCACCTTGCCGTCAACCATCTGCGGTGCGATGCCTTCTTCCGTCAGGACGTAATGCACGAACAGCTTGGCCGCGTTCGGGCTGTCGGTGCCCGAAGCGATCAGCGCCAGCTTGGAATAGGTCCAGCCGACCCAGGGCTCCAGCGTGTCGCAGATCGCCATCTTGTGACCCTTGTCCTCGACATCGCGGAACTTGGCGGACGACATCAGTCCGATGAAAGGCTTCTCCTGGCCGGGCGCGCCCACGGCGGCGGAGGTGTTGTCGTCGCCTTCGGTCACCAGCGGCGCATTTGCCCCGATCGCCGCGACCCAGGCCTTTGTGGCGCTGTCGAACTCGGTTTCGAGCGGCTTGCCGTAATGCGCCTCGTAGGCGGCGCGAACCTCGTCGTCGTGGTGGCTTTCCATCTGGCTGAACCAGTCGGTGTAGCTCGACTTGGAAAGCGGGTCGATCAAGGCGAAGCGACGGTTCCATTCCGGATCGGTCAGCGCCCAGATATTGTCCACCGGGCAGGCGTCATAGACCTCGGTGTTATAGGCGAAGACGTTGGCGTTGGTGGTCGCCGTCAGCGGGTCCTGATAGCTCGCCGGGATCACGTCGGCCATGTCCGACGGCAGGTAGCTGTAGACGAAGTCCTCGGGAATAAGCTGGGCAAGTGCTGCCGGCGCGTCGGTGATCATCAGCACATCGCCCTGCACATTGCCTGCCTGCGATTCCCGGATCACCATTTCAAGCTGCGAGGTCGCGCTGACCTTCTGGCCGATGGCATCGATGCCGTATTTGTCCGAGAAGGCTTCGACCATCTCGACGATCTTGCCGGTGCTGTCATAGACGGTGAGCTGAGGCTCGCCCTTTGCCGACTCGACAAGCGCATCGAGGCTGGAATCCTGTGCCAGCGCCGGCGTTGTGAGCGCCGCGACGAGGGCCAGGGCTGTCATGCTTGTTTGCATCTGCGTCATTCTCTTCATTGCGGGTCTCCTCCCCTTGTGATGGCCGGGCGACGGTGCGCCCGGCCTTGGCATTCATCGTTGGTAGTTCAGGCGCCAGAAATCCTGCCAATCCTGCCGCGTGTCATAGTCCTCGCCCGCGGTGGAAAGGTCGTAGGTCAGCAACTGGTCCCAGGCGGCGCCGATGCCCGAGGGCTCGTCGTCAGGCAGGCTGACTGTGGTGTTGGCGGATTTCTTGCCGTCTTCCGCCTGCGGGGCGATGCCTTCAGCGGTCATCACGTAGTGGATGAACAGCTTCGCCGCGTTCGGGCTGTCGGTGCCGGTCGCAATCAGGCCGACGCCGGCATTGGTGAAGCCGAGCCAGGGCTGAATGCCCTCGCAAAGGCCGAGCTTGTAATCGGAATCCGCATTGTCGCGGTATTTGGCCGAGCTCATCAGCCCCATGAAGCCTTCCTTCTGGCCCGGCGCGCCCACGGCCTCGGCCGCGTTGCTGTCGGAGCCGCCGAGAAGCGGTGCATTGGCCGCAAGCATGGCGACCCACTGTTCTGTCGCGCTTTGTTCGGAGGTGTCGATCGGCTTGCCGAAGAAGTCCTCATAGGCGGCGGCGAGCGCGTCATTGCCGTGGGATTCCATCTGGTTGAACCAGTCGGTGTAGACCGACTTGTTCAGCGGGTCCTGCATGGCAACCTTGCCGCGCCATTCCGGCAGGGTCAGTTCCCAGACGTTGGAGACCGGGCAGGTGTCGTAGAGCTCGGTGTTATAGGTCCAGACATTGGCCATGGTGACCACCACCAGCGGGTCCTGATAGCGCGCCTCGATCACGTCTGCGAGATCCGGCGGCACCCAGCTCACGGCGAAATCGTTCGGCAGAAGCTCGGCGATCGCCGCCGGCGCATCCGAAATGATCGAGACGTCGCCCTGCACGTTTCCGGCCATCGCCTCGCGCGCCATCATCTCGAGCTGGGCATGGGCCTTGACCTTCTGGCCCACCGCGTCGACGCCGTATTTCTCGGAAAAGTTCTCCGCCATGGTCACGATCTTGCCGGTGCTGTCGAACACTGTCAGTTGCGGCTCTCCCTTTGCCGCCTCGATCAGCACGTCGAGATCGAATTCCTCGGCCTGAGCGCCCATCGCCGTCAGGCAAAGGGCGATCGCGCCGGTGGCTTTCAACATCATCAGTCTCATGTCTTTCCTCTCCTCCCGTTGAAATGGTTGCGGCCCGCTTCTCCGGCGGGCCGGCATTTATCGGCTGTAGTGAATGCGCCAGAAATCCTGCCAGTCCTGGCGCTTGTCGAAGTCTTCCGCCGCGGTGGCGGTGTCGTAGACCATCAGTTCGTCCATGTAGTCCGCGACGCCCGATACTTCCTCCGGATTGGCCGGCACGGCGCTGTTGGACGAGACCTTGCCGTCGACCGACATCGGCGCAATGCCCTCCTCGCTGAGCAAATAGTGGACGAAGAGCTTCGCCGCGTTAGGGCTGTCCGTGCCCGCAGCCATCACGGCAAGGCCCGGATAGAGCCAGCCGGCAAAGGGCTGCATGCCGCCGCAGATGCCGAGCGCGGTTTCGCCGCTCTCATTGGAGCGGAACTTGGCGGTGGACATGATGCCGAAGAACGGTTCCTCCTGCCCGACCGCGCCCACGGCCTCGGCGACCGATGTGCTGTCGCCGAGAAGTGGTGCGTTCTCGCCATACATCCGCACCCATTGCTGGGTGGCGCTTTCCTTCGACCGATCGATCGCCTTGCCGAAATGGGCCTCGTAGGCTTCGGCCATGGCGTCGTCGTGATGGGTTTCGAGCTGGTTGAACCAGTCGGCGTAATTGGGCTTCACCAGCGGGTCGAGCATGGCGACCTTGCCGTGCCATTCCGGCTCGGTCAGCGCCCAGATATTGTCGACCGGGCAGGTATCGTAGGCTTCGGTGGAGTAGGCCCAGACATGCGGGTCCGAGACCACGACCAGCGGGTCCTGCTGGCCTTCGGGAATGTTGCCCGCAAGGTCCGGCGGCAGCCAGCTTGTGACGATGCCTTCCGGGATCAACTGCGCCATGATGGAGCCGACATCGGCGGCAACGCTCAGATCGCCGACAATGTTGTCGGCCTGATATTCGCGGATCATCAGGTCGATCTGATCGGCCTCGTTCACCTTCTTGCCGGTGGCCTCGACGCCGTAGGCGGCGGTGAAGGCCCCGGCGGTGCGCACGATCTTGCCGGTGACAGCATAGACGGTGATCGGCGGCTCGGCCCGTGCGGCCTCGATGAGCGCGTCGAGGTTGAATTCGCTTTCCTGGGCCTGCGCTGCGCCTCCCAGTGCGATTCCTATCGCAAGCGTGGTGAGCGCGGTGGCGGGTTTGAGTTTGATGGTCAAGTGTTTCTCCTCCCTTTGAAACAGTGTTTTATGCGGCGGCCGCGGCCAGAACCTCATCCGCCGCGCGGATGCGCTCGCCCTTGGCGTCGAAGACGTTGAGCGCGCGGGCCGGAACGCGGAAATACATCCGGTCGGCCTCGCGCACGGTGGGCGCCACATGCGTGTTCATGAAGATCACCTCGTCGCCGGTCTCGAGCTCGATGATCCAGCTTCCGCCGGTGGGCAGGATCGCGGCCACCCGCGCCGGCGCGCCAAAGTCGCTGTCGGCGAGGTCGTCCTTGCCGGCGACCAGCGAAATCGCCTCGGGTCTTATGCCGACGGAGCCGATGTCGGAAATCTCCGGATGGCGTCTGGCGAGAAAGCGCATCACGTTCTGGACCAGCTCGTCCTTGCGGTCGAAATCGAGGATGTTGATCGGCGGCGAGCCCACGAATTCGGCGACGAAGCGGTTGGCGGGCCGCTCATAGATGTCGTCGGGCGTGCCCAATTGCTGCAACGTGCCCTCGTTCATCACCGCGATCGTGTCGGCAAGCGTCATCGCCTCCCACTGGTCGTGGGTAACGAACACGATGGTGGTCGAGAACTGGGTGTGGATGCGCTTGAGTTCAGCGCGCATCTCAAGGCGCAGGCGGGCATCAAGGTTCGACAACGGCTCGTCGAGCAGCAGGACGCTCGGGTTCACCGCCAGCATTCTGGCAAGCGCCACGCGCTGCTGCTGGCCGCCCGAAAGCTGCGAGGGGTAGCGTTTGCCATACTTGCCGATGCCGAGCGCCTCCATCACCTCGGCGGTGCGCTTCTGGCGCTCGGCCTTGGCGACCTTGCGCAGCTTCAGGCCGAATTCGACATTCTCCTCGATCGTCAGATGCGGCCACAGCGCGTAGCTCTGGAACACCAGGCCCATGCCGCGCTTTTCGGGTGCCATGAAGGTGGCAGTCTCAGGGCAATCGACGACCCGGTCGCCGACGGCCAGTTCGCCGCTGGAGAGGTTCTCCAGCCCGGCGATCATCCGGAGCGTCGTGGTCTTGCCGCAACCGGACGGGCCGAGCAGGCAGAGGAATTCTCCGTCGGCGACCGAGAGGTCCAGCTTGTGGATCGCCTCATAGGCGCCGTAGCTCTTCTTGATGTTCTTCAGCGTAATTCCCGGCATGGCTTATCCTCCCAGGCCTTCGGCGAGATTTGTCTTGGTGAGTTTTTGTGCCGCGAGCGTGCCGAAATAGGCGAGCCCGGCGACGATCAGGACCACCGCATTGGCGGCCTGGGTGTAGTTGTAGTCGACGAGCCGCAGCGAATAGGTCGTCAGCACGTCGGTGGAAGGCACGGCCAGCACCACGAACAGACTGAGGCCCTTGATGCCCGAGATGAACGGCAGCAGCACGCCGGTGACCAGCGATCCCTTCTGGATCGGCACGACGATGCGGGTCATGCGGTGGAACCAGCTCGATCCCGCGACCTGCGCGGCCTCCTCCGGCTCCTTGCCGAGCTGCATCATTGCCGAGATGCCGGCGCGCGAGGCATAGGGCATCTGATCGGCAATCAGCGCCAGGATCAGGATCGCCATCGTGCCGTAAAGCGCCGGTATCGGGCCGCGTTGCACGGCAAACAGCGACAGATAGGCGGCGGCAAAGGCGATGCCCGGCACCAGATAGGGGAAGAACGTCACCTGCCGGAGGAAGGTGCCGAGCGGGCGCAGCGGCGTGCGCACCACGGCGTAGCCGACAAGCAGACCCAGGAGCCCCGAGACGACCGAGGCCGAGCCGACGATCCACAGCGTGTTCCACGCCGCGCTCCACAGTTCCGGCGTCAACAGGATGCCCTGCTGCAGCGCGACCGTGTCCAGATTGGTGCCGAGCCAGTAATCGAGCGTGAAATTGTCCCAGGTGAAACGCGCCGGCACATGCATGACGGTCGACAGGAACAGGGTGAGAACCGGCAGGCCGACGCTGATCAGGAAGATGAAGGCGGCGAAACCGGTCGCGGGCAGGCGCAGGCCGCGCAGCCGGCTCAGCCGGTTCATCGAACCCTTGGAGCCGACGGTGACGAACCTGCGGGCCTCGCGGATCAGATAGGCGTCGATCAGGAGCGTCATGATGCCAAGCAGCATGATCGAGGCGGCGAGCACGCCGGCAACGCCGGTCTGGCGCGAGCCGAGATTGCGGTAGAGCGAGGTGGCGAGCACATCGAACTTCACCGGAAGGCCCAGCACATAGGCTACGCCGAACTCGCCGAGGCATTTTGCGAAGATCAGGACGATCGCCGAGATCAGCGCCGGCTTCATCAGCGGCAGCACGATCGACCAGGCGATCCGGCCGCGGCTCGCGCCCAGCATCCGCGCGCTGTCCTCAAGCTGGCTGTCGAAGCGGCGGAGCGCGCTGCCGAACAGTAGGATGATGAAGGGGGTATAGTGCAGGGCCAGGATGATGGTGATCGGCACCTGACCGTAGGCCAGCCAATCCGGCGGCGAAAAGCCCAGTGCCTCGACCCAGCCCTGCTGGCCGCCGACCGTGCGGTTCTTGAACAGCGTGGTCCAGGCGAGCGCGAAGGTCCAGGCCGGCAGCATGTAGGGCACGATCAGCGCGGTCGCGAACCAGCGCCGCGCGAACATGTCGGTGCGGCTGATCAGCCAGGCGAGAATGCCGCCGACGATCACCGATACGATGATCGCGCCGAACGCGACGCTGAGCGTGTTGCGCAAAGGCTCCCAAAACATGTCGCGGGCGACCGGGGAGAAGAAGGTCCTGTGCAGGTAGTAGGTGGTCCACTCTCCCACGCCGGTGCCGGTGCGCCGTGAATCGCCGAACTGCGTCTGCACGGCGTCGAGCAGGATCGAGACGATCGGAACGACGATCAGATAGGTGAACAGGGCCGCCATCAAGAGGCCGATCACCGTGGTCGGCTCCCGCATCGCGATCCGCGTGCGATATTTCAGTCGTGTGGTCCAGCTCGAACCGGCCGGCCGACCGATTGGCTCCGCGGCGTTACTCATTGCGCAAACTCCGCAGGCGCAGTGGTCGCATCATCTGTTTCATATCTCTCCTCCCGTATTCGCCGGAACCCATCTGCCAGTTTTCCGCTTGCACTCCCGTGCATTTGCAGAACCCGAAACGGCCATGGATCGACGATCTGATGCCCACGCTTGCAGCATTTTCTGAAGGAGTCAAAGAAAAAATTATAGAAATAACACGCAAGTGCAATAAAAAATATTATATAAACTATTGATAAATATGTGTTTTTTACCGTTAATAAAATTTTTAGGAGAAAATAATGCACATATGTGCATAACCGCGAATGCTGTTCGTTCGACAAGCAACTGGCGTAGAAGAGATGCGGGGAACTGGCGCCAATGTCTCGGTGGCCAGGCATGGTTGGCCAGGGTCGTCAAGCTACGACAATCTAGGCGGCGGGGGCGCAGCGGCATGCGCTCGCGTCCGTATTCTTGGAAAAGAGCGGTGACCGACGAGCCGATACTCTTTCCAGGCTGGGTGCCGGCCGTTATGACTTGTCCATATGTACGGTCAAGCAGTTTTCGCGCTCTCCCGGCGGCTCAAGGGCGGGCGAGAGGCAAAGCGGTTGGCGCGGCGTTCATGCCGCGCCCGCTGTCACGAAAAGATCACGCCCTTGCGCAGGATGAAATTGCCGTAGGGGCGCATTTCGCTGGACTGGACCACGGCGAACGCCTCCCTGGCGCGCTCGTAGAAGGCGAACCGCTCCAGCCCGACCGGCTTGTGGCCGAGAGCGTCGAGCGTCGGCATGGCCTCCGCGATCACCGGCGGAACGGCCTCGGGGGCGCCCACGACCTGCATGGTGAGAACCGGATCGGGTTCGAATTCATCGATCGGCAGCACAGAAGTGATCGCCGAGAGCGCCTGCAGAGCGTCGCAACCAATCGTGAGCGCCGAGCCGTAGACGGTCTGCTCGCCGACGGAGGCAGCGGGGAAATTGGCGTCCACGATCACGATCTCGTCGCCATGGCCCATCATTGCGAGGACGTGCAGCAGGTCGGGTCCGAGAAGCGGGTCAATCCCTTTCAGCATGAGGTTTCCTTTCAAGGCAACGGGTTTCAGCGCCCACGGTCGTCGTGGGTGAAGACCCGTCATATGGCTTGCCCGGTTCGAAAGCAATAAGGCGCGGGCCCGCGCGATCGCACGGCGTTGTCATCCGTTTGCCTATCGGGTGCGGGAAAGCTATAGTCCCGAAAAAACAAAAGCCAAATTGCGGAAAGAAAACGGCTTTCTGCTCAGGCGCGGAGCCGCGATGACCTTCGAGCAATTGCGCATCTTTGTCGAGGTGGCCGAGCGGCAGCATGTCACGCAGGCCGCGCAGGCGCTCAATATCGCACAGTCCGCGGCCAGCCACGCGATCGCCCAGCTCGAGGCGCGCTATGACGTGCAGCTTTTCTACCGCGTCGGTCGGCGGATCGAACTATCCGAGGCCGGCCGCGCCCTGCTCACCGAAGCGAGCGCGATCCTGGGCCAGGTGGAGCGCGCCGAGCTGGCGCTGAGCGAGTTCAGCACGCTTTTGCGCGGGACGCTGCAGGTCGAGGCGAGCCAGACGATCGCGAGTTACTGGCTGCCGGCGCGGCTTGCCGCCTTTCGTCGCGCCCATCCCGGCATCAATCTGCGCATGAAGATCGAGAACACCCAGCAGGTCGCGGACGCGGTGCTGACGGGCGCGGTGGAACTCGGCTTCGTCGAAGACGAGGTCGCGCATCCCCAGCTTGTCTGTCACCCCGTCGCCGCCGACCGGCTGATTGTGGTCGTCGCGCCCGAGCATCCCTGGGCGGGGCTGAAGCGGCTCGACCCCGCGAAAATGTCGGAAAGCGACTGGGTGCGGCGCGAGACCGGGTCGGGCACGCGCTCCGCCTTCGAACACGCCGCCAGCGCGATGGGCGCGGATGTGGCGGGCTTTCGCATCGCGATGGAACTGCCGTCCAACGAGGCGGTGCGCGCGGCTGCCGAAGCCGGGCTCGGGGCGGCGGCGATGTCGGCTTCGGTCGCAGCACCCAGCCTGGAGGCGGGTCTGCTGCACCACGTCCCGATCGAACTGCCGGAACGGCAGTTCATCGCCCTGCGCCTCGCCGCCCGCCGCCCGACACGCGCCGTAGCGGCGTTTCTCAGCCGGCTCGGCATTGTCGAAGCGGTCAATGGCGCGGAGGCCGAAGGGCAGGGTTGAGGCTTGGGCTCGGCGCGATGTATGGGCGATGCCTCCCATAAATGATCGATGGACCGGATTTCGTATCCGCAATCCATCTTGAATCCAGATTGATTGCATCCGATCACAGTATTGGACCGCCTTCCCCGGCTTCTCTACCTTTGCGCTAACCGGAATTCCGGGTGAGGAAGCCGACAATGCGCAACGCCAGTCACGAAGGTATCGAGCCGCAGGCCAATGATAAGGTCGACAGCCAGGTTGTGGGCAGCGCCTTGACCGGGCCGCAACTACCGCCCGAAGGCCACGAGCCCGACTACCGCTTCACGCTTGCCAATGAACGGACCTTCCTTGCATGGGTCCGCACGGCGCTGGCGCTTCTGGCCGGCGCGGTGGGGCTGATGCATTTCGCCAAACCGCTGACCGGCCTCGACCCCGACAAGCTTTTCGGCATCGTGCTGGCTTCAGCCGGCCTCGTGGCGATCATTTACGCAACCTGGCGCTGGCACAGCGTCCAGCGGGCCATGTCGCATGACGCGCCGTTGCCCGGCGGCACGGCCATCTGGTTCCTGTCCGGTCTCATTATCCTGACCGGCAGTCTCGCCGGGATCACCGCGCTTGTCACCGGAGGTCTCGTGTGATGCGAAAAGGGCAAGCCCATGAGCGAACGCCTCATTCCCGGACGACCCGGATTGCAGCCCGAGCGGACGGACCTCTCATGGGTGCGCACTGCGTTGGTTGTGGCCATCAATGGCGGGTTGTTGCTTCTGCGCGAAGGAGGGTCGCCGGGCCTGCTGTCAATTCTTGGCGGCAGCTTTGCCATGGCGCTTGCCATCATGATGATGCTGACCGGCTTCCGGCGCACGCGGCTTTTGCGCCTGCGCCCGCTGCCACGCGATCTCGCGCCGCGACAGGAGGTGCTGCTCACCGGCGTCTCTGTCGCCTTCTTGGGGGCGATCACGCTGCTGATGATCCTCGTTCGCTGACCACGGCGACGCACCAGTCGTTTCCGTTCATTCTCATGCTTCAAGGAGCCTCAGATGGCGCGCAATGACCGCGGCGCGAACGCCGCCCCCTCGCAGCAAGCCCTGCATGACAGCGCCGCCCCGGATGAAGGCGACGGCGTCGTCACGTCTCCCAAGATCGGCGACCATGTGGCGAAGACCACCTGCTACATGTGCGCCTGCCGCTGCGGGATCGACGTCCACATCCGCGATGGCAAGGTGCGCTACATCAACGGCAACAAGGACCATCCGGTCAATCGCGGCGTGCTGTGCGGCAAGGGCAGCGCCGGCATCATGCAGCATTACAGCCCGGCGCGGCTCAGGAAACCGCTGTTGCGCACCGGGCCGCGCGGCAAGGGCGAATATCGCGAGATCGAGTGGGAGGAAGCGCTTAGCATCGTCACCGAGCGCCTTGCCCGCATTCGCGCAACCGACCCGAAAAAACTCGCCTTCTTCACCGGCCGCGACCAGTCGCAATCCTTGACCGGCTGGTGGGCAACGCAGTTCGGCACGCCCAACTTCGCCGCCCATGGCGGTTTCTGTTCGGTCAACATGGCCGCCGCCGGGCTTTATTCCATCGGCGGCGCGTTCTGGGAATTTGGCGAGCCTGACTGGGATCGCTCGAAATATTTCATGCTGTTCGGCGTCGCCGAGGATCACGATTCCAACCCTATCAAGATCGGCCTTGGAAAGCTCAAGGCCAACGGCGCCAAGGTGGTGGGCGTCAATCCCTGTCGCACCGGCTATAACGCGATCGCCGACGAGTGGATCGGCATCCGCCCGGGCACGGACGGGCTGTTCGTGCTGGCGCTGGTGCACGAGCTTTTGCGCGCGGGCAAGGTCGATCTCGACTACCTGATCCGCTACACCAATCTGCACCAGTTGGCCATTCGCGACGAGGGGGCCGCCGATGACGGCCTGTTCCTGCGCGATGGCGACGGCAATATCCTGAGCTGGGAGCGGGAGAAGGGGACGACGGCGATCTCCAGCGATCCGACGGTCGCGCCGGCGCTCACGGGCACATTTCAGGCCCTCGGCCGCACCGTCAGCCCGGCCTTCCAGCTTCTCGCCGAGCGCTATCTGTCGCAGGACTACGCGCCGGATGCGGTTGCCGACAAATGCGGCGTGCCGGCCGCCACCATCCGCCGCATCGCCGCGGAACTGGCGAAGGTCGCCTTCGAGGAGGAGATCGAGATTCCCGTCGCCTGGACCGACTGGGCGGGCCGCGAGCACAAGACCATGAAGGGTCGCCCGGTCTCGATGCACGCCATGCGCGGCATCTCGGCCCATTCCAACGGCTTTCACACCTGTCGCGCCATCCACCTGCTGCAGGTTCTGCTCGGAACCGTCGATGTACCCGGCGGCTTTCGCTACAAGCCGCCCTATCCGAAGCCGGTGCCGCCGCCGCTGAAGCCGGCGGGCAAGGATGGCGGCAAGCCGAACACGCCGCTTGGCGGCGCGCCGCTCGGCTTCGTCACCGATCCCGCCGACCTGCTGGTGGACGAAAACGGCGGCCCGGTGCGCATCGACAAGGCCTATTCCTGGCAGGCGCCGTTTTCTGCCCACGGGCTGATGCATATGGTGATCCGCAACGCCTATGAGGGCGATCCCTATCCGATCGACACGCTGTTTCTCTATATGGCGAACATGGCGTGGAACTCGTCGATGAACACATCCGAGACGATGCGGATGCTGACCGCCACGGACGAGAACGGCGACTACAAGATCCCGTTCATCATCTATTCCGACGCCTATCATTCCGAGACGGTGTCCTACGCCGATCTGGTGCTGCCGGACACGACCTATCTAGAACGCCACGACTGCATCAGCCTGCTCGACCGGCCGATCAGCCATGCCGACGGGCCGGGCGATGCGATCCGCCATCCGGTGCTTGAACCCGACCGCGACGTGCGCGGCTTCCAGTCGGTGCTGATCGATATCGGCGCAAGGCTCGGCCTGCCGGGCTTCGTCAACGATGACGGCAGCGCGAAATACCGCGATTATGCCGATTACATCGTCAACCATGAACGCAGCCCAGGCATCGGCCCGCTTGCCGGTTGGCGCGGCGAGAATGGCGACCAGCACGGCCGCGGCGCGCCGAACAAGAACCAGCTCGAGCGCTATATCGAACATGGCGGCTTCTGGCACCATGAGTTCAAGCCCGAGGAGCGCTTCTACAAGATGGTCAACAGAGCCTATCTGGAGACGGCAGTGCAGTTCGGCTTTCTCGGCAAGGCCGAGCCGGTGATCTTCCAGATTTATTGCGAACCGCTGCAGCGCTTCCGCCTTGCCGCGAAGGGCCACGGCCCGGTCCAGCCGCCCGAGGAAGAGCGCGAACGGGTCGCCACCCATTTCGATCCGCTGCCGTTCTGGTCCGAGCCGCTCGAGCAGTCGTTGGTTTCGGCGGATGACTACCCGATCCACGCGCTGACGCAGCGGCCGATGTTCATGTACCATTCCTGGGGCTCGCAGAATGCCTGGCTCCGGCAGGTGATGAACCAGAACAAGCTGTTTGTGCACCGCGATCTTGCCGCAAGCCTGGACCTTGTCGATGACGACTGGGTGTGGATCGAAAGCCCGCATGGGCGGGTGCGCGGCCAGATTTCCCTGGTGGAGGGTGTCAACCCGAACACAGTCTGGACCTGGAACGCGATCGGCAAGCGCCGGCGCACCTGGGGGCTGCATGAAAATGCCGGGGAATCCAATCGCGGCTTCCTGCTCAACCACGCCATAACCGAGCTTTTGCCGCCTGATGCCAGGGGCCGACGCTTCTCCAATTCGGATCCGGTAACGGGGCAGGCGGCGTGGTTCGACCTGCGCATCCGGTTGACAAAATGCACGCCGGAAGAGGCAGGGAGCACCGCCCCGCTGGAACCGCCTGTCGAGTTGCCGCCGGGCCTTTCCGAAGGTCCAGACAAACTGACTTATGGCGCGGAGTTCAAACCGGGCCATACACGGAAGGAGCGCGCGCAATGACCTGTCTTCCCGAAAAGACCGATCGCAAGCTCGGTCTGGCGATCGATCTCGATACCTGTGTCGGTTGCAATGCCTGCGTTACCTCCTGCAAGGAGTGGAATGCGGGCGGGCACATGGCGCCGCTCACCGACCTCAACCCCTATGCCGACAAGGTGGACGGGGTGTTCTTCAACCGGGTCCACACCTATGAGCAGGACACGCCGAAGGGCGGCGCGACCATACACTTCCCGCGCTCGTGCCTGCATTGCGAGACGCCGGCCTGCGTCACGGTCTGTCCCACCGGCGCGTCCTACAAGCGCGCCGCTGACGGGATCGTGCTGGTGGACGAGGACAAGTGCATCGGCTGCAAGCTGTGCTCCTGGGCCTGTCCCTATGGCGCGCGCGAATTCGATGTCGATGTCGGCGTGATGAAGAAATGCACGCTCTGCGTCGACCGGATCTACAACGAAAACCTTGCCGAGGAGGACCGGGTGCCCGCCTGCGTCGCCGCCTGTCCCACGGGCGCGCGCCATTTCGGCGATTTCGGCGATCCGGATTCGGCGATCTCGAAGTTGTCGGAGGAACGCGGCGGCGTCGCGCTGATGCCGGAGCTCGGTTACAACCCGACCAACCGCTACCTTCCGCCGCGCCCCAGACGCGATGCGGCCACCGCGACCGATGCCCTGCCACTCGAGGATGCTTCGCCAGAGGGCGGCTTTCTCGGCTGGGTCGACCGCATGCTTTCGAGGTAGACGCCGATGCATCCCGCCTTTTCCGTTATCTTCTTCACCACCGCTTCCGGCGCGGGCTATGGCCTGCTTTTCCTGCTGGGCCTTGCCGCCGTCTTCGGCCTGTTGCCGCCGGACCCGTGGTTCGGTCTCGCCGGCTTCGGCCTGTCGCTCGGCCTGATCTCGGCCGGGCTGCTGTCATCCACCGCCCATCTCGGCCGCCCGGAGCGCGCCTGGCGCGCCTTCAGCCAGTGGCGGTCGTCATGGCTCTCGCGCGAAGGTGTTTCCTCCGTTGCGACCTATGTTCCTGCCGTCGCACTCGCCTTCGGCTGGGTCATCCTGCAGGCCAGCGGCGGCTGGATGGCGCTCGCCGGCGCGCTCGCCGCCATTGGCGCGGTCGCGACCGTCATCATGACGGCGATGATCTACGCCTCGCTCAAACCGATCGCGGAATGGCACGGTCCCTGGACGCTGCCCTGCTACCTCGTCTTCGCCGCGATGACCGGCGTGACGCTGCTCAACGCGCTGCTTGCTGTCTTCGGCCCGACAAGCCGGTTCGTTGCCGTGCTGGCGGCTGTTCTTGCGCTCGCGGGATGGGCGGTCAAGCGCGGCTACTGGGCCTATCGCGACAGCGGCAAGGCGCAGCCCACCGCCAATCAGGCGCTCGGCCTCGGCGAGGGCCAAATTCGCCAGGTGCAATCGCCGCACAGCGAACAGAATTACCTGCTCAAGGAAATGGGCTATCGCGTCGCCCGCAAGCATGCCGCAAGGCTGCGCCTGATCGCGCAGTGTCTCGCCTTCGCCCTGCCGGCGGCCTGTCTCGCGCTGTCGCTGCTGCTCCCCGGACCGCTGGCGCTGGTGCTCGCGCTTGCCGCAGTGCCCCTGCAACTTGCCGGCATGCTGGTCGAACGCTGGCTGTTCTTCGCCGAAGTGCGGCACACGGTGACGCTTTACTACGGCATGTGAACGCCGCCCGATCGTCTCAGAGATCCTTCACCAGCCTGAGGGCGTCGTAGATTGCGGCGTGGATGTTGCGGGCAGAGACGGCATCTCCGATCCGGAACAGTTGATAGTTACCCTCGGGATTGTTGCACACCGCTTGTGGATTGCCCGCTACCAGCGCTTCGTAATCGACGGCGCCGAGATTGGACGATCCGGGCTTGAGCTCGAAATAGATATCGTCCAGCGGGCGGGTGCCGTGGTTGACGATCACCTGATCGACAGAGCGGGTGCGGGTTACGCCGCCATAATCGCTGTCGATTGTCGCCAGAAGCCGATTGCCGTCGCGTTCCACGCGCTGCAGTTTCCAAGTCACGGTGAAGGTGACGTCGCGCTTTTGCAGGGCGCGCATGAAGGGGGTGAGTGACATCGCCATCACCTCCGGCGCAAAGGCCCGGTCGCGGGTCATGATCTCCACTTTTGCGCCGGTTTCGGCGATTTTCTCAGCCGCCTGAAGGGCCGGATAGTCGCCGGCATCGTCATAGATCAGCACGTTCTGGCCGGGTTTGACGTCGCCGGTCAGGATATCCCAGGCGGAAACCACGAGATCGCCACCCGCGCCCGTCACATCGGTGTGCGGCAGGCCGCCGGTGGCGATAATGACGATATCGGGCTTGTCAGCCAGCACCGCGTCGCCATCGACGAAGCTGTTGAAATGAAAGGTGACGCCGAGCCGCCGACATTCGGCAAACCGCCAGTCGATGATCGAGATCATCTCGCGGCGGCGTTCGCTCTGGGCCGCGAGCCGCACCTGACCACCGGGGTCGTTCGCCGCCTCATGCACGATCACTTCATGCCCGCGTTCGGCGGCCACGCGTGCCGCCTCCATCCCCGCCGGACCGGCGCCGACGATCACGATGCGTCGCTTCTTTTCCGCGGGCGCAATGGCGTGCGGCATCGTTTCCTCGCGTCCCGTCGCCGCGTTGTGGACACAGAAAGCGAGCCCGCCCTGATAGATCCTGTCGAGACAATAGTTCGCGCCGACGCAGGGGCGGATGCGCTCTTCCTCGCCGGCGATGATCTTGGCCAGGATATGCGGGTCGGTCATATGGGCGCGGGTCATGCCGACCATGTCGAGCTTGCCGCTGGCAATGGCGTGACGGGCGGTCGCGACATCCTGAATCTTGGCGGCATGAAAGGTCGGGAAATCGGTCGCCGCGCGGATTTCGCCGGCGAAATCGAGATGCGGGGCGCTCGCCATGCCCTGCACGGGGATAACGTCGGTCAGCCCGGCATCGGTGTCGATATGACCGCGCACGACATTCAGGAAATCGACCAGCCCGCTCTCCTTCAGACGGCGCGAAATTTCGAGGCCTTCCTGGCGGTCGAACCCGCCCTCCAGCCGTTCATCGCCGGTATAGCGCACGCCGACGATGAAATCCGGGCCGACGCGCCTGCGGATTTCGTTCAGCACCTCGAAGGTGAACCGCAGACGGTTGTCGAGCGAGCCGCCATAGGGCGCATCCAGCTCGTTGGTCAGCGGTGACCAGAACTGGTCCATGAGATGGCCATAGGCCTGGATTTCGATGCCGTCGAGACCGGCCGCCTGCATGCGTTCGGCGGCATCGGCATAATCGGTGATCAGGCGAGCGATATCCCAGTCCTCGGCCTTTTTCGGAAAGGCACGGTGCGCCGCCTCGCGTTCGTGGCCGGCGGAGACGACCGGCAGCCAATCGGCCTTGTCCCAGCGGGTGCGGCGGCCGAGATGGGTCAACTGGATCATCACGGCTGCGCCATGCTCGTGACATTCGTCCGTGAGCTGCCGCATCCAGCCGACCACCTCATCCTTCCAGGCGAGGATGTTGTTGAACACGGGCGGGCTGTCGCGCGCCACCGACGCGGAACCGGCCGTCATGGTCAGCGCCACACCAGCGCGGGCGCGCTCGACGTGATAGGCGCGATAGCGCCCCTTCGGCATCCCGTCTTCCGGATAGGCAGGCTCGTGCGAGGAGATCATGATGCGGTTTTTCAAGGTGAGGTGCTTGAGCTGGTAGGGCTGCAGCAGCGGATCATTGTTCATGCCGGACTCCTCTGGTTGGAAGAAGTTCGCCATAAATGTACATAACTGTCAAGATAATCGACGTATGCGTCTATTTTCTTGTTTCGCATGCGCCTTGCGGCTAGGCTGCCGCGCATGGATGCTAAAACGGAAAACACTGCCGGCTGGCGCGGCTCGCGCGAATTATGGCTCGATGCGGCCCGCCAAGCACTGGTCGAAACGGGTATCGATGCGGTCAAGATCCAGCCGCTGGCCGAACGTCTCTCGTTGTCGCGAACCAGCTTCTACTGGTTCTTCAAGGATCGTGCGGCGCTGCTGGACGCGCTTCTGGAACATTGGGAAGAAACCAATACCGGCGCGTTGATCGCCGCCTGCGATGCCTATGCCGAAACCCTGACCGAGGCCATCCTCAACCTGATCAGCGTGTTCATCGCGGAAACAGACTTCGATCCGCGTCTTGATTTTTCGGTCCGAGGCTGGGCGGCGCAATCCAATG
This sequence comes from Martelella sp. AMO21009, assembly GCF_053484295.1. NCBI lineage: Bacteria > Pseudomonadati > Pseudomonadota > Alphaproteobacteria > Hyphomicrobiales > Aurantimonadaceae > Martelella > Martelella sp. AMO21009. The sequence continues at coordinate 111,010 of NZ_JBAKFR010000001.1, forward strand.
ATGTCATGGCCCGCGTTGCAAGCGCAGACGAGAGACGCATCTCAGCCATCAAGACGCTGTTCGTCCGCTTTGGATTCGCGCCGGAGGAGGCGGATGTGCGGGCCCACGCGGTCTATCTGGTGCAGATCGGCTATATCTCGCTGCAGGTCGCGGAGGATACCGCCACGCGCGTGAACCGCGCTTCGGAATATGTCCGGATCTATACCGGCCGGACGCCGAGCGAACGCGAACTCGCGCGTTTCAGCGCCCGTCATGAGTGCTGAGCCTGCACGGAGCCGGTCGCGGCCGCTCAGCAGGAACGGAAGTGAATCTGCGGGCGGCCGTGATAGGGAGAGGCGCTGACGGCGGCGGAAACGCGAAAGACGCTTCCGATCATCTCCTCCGTCAGGACGGTTTCGGGTGCGCCCGAGGCGACGATGGCGCCATCCTTCAGCACGATGATCCGGTCACAGAACATCGCGGCGAGATTGAGATCGTGTAGCGCAACGATGCTTGTGAGGTCGAGTTGTCGCACGGTGTGCAGGATTTCGAGCTGATGGTGGATGTCGAGATGGTTGGTCGGCTCGTCGAGGAACAGAACCCGCGGGCTCTGGGCCAGCGCGCGGGCGATGTGCACGCGTTGCCGCTCGCCGCCCGAAAGCGCCTGCCACGACTGGTTTTGTAGCGGCTCCATGCCGACGCGCCGGAGCGCGCCGGAGACCGCTTCCTGATCGGCCGAACTCCAGCCGGAAAGCGCCGAGCGATGGGGCGTGCGTCCCAGGCGGACGACGTCGCGGACCGTGACATTGGTATCGGTCGCCGCATTCTGCTGAACGAAGGCCACTTCTTGCGCGAGCATGCGTCGGGGCACGTGCGCGATGTTGCGGCCATGGATCTCGACATGGCCGCGATCCGGCCGCTTCAGGCCGGCAAGCAGCCTGAGCAGCGAAGACTTGCCGGAACCGTTGGGCCCAATCAGCCCGAGGGTTTCCCCCTCCTGCACATCAAGACTGACATTCTTGACGATGACCTTGCGCCGGACGCCCCAGCTTAACTGATCTGCAACGACGCTCATGTCCTTGGCCTCGCGCGATAGAGGATGATGGCGAAGAACGGTACGCCGATCAGCGCGGTGACAACCCCGATCGGAATGGTCTGCTGCGGCACCAGCACGCGGGAGGCGATGTCGGCGACGACCATGAAGACGGCGCCGAGGATCGCCGAAGCGGGCAGGAGGCGCATATGCACCGGCCCCACGACATAGCGAGCGGCATGCGGCACCACCAGCCCGACAAAGCCGATCGCGCCGACCTGGCTGACGATCGTCGCTGTCATCAGCGCGGTGACACCGAACAGGATCAGCCGCGTGCGGGCTACGGGTATGCCGAGGGCTGCGGCATCCTCGTCGCCGAAGGTGAACGCATCGAGCGTGCGCGCCATCCATATGCAGATCGCGAGGCAGATGCACAGCACGACGGCCAGCAGTTGAAACTCGGGCCAGCGAACGCCGCCGAAACTGCCGAGCAGCCAGAACATGACATTGCGCGCCTGCTGGGCATTGGCGGAGGTGGTGACGATATAGGCGGTGAGCGCATTGAAGAGCTGCGAGGCCGCGACGCCGGCGAGGATCGTATGGCTCGGGCCGCTGGTTGCGCCATTCGAGAGCAGGGCCACCAGCGCGAAGGCGGCAAAGGCGCCAACGAAGGCGCCGAGCGACAGCGACACTGCGCCCGCGCCAATGCCCAGCACGATGACGCAGACGGCGCCGGTGGAGGCGCCGGCCGACACGCCGAGCACGAACGGTTCCGCCAGCGCATTGCGCAACAGCGCCTGCAGGATGGCCCCGCAGATCGCCAGACCCGCGCCGCAGAGTGCCGCAACGAGGCTCCGGCTCAGCCGGAGGTTCCAGACCACGCTCTGTTCGATCCTGGGAATATCGGCGGTCGTCAGGCCGAAATGGTTGGTGACCGCCAGAAAGACGGATCTGACAGGTATGTTGTAGTCGCCGATCGCGGTCGCCAGTGCGATCACGCCGACAAGGACGATGGCCGAACCGGCCAGCAGCAGGGCCAGCCTGAGGCCGGCCCTTGTGTCATCCGCGGTATTCATTTCGAAAGGTCGATCGCCTCGAGCTGTCCGGCGATTTCCTCGGCGCCGTAGAGCGTGCGGATGCTGGGGTTCATGGCCGCCCCGCTCATGACCACGATGCGCCCCTTGCTGACGGCGTCCATCTGGCTGACGGTGGGGTCGGACTCAAGGAATTCGATCTTGTGTTCGGCCGTGTCGAGGTCCCAACGGTTGCGGTCGACCTGCGCGGCGACGATGACGGCGGGGTTGGCCGCCATGATGCCTTCCCAGTTGGAAGTCGGCCACTCCGCCTTGGTGTCGAGCGCGTTGCGTCCGCCCAGAAGGTCGGCGATGAAGCCGGAGGGACCGTTGCCGCCGCCCAGATAGGCGTCGTCGGCGGGTGACGGGCTCGAGAACCAGAACAGAAAGGTCAGGTCCTCGTTTTTGGAAAATCGATCGCGCAGCGCCTGTTCCCGCGCCTTGAAGTCAGCGATGAGGGCCTGTCCGCGATCCTCGACATCGAAGATGCGGGCAAGGTCGTCGATCTCCTTGTAGAGAAGATCCATGTTCCAGAGCTGGTCGCGGCTTCCATAGGCGTCGCCGGTGTCCAGCTTGGTCGAGCAGGCGCTCGGAGAAAGGTAGGCGGGAATGCCCAGGCTTTCGAAGTCGTCGCGCTTGGCCAGCTTGCTGTCCGGTCCCATCAGGATCGGCAGCATCGCCGCGACAAAATCGGGCTGCTGTTCCAGGACGGATTCCAGCGTGGGGAACTCGACATTCAGCAGCTTGACCTTCGCATTGGCCTCCGCCAGTTCGGGCAGAACCTCGTTGGGCCAGAAGGCGGTGGCCGCCATCCTGTCTTCAAGGCCCAGCAACAGCATGATTTCGGCGCTGTTCTGGCCAAGCGCAACGGCATGTTCCGGCGCCTCTTCAAAGACCACGGTTGCGCCGCAGTTTTCGATCGTGAGCGGGTAGGAGGTTGAAGCGGCCATGGACGGAGCAGATGTCAGCCCAATGATCATGCTGCCAATGATGCCCAGTGTCTTCTGCATATCCATATCGGGTCCCGTGCGCTTGTGTCGTCGGACCGTTCTCTAGAAGTGCCGCATCACCAAATCAAGACAAAATTACTCATATTTTAGATTGCGCTGCTCTTCGGCCCTTCGGGATCAATGATCCGTATGGTCGGAAGCGTCTTGCTCCGAGGGTCTCGTCTCGGCCAGCAGCCGGCCCGGCGCGCCGGCGGGGATCACGCCGGTTTGCAGCCATGAAAGCGCGATCGGCCACAGATTGCCCTTGAAGCGGTCGTGGAAGAACGCGAAATGGCCGATTGTCTCGACGCCGATGTCGTCGGGATGGAGACGCCAGTGCCGCCGGTGACTGGCGGTGAAATAGGCCAGAAGCCGGTCGATCGCAGCGGGTGTTCCGTGGGGATCGTCGTCGAGGCCGATCGCCAGGATCGGCGCTGTGACGCCCGCGAACCGCTGGCGCAGTTTCTCGGCCTGGCGCTGGTCATCGATGATGCGATCCTGCCGCACGGTTTGCTCGAAACGGGCTCTCATCCGGCTCCAGTCGCGCACCACGCCGGCGGGCGTGTCTTCCATCCAGCCCAGACGCTTGGCGGGGAAATAGCCAATGAGCCCCGTCAGCATCGGCATGACGATATGCCATTTCGCAAACATCCGCAGGCGATGTCCGGCCGCATAATCGCGCCAGTGGGCGAATTGCGACCCGACGGTGAGGATGCGTCCGATCTGGCGGTTAGATGGCGCAAGGCCAATCGCAAATCCGCCGATCGAGTGGGCGACTACGCGGATTGGCTGGCCGGGAAATTCCGCTTGCGCATGGCGAAGCGCGCCTTCGAGATCAAGCTCGCCCCAGTCCACCCAGTCGGCGTCGAAGCCGCGCAGCGATTTCGGGCGGGATTCGCCGATGCCGCGATAATCATAGGTGATGACGTTGAAACCGTGACTATAAAGGTAATCCGCAAACCGCGCGTAATACCGGCAGCGAACCGATGTTGCTGCCGAGATCACCACCACGGGCCTTTCCGCCGTGCCATGGCTCCATATGAAGCCGCCGAGCCACATGCCGTCGGGTGCCCGCAGGCGCAGCGGCGCGCCCGACCGCGCCTGTCCGGCATCATGCTCCTGCGACCCGCTATCCGCTTGTTCGTCCATGCCTCCGCCCCGGTCAGCATCCCTGGATGCCGGATTTTATATGGCGCGGCTGCTGAGTCGAATGAGTATCTGTTATGAGTGCGTGAGGAACGCTTACCTCTCGAAAGCTTCGGTTGGCATCACCGCGCGATGCGATTGCCGGCGTCGTCGAAGAGATGCACGTCGGCGGCGTCGAAGGTGACGCGGATGGTGGCGCCGGTTTTGAGCGCGTGCTGGCCGGCTAGCACGGCCATGACCCGTTCACCGTTTCCGGCTTCTCCGTAGACCACGGTTTCGGTTCCGAGAGCCTCGACCAGGGTGATGGCGATCTCGAAGCCTGTCTGGCCCTCCGCCGCCAGCCTGATGTGCTGCGGGCGCACGCCAAGCGTCACTTTGGCGCCGGCGGCCGGCCTTGCGCCGGTGATCGCCAGATTGAGCGTCTCCTGGCCGAGGAGGTTGATCCTGAGGCCGTTCTCATCGGCATCGGCAACGCCGGCCGGCAGGAAATTCATGGCCGGCGAGCCGATGAAGCCGGCGACGAACAGGTTGGCCGGGGTGTTGAACAGCTCCAGCGGCGTTCCGATCTGCTCGACCTTGCCGGCGCGCAGCACCACGATCCGGTCGGCAAGCGTCATCGCCTCCACCTGATCATGGGTCACATAGACCATGGTGGTCTTCAGCCGGTCGTGAAGGGCGGAGAGTTCGGCGCGCATATGCACGCGCAACTCCGCGTCGAGGTTGGAGAGCGGCTCGTCGAAGAGGAACACGTCCGGGTGGCGCACGATCGCGCGGCCGATCGCGACCCGCTGCCGCTGGCCGCCCGAAAGCGCCTTCGGCTTGCGGTCGAGATAGGATTCGAGCTCCAGCATCCGGGCGGCTTCCATCACCCGGGTCTCGATCTCCTTTTTGTTCATGCCGGCGAAGCGCAGCGCGAAGCCCATATTCTCGCGCACCGTCATATGCGGATAGAGCGCATAGGTCTGGAACACCATGGCGATACCGCGCTTTGCCGGGTCCTCGTCCGTCATGTCTTTTCCGCCGATCGACAGCGAGCCCGATGTGATGTCCTCAAGCCCCGCGATCATCCGCAACAGGGTCGACTTGCCGCAGCCGGAAGGCCCGACGAAGACGACGAACTCGCCGGACCTTATGTCGAGATCGACGCCCTTGATGACCTCGATCGCGCCGAAGGATTTGCGGATTTGGTTGAGCGAAACATCTGCCATGGCAAACCTCAGCTGATCGTGAAGGCGACGGTGTCGTCGGCGAAGGCGGCGCAGCGGACCGACAGCGTCAGCGTCCCGGTCTCTTCGCCCGCCTCGATATAGAGCCCCGCCGTGCCGCCCCGGAAGCTGACGATCGCCGGCCCGACGATCCGGCCGGGCCCATCGAGCGAAAGCGCGACCGGCTCATCGAAGAACGGCATGATATTGCCGCACTGGTCGAGCGCGCGCAGGATCACGCGCACGCAATCCTTTTCGCCCGCCCTCAACGCGGTCGCATCCGGCGCGATCTGAAGCCTGGTCGGCACGGGGTTGCCGGAGAGCTTCATGGTCCTGACCGGTTTTCCGTCGATATAGCCCGTCAGCGTGCCGTCGAACCACTGGCGGCCCCAATCGCCGAATTCTTCCGCCGACACATTGTTGACGTCGAGAATGACCGGCGGGTGAGGAAGGTGCGGATATGCCGCGCGGGCAGGCTCCACCCGCTTCGGCGCGCTGTCGCCGACGGTGAGTTCGATATAGTCGCAATTGGTCAGGATGATCAACGGCAGCACGCCGCCGATATTGCGCTCGCCGCGCGCCCAGAAGGTGACCGGCTGGAGCACGACACCGTTTTCAGGGTCGCCTTGCGAGGCATAGGCATAGGCCGCGAATTTCGGCTCGCGGTACATGTCCATCACGCCATGATAGCAGATGCGGTCGCCTGAGCCGAAATCGCTGTGGGTGTTGTAGTCGAACATGCACCATCCGGTGCTGCCCGCGATCGTCGGATCGCCGGCAACGGCGTTCAGCATCTGCAGGTGGCGGGTCACATGCTCGGCCTGCCGGCTTTCCTGGTCGAAGCGCTTGGTGGGGAACATGTGGCCGTTATATTCGGTGATCATGTAGGGCACAGTTTTCGAAAGCCCGGTCACTTGCTTCTGGTCGCGGGCGCATATCCGCGCATGGTTGCGGCCCGGCTGCTCCTCGTCGCCGAGAACGAAATCATTCATCGTATAGACGTCTTCCAGCATCTCGCTGTTTTCGATACAGCGCACGCCGCCGGTCTGGCGGGTGGAATCGAGTTCGCGGGCGACCCGGTTGGTCTCGGCGTAGAAGTCATGATCGTCGGCGGATTCGTTGATGCGCACGCCCCAGATGATGATCGACGGATGGTTCCAGTCGCGGGTGATCATCCGGCGCACATTCTCGACCGATTCCCGTTTCCAGGCGTCGCCGCCGATATGCTGCCAGCCGGGTATTTCCTCGAAAACCAGAAGGCCGATCTCGTCGCAGCGGTCGAGGAAATATTTCGACTGCGGATAGTGCGAGGTCCGGGCGATATTGCAGGCCAGATCGAATTTCAGGATGTCGGCATCCTTCTCCTGCCCGCGCCTGCCCATGGCATAGCCAAGATGCGGCCAGCTCTGGTGGCGGTTGAGGCCGCGCAGTTTCAAGAGCCTGCCATTGAGGCGGAAGCCGTCGCTGGCGAAGGACGCGGTGCGGAAGCCGAAGCGGTTTGCAACTTCGTCCGTGCCGGCCCCGGTTTCGAGCGTCACGGTGAGGGTGTAGAGGGCCGGATCATCGATATCCCACAGACGGAGACTTTGCAGATCGGCAAGCGCAAGCCGGGCCTGCCTTCCCGAAACGGAAGCCTCGGTGGCGGCGATCACATTGCCCTCGGCATCGCTGAGCGTCGCGCTGAGCCTGCCGGTGGTCTCGTCGGTCAGGAAAACATCGGCGGTCACGCTCTTGGCGTCGGCGAGCGCGTCGGGCGTTTCGATCTTGACGTTGTCGATCGCGACCGGGGTGGTGACCTTCAACCAGACATCGCGGTAGATGCCGGCAAAGGTCAGATAGTCGATGACATTGCCGAAGGGCGGGATATCCGGGTTTTCCGAACCATCGATCTTCACCGTCAGCAGATTGTCGCCGTCCGTGAGATGCGGGCCGATCTCGACCTCGAAGGGGGTATAGCCGTCCTTGTGGGCGGCGATTTCCGTGCCGTTCAGGTAGACGACGCTGTCGGCCATCGCCGCGTCGAAGATGAGCGAGACCCGCTTGCCGGCGAAACCGGGCTCGCTGGCGAAAACCTTCTGATAGGTGAAGGCGCGCTGATAGCGTTTCTCGTCGAAATAGTTGAAGGGCAGTTCGACGGCGGTATGCGGCAGGCGCACCTTTTCGCCATCGCGCAGCGTGTTGATCGCCGCAGCGTCGAACCCTTCGGAGAACACCCAGCCAGCATTGAAATTCTGAACTTTACGCATGTGTATGACCTATTTGACGGAACCGAGCATGCCCTGGACGAACTGGCGCTGCATGGCGAAGAAGATGATAAGCGTGGGAAGGGTCGCGAGGATCGTGCCGATCATCACCGTGCCGTAATCGGGATAATAGGCGGAGGCGAGCGAGGAGACGACCAGCGTGATCGTCTTGGTCTCGTTCGATTGCAGCACGATCAGCGGCCAGAGATAGTTGTTCCAGTAGAGCATGAACACGATGACGAAGGCCGCCGCATAGGTGGAGCGCATCACCGGGAAATAGATATGCAGGAAGATCTGCCACTCCTTCAGCCCGTCGACCTTGGCGGCGTCGCGCAGCTCTGACGGGAACGCCTTGGTGGCCTGGCGGAAGTAGAAGATCACGAAGGCCCAGGCGATGAACGGCAGGATGATCGCGATATGGGTGTCGATCAGCCCGGCCCTGGCCGTCATCATGAACAGCGGGATCATGATCGCCGCGAACGGCACCATCAGCGTCAGCAGCACGATTGCGTAGACCCGGTCGCGCAGTTTCGAGCGGAACACCTCGAAGCCGTAGCCGGCAAGCGAGGTCACCGTGAGCGTGAGGAAGGTGCCGAGGCCCGCGATCTTGATCGAGTTCCACATGATCAACGGCACATCGACCTGCGAGACGAAGGCATTGATGTTCGCCATCAGCGCGTTGCCGAAGGTGACCTTGCCGATGACGATATCGGCGGTGGTGTTGGTCGCGCCGATCACCATCCAGATGAACGGAAATACCGAGATGAAGGACGCAAGCCCCAGCAGGATGTATTTCAGCGAACCGCCGGCGAGGCGGATGAAGCGGCGAGCCGTCATGTGCGTTCCCTCGCGGCGTAGAACTGCAGGAAGGAAAGCACCGCGACGATCAGAACGATGACGTATGAGACCGTGGCCGCGTAGCCGAAATTGGGCATGAAGCGGAAGGTCAGGTTGTAGATATAGAGCGACAGGGTCAGCGTCGCGTTCGCCGGCCCGCCCTTGCCCTCAGTCAGGTTGTAGACTTCGTCGAAGAGCTGCAGCGTGCCGATGGTGGAGGTGATCGTGGTGAACAGGATCACCGGTTTCAGCATCGGAATCGTGATGTGCAGGAAGCGCCGCCATGAAGGCACGCCGTCGATGCGGGCGGCCTCGTAGATCGACCTGTCGATGTTCTGGAGCGCGGCCAGATAGAAGATCATGTTGTAGCCGGTCCACCGCCAGGTGATGGCCAGAATGACCAGCACCTTGGCCCAGAACGGATCGGTGAACCATTCGATCGGGCTGTCGGCGAGCCCCACCGCCATCAGCGTGCTGTTGATGATGCCATCGGTGGCGAACATGCTCTTGAACAGGATCGAATAGGCGACCAGCGAGGATACGCAGGGCAGGAAGATCGCGGTGCGGAACAGGCCGGAAAATCTGAGCCGCGGATTGTTGAGCGCATTGGCGAGGATCAGCGCCAGCACGATCATGACCGGCACCTGGATGACAAGGAAGGTCAGCGTGTTGGTCAGCGCCTGCCAGAAGATCGCGTCATACCAGAGACGCTCGATATTCCCGAAACCGACGAAATTCATCATCATGCCGCGGCCGGAATAAAACGACAGCACCAGCGAGCGAATGATCGGATAAAACATGAAGGCGGCGACGAGAATGAGGGCCGGCGCCACGAACAGCCAGCCATTGACGTCGTAGAACCGCTTCAGATTGCCGGGTCTTGCATTAGCCATGGTTGTCCCAGTCGCCGGCGGGCCGGCTCTCTCCAACGATCATGATGGCGAAAGCCGGGGCAGGCGGGCCCGCCCCGGCGGATCGCTTTTACTGAATCTGGAACTTGGCCTGATCGTTGATTGCCTTCAGCACCTCATCGACCGGCTTGCCGTCGATCAGCGATTGCAGGTTGGAGGTCACCGCGACATCGAGCTCGTTGGTGAAGATACCGTAATCGACCGCCGGGATCTGGTTCAGCCAGTCGGAGAACTTCTGCCAGACCTTCTCGCCGCCGAAGAACGGATCGGCTTCCTGATAGGCCTCGCCCTCGCGCACGGCGAGCAGCGAGCCGACCGCGCCGCGCTCGACCAGGATCTTCTGGTAGAATTCGGTGTCCTTGGCATAGATCTCGTTGAGGAAATCGATCGCCTCGTCCTTCACTTCGGAGCTTTCAAGCACGTACCAGCTCGAGCCGCCGAGATTGGAGGCGTTGCCTGCCCCCTCGACGCCATCAAGCGACGGGATCGGCGCCACGCCCCATTTGCCGGACTGGTTTTCCTGTGCCTTGATGGTCCCGGTGATCCATACGCCGGTGATGACCGAGGCGACATTGCCGGAGGTGAACGCGTTGACGTAGTCAGACCAGCCGGTCGCCGGATAGATCAGGCCTTCCTCGGCGATCTTCGCCTGGGTTTCGAGCGCTGCCTTCAGCGCGGCGTTGTCGAGAACATTGAGATCGCCGTTTTCATCGAAATACCAGCTGCCGGCCGACTGCATCATGATCCGGGTCATGCCGCCGTCATTGAGGTCGAGCGTGGTCATCTTGTGGCCAGTCTTGGCCTCGACTTGCTTGCCGATCTCGATGAACCGGTCCCAGGTGATGCCCTGCATGTCCTCGGGCTTGAAGCCGGCTTCCTCCAGATAGTCGCGGCGGTAATACATGCCGGTGACGCCGGTGTCGAAGGGCATGCCGTAGACCTTGCCGTCGACCGTCATCAACTGCACCTTGTAGGGCGCGAAGGCGGAATAACCGACGACGCCATCCATCGCGGCAAATGAGCCGGGGAAGGACTGGAGATATTTCTGCGCGCCGTAATCCTCGATCAGCACGATATCCGGCAGCGCATTGGTCGCGCCCGAGGCCAGCGCCGTCTGGAGCTTCTGCTCGACATCGGCCTTGGCGAAATCGACGACATTGAAGGTCGTGTCGGGGTGAGACTTGGTGTAGATCTCGCCCGCTTCCTTCATGATCGCGACGTTGAAATTGGGGTCCCAGCACCAGATGGTGATCTCACCCGCGAAGGCGGCGGTCGCGCCGAAGACACATGCTCCCGACAGAGCCACACCCGTGATGCGGCTCAGCACTTTCTGCTTATCCATTGGTTTCCTCCCGTTTGGACATTTGCCCGACGGCGCTCCCTGCCGTCCCAAGGGAAGCTAACTACAATTTAGAAAACTTGACAATAAAATTTTTAGTAAAAATCAGTAAATAAATTTAACCCACAGGCGGATGGCGACAGCTGTCGCGCCAGATCATCTCGCCTGGGATCGTTACGCGCTTTGTGTACTCGCGGCCGTTGATGCGCTCGACCAGCAGGTCGACCGCGCATTCGCCGATGGCTTCGCCCGGTATCTTCATGGTGGAAAGCGCGGGATTGAGAAACTGGGCGACCGGTATGTCGTTGAAGGAGGCGATGGCGATATCGTCCGGCACCGAAAGCCCTGCTTCGGCGAGCGCCCGTCCGGTTCCAATCGCGATATTATCGTTCGCGGTCAGGATCACATCCGGGCGTTCGGCGCGGTCTAGCAGGTCACGGGCATGCTCGTAACCGACCTCGAGCCGCAGATTCTGCCCGTCATTGCAGTCATTGTTGAGGGCGATCAAAGTGGGGTCGAAGGTGCCACGCGCCTTTTGCCAGTCGACATAGGCCCGGCAGCGCGCTTCGCTATAGGGCACATCGCCAAAGCTGATCCTGTCCTCCGCCCCAATGAAGGCGATGCGCCGATAGCCGGCAGCGGCGAGGCCATCGAGAATTTTCGTGGTCGCCAGAGCGAGGTCGCTCGAAACACAGTCGAACTGCTCGTCCGACGGTTGGAAATCGGCGAACACCAGATGGTCGCAGCATTCCTCGAGAAAGGCGATCTCCGCCGGCCTGTGCTTGCCGATGGCGATGATGCCGGCGGCCCCCTGCAACAGACTGCCCTCGTTGAAAAGATCGGCGTGAAACACCTTCACGATCTCGCTATGGTAATGTTGCGACCGCCGTTCTATGCCCAGCCTCACCCCGATATAATAAGGGTCGATCAGTTCCTCATCGCGCTCCAGGAAGTGAACCGTGGCGATGCGAGGCATGGCGGCGGCCGGTTGCGGCTGGCGGAACGGCGCGGGCTTGCGGCGATTGCGGTTGCGCGGCGTTGCGTAATCCAGCGCCTCGGCGGTCTCGATGATCGCCTTGCGCTTGGCCTCGGTCACGGACAGGGTGGGATCGTAGTTCAGCACGCGCGAAACCGTGCCGGCGGAAACGCCGACCGCCTTGGCAATTTCTCGGATTGTGACCATCATCTCCCCCGAAGCAGCCGGGACCACAATGGTCTGGCACGTCTAGTAAATTTTTACCGAAACGAGGATGAAGCGCAACCCTTTCCTGAACGTTTCGGTACAGGCCTTTCTGTAAAGGCCCCCAGTCTTGTTTCTCGGCGCGCCGAACGAAACCGGGCTTTTGTTGCCCGGCCAAGGCCTAACCCTTCACCGCGCCGCTGGTCATCGAGCCGAAGATCTCCTTGTACATCAGGAGGCCGATCACAGCGGGCGGCAGGGCGCCGATGACCATGACGGCGGAGGCCGTGCCCCAATTGACGCCACCGCCGCTGGCGGCGAAGAAGAACGAGGCGCCCACCGTCATCGGCACGGCCTTGCTGGTGGTCAGCATCAGGCCGAACAGGAACTCGTTCCAGGCGGTGATGAAGCCGAAGATGAAGGTGGTCAAAAGCGCGGGGCGGACCACCGGCCATATCACCTTTCGAAGGATCTGCGGCGTCGACGCGCCGTCGACTTTGGCGGCCTCATCGAGCTCGATCGGCACTTCGGAAATGGCGTTGACGAGGATGACGAGCGCCAGCGGTATGTTGACGATCGTGAGGATCAGCCCGAGGCCAATCCGCGTGTCGAGCAGGCCGAGCCACTGATACATCATGTAAAGCGGGATCGCGAAGATGATCAGCGGCACGGCGCGCAAATTGACGACAACTGGAAACAGAACCTTCCGCCCGACCTCGGAACGGGCAATGGCATAGGCCGCAGGGAAGGTCAGGATCATCGCCAGCATCGTGCCGATCAGCGCCGCCACGGTGCTGTTGAACAGATAGAGCCAAATGTTGAACCGGGTCGTGTCGGTCAGAACGGAGATGTAATTGGCAAGCGTCGGGCTGTTGATCCAGAGCCCGGCATTGGAGCTGATCTCGCGCGCGCTTTTGAACGAGGTGATCAGGGTCACGATCACCGGGAAGTTCATGGCGATCGCGGCGATGGCGAATACGATCCAGCGCAGCGTCTTCATCATGCCCGGCCCTTTCTGCGTGCGCCAAGCGCCGTCAGGGCATAGAGCACGATCAGCGAGGCGATGAAAAGAATGACGGAGGCGGCGACGGCCTTGCCGATCGCGCCCTGCTTGAAGAAGGCCTGATAGATGTAGATCGACAGCGACGTCGTTGAACCGCCCGCGCCCGCGCCGGTCAGCGCGTATATGTTGTCGAACACGCGGAAGCCGTCGATGAAGCGGATGAAGAAGGCGATCGCCAGCGTTGGCATGATCAGCGGAAGCTCGATCCTGGTCAGCATCATCCAGCCGCGTGCGCCGTCAAGTGCGGCGGCCTCGCGCACATCCGTCGGTATCGCCGAATAGGCGGTGTGGAACAGCAGGAACGCGAACGGCGTCCACTGCAGCGTTTCGATCACCACCAGGGTCTTGAAGGCGTTGTTGGCATCGAGGAAGGCGGGGCTGTTGCCGAACCACATCCACAGATAATAGGGCACGGGACCGGCGAACTCATGCAGCACCAGCCGGTACATCAGGCCGACCATGGCGGGGGCGACCATCAGCGGCAGCATCAGCGGCGCCATCAGATAGGGCCGTTTACCGAGGAGCGGATTGAGGAAGATCGCCAGGAACAGGCCGATCAGACATTCCGCCAGCGCCGTGATGATGCCGAAGCGCAGCGAGAACCACGAGGCCTGCCAGAAATAGCGGTCGTTCAGGACCTCCAGATAGTTTCCAAGCCCGCTGAGTTCCGGCGCGCGCAGGTTCTCGAACGAGACCGACGAGACGGAATAGACAAGATTGACGATCGCCGGAAACCCCAGAAACAGCAGCAGGAATATGACAAGCGGGGACAGGAACAGCCGTCCTTCGCCCGGTTTCACAAGTTGCATGAGGTTAACCGCCGATCTTCATCGTTCATCCGGGAGCAGACATGGCGGCAAGGTGATCGCCGCCATGCGCCTGTTTGCTACTGGTTGAGCAGCTTTTCCATTTCGGCCTTGGTGTTGGCAAGCGCCTCGTCGAGGCTCTGCTGGCCGGACCAGTAGCCGGTGAACTCGCGCGCCTGCACTTCGTAGATCGACAGCGCATTGGCCGAGGTGCCGCCATCCATCACGTAGCCATACTGGCTGGCGAAATTGCCGAGGTCCACCAGATCCGGCCGCTCGTCGGCGATTTTCGCCACCACATCGGGCATCAGCGCGGGCGAACCGCCGTTTTCGGCGTAGAGCAAGGCAGCGTCTTCCGTGGCGAGCCATTGCAGAAATTTCAGCGCGCCTTCCTTGTTCGCGGCGTTCTTGTTGAGGCCGAGACCGAGGCCGTGAATATGGTCGGCGCGACCTTCCGGGCCCGCCGGCGGGGCGACGGCGCCGGTGACATCGGCGACGGCCGGGGTCTTCTCGGGGTCGGTCAGTTCGGCGGCCGCCGCGTTCCACTGCAAGGCGGTTGCCACCTGGCCGGAGGCGAAGGCTGCATTGGTTTCGGCGTATTCGTAGGACAGCGAATCCTTCGGTGTCGCGCCGGCATCATAGAGCGTCTTGTAGAGTTCGAGACCCTTGCGATAGCCCTCGGAATCGATGGTGATGTTGCCGTCGCCATCGCGCCAGTCGGCGCCATAGGAACGTGGCAGCGACTGGAATACCATCATGTTGAACAGGAGGTTCTTCATCTGCAGAACCGTGCCGTAGCGCACAGGGCTTTCCCGGTTGATGGACTTGGTGAAGTAGAGCGCGGTCGCCGCCCAGTCGTCCCAGGTCCATTCATCGGCGGGCTTCGGGTCCATCGCCTTGCCGAGATACTCCTCGGCGATCTTCGAATATTCGGCCTTGGCATCGTCATCGCCCAGCAGTTCGTCCATCAGGTCGGTGCGGTAATACATGAAGTGCAGCGAGAGGTCGGTCGGCACGCCATACTGCTCGCCCTCATACTGCATGGTTTCCAGAACCGCCTTGCCGAATACGCTTTCGGCCGCGTCGCCGAGATCGATCGGCTCCATATAGGGGGCGTAACGGCCGATCGAATAGGTGGCGATCAGGTTGATGTCGAAGGCATCGGAGCCGGCGGCAAGGTCGGCCTGAAGCTTGTCGTAAAAGCCGTCGCGGCTGAAGAAGATCAGTTCCACCTTGTCGTCGTCGGCGGCGGTCTCGTTGTAGACCTCGGTCGCGGCGCGCAATGCGGCCTCTTCCGAACCGCCCGGCCAGCCGAGAACGGTGACGGTGGCATTGGCAATGTTCGGCAGGGCGGTGCCGGCCAGAAGCGCGGCAATCGCCGCCAGTGTGGTTTTCTTCATCATGTCGAGTTCCCTTCTCTTATTGGGTTTCTTCAGTCTTCAGATGATGCACTTGCCTTGATTTTTGCCGCGCGCCAGATCGGCGACGCCGATCAGCCCGGCCTCGGCCCCGCAGCGCGCCGCGACGAGTTCCGGCTTCAACCGGGACGGCAGTGCGGCTAGATGCTGCGAAACGCGGGCCAGAAAGCCGTCGGCGAGCCCGATGCCGCCGCCGATGACGATGGCGTCGGGATCGAACATCAGCTTTATATCGGCGCAGAGTGTGGCGACCCTGGCCGCGGAGCCATCGACGATATCGGCGGCCCAGGCTTCGCCAATGGCGGCAGCCCGGAAAACCGCCGGCGTGTCTTCATCGTATCCGAGGCGGGCGGCTTCGGCTGCAATGAACCGGCCGGAGACCCGGTCCTCGAGCGGGGCCGCGCCGCCGGAGGCGCTGCGCGTCAGCCCGAAATGTCCGGCAAGCCCGGTCATCAGCGCGCCCTTGCGGACAACGCCGCCGCCGATCCCCGTCGAGATCGTCAGAAACACGATGGAGCCCATCGTCTTGCCGGTCGCCAGATATTCGCCCCAGGCCGCCGCCTGGGCATCGTTAAGCGCGAAGACGGGTGCGTCGAACAGGCTCTCGGCCTTGTCTTTCAGGGGGTAGCGGTCCGGAATATTGAGCGTGGCCGGGTTCAGGGCCTGCCACACGCCATCTTCCACCAACCCCGTTGCCGCAATGCCGACAGCGCCATAGCGGCCATGCCAGTTGCTTGTGGCGGTGTGAATGGCGGAAAGCCAGCTGTCGGGCGTGCCGCCGGTGGCCGTTGGCACCCTGACGCACTCAAGCACATCGCCGCCGCAGATCAGCGCCGCCATCGACTTCGTGCCGCCGATATCGATCGCGAGCACCGGCCGGTCGTCTGCCGCGCTGTAGGCATCGGCGAGCGCGTCGCGGAACCACGCTGTGGTGTGCTCGGTGCGGGTGATGGCGGAGCCGACCGTGACCGCAAAGGCGCCGGCGCGGGCGGCATCGGCGGCCTGCTGCGGCGTGCGGATGCGGCCCTCGGCAATGACATAGGGCGTGAGCCTGGCCATTTCGGTGATCAGCGCGATATCCGGATCATCCGGCTCGGGACCGCCGACATAGCCTGAAAGCGTGGTGCCGACGAAATCCATGCCGCAGTCCAGCGCATGGCGCGCGTCTTCGAGTGAGGAGCAGTCGGCCATGGTGAGCTTGCCCAGCGCCCGGGCGGCGACAACCAGATCGGCGAGGTTCACGGGGCGCGGCCTGTCGGTCGCATCGATGGCGATGATGTCTGCGCCTGCGTCCGCCAGGTCCTGGACATCGGAGAGGAACGGCGTGATGCGAACGGGGCTATCCGCAAGGTCGCGCTTGACGATGCCGATGATCGGGACGCTGACCTTCTCGCGGACGGCGCGGACATAGCGCGCGGATTCGATCCTGAGCGCGCTCGCCCCGGCCGCGACAGCCGCCATGGCAAAGCCCGCCACGAACACCGGCTCATCCATCGGCCCGCCGTGCACGGGCTGGCATGACACGATCAGGCTGTTTTTCAGAAAGTCTGGCTGCACCGGAATCCTCGCTGCTTTTTGGCTATAGCAACGCAGAAGAGACCAGAATGCAACCAGTTTATGACTGGTATTATCGCTGAAGCTCGAAAACGAAGTCGTAGACGTCGCCGCGATAGCGCGTCTCGCAATATTCCACGACCTCGCCCTGCGCCAGGAAGCAGCGGCGTTCGGTCACCAGAAGCGGCGCGGCGGGCGGACAGGCAAGCCGTTCACTGTCCTCGCGCGAGGCCGCGCGGGTGCGCATGCGCTGAACCGCCCGTTGCGGCAGAAAGCCGCGCGCCTCCAGCGCCTCATAGAGCGAATTTCCGACCAGTTCGGGCGAGGGCAGGTAGCGCTGCGGCACGCTGGCGATCTCGATCGCGATCGGTTTGCCGTCGGCTGTGCGGATGCGCTGCATGCGCAGGATTTGCTCGCTGCCGCCAATGCCGAGCGCCATCATTTCCGTCGGCGATGGACGGCTGATAAGCTTGGAAAGCCAGATACATCCGGGCTCCATGCCGCGCGAACGGATGTCCTCCGAAAAGCTGGTGAGCGTCGACAGAGTCTTCTCGACCTTGGAGGCGATCTCCGTTCTAGCGCCATGGCGGCGGCTGAGCAGCCCGTCCTCCTGCAGCAGCGCGAAGCTCTTGCGCACGGTGACCCGCGAAAGTCCCAGCGCATCCGCCAGGATTCGTTCACCCGGCAGCCGCTCGCCGGCATGCAGCGCGTTGGACAGGATCACCTGTTCAAGCGCCGCCTTCAGCCGCTTGTACAGGGGAATGTCGGCCGAGCTGTCTGCAAGGGCAATGCGCACGCGCTCGATGATGTCCGTCGCGGCCATGGGCGATTCCGGTGGCTCCAAAAAAGTTATGTGGACTTATACTGGTATTATCCCTGGATGGCAAATCCGGTAGTTCGCGCCCAGCAGCAGAATTCCTGCGTTGTGGCTTTCTCCAGCCGGCTCCGAAGATCAAGAGTAAAAATAGTAATAATTGTCATTATATACATGTTTAAATCGAGTGTTTACTTTCATTAGAATTTTGTCATCTAAATAAGTTTATTGATATCGAATAAATATAAATATAAAATGGGTACATATAGAAGATACATGTAGTATAAACGCGAATTTAGGCCATGCGGATGGCGGTTGCCGTTGTCGGCATGTTGCCGGAGGTATTTTGATGACCTTGGCGCAGCACAGGGAAGGTTCCGTTCTCGCATTAGGGCAACGGCTTCAAGCGCCGCAGTCACGCCTTTTCCGCATGGTCGTCGGCGCGGCGGTGACGGGCTGCCTTTTTCTAGAAAGCGGCGTTCTTCCCGGACAGTCAGGCGTGGTTCATGCGCAGAGCTGTGAGTTGAACACCGGGTCCAACGACGGTAGCGCCATCATCCCAACCGGGCACCGTCGGCAGCATTGCGCGGTCGCTCCCGTTTCGGAGACCCTTTCCGAGAATGATAATTCGCCAGTGATCACGGATGGCCGCGTGCCGGTTGGTTCCGACGCCGGCAGGGTTGATGCAGTCGCATCCGGCCAGGGAGTACCCGACAATGACCCGATCTACAGGGGAGCCGGGCTAGGGAAAGTGATCAGCAGCCGGGCCCGCTGGACCAACGAAAAGGGCACGCGTACCTATGACTGGAAATCCAACAGCGTCTTCGTCGGCGGCGATTTCGCCACGTTTTCGAACATGCGCTTCGGCGCGCTTGCCGGCTACGGTCATTCGACCTACGAGGTTGACGAGGGAAATGCCAGGGGAATATCCGACGACTTTACGGTCGGCCTCTATGGCGGCGGCGTTTTCAGTGGCTTCGCTGTCGATTTCGGCGCAGCCTATACCTGGCGCGACGCCTCAAGCCGGCGCGACATCGAGTTCCTGCAACTGTCCGAGCGGATCAGGGGTCGCTTTGATGGCGGAACCTTCCAGCTTTTTGGCGGCATCAGCTATGCGTTCGAGATCACCGACACTCTCCAATTCGGGCCATTCCTGGATGCTGTCTATGTCCATCAAAAAGCGGATGCCTTCACGGAAACGGGCCGGCTTGCCGTGCTGTCCTCCTTGAAGCAGACGATGGATACCGGCTTCACCACGATAGGACTTAGCGGGGCTCATGAATTCGCGCTTGGCAGCTATGAGAGCCAGGTCACCGCGTCGGTCGGCTGGCGGCATGGCTATGGCGATCTCGACTCGGATACGATGGTGGCGTTTTCGGGCGGCGATCCCTTCGGCGTGACCGGCACGCCGCACGCGGTTGACCATGCGGTGTTCTCCGTTGGCTGGCAGACCGCGTTGCAGGACAATGTCAGCATTGGCATCACCTATACCGGCGAGTTCGGCGACAGCGCCCAAAGTCAGAATCTGACGGCGTTATTCAGTATCAAATTCTGAGGAGCCGCCTTTCCGTCGTTTGAAGAAGGCATCGGCCAGAGCTCATACCGCCAGGAACCCGCCGTCGATCGGCAGGACTGCGCCGGTGACCATCGCGCTGTCATCTGACAGCAGCATCGCGATGCTGGCGGCGATGTGGTCGGCTTCGGCAAACCGGCCGAGCGGGTGACGGACCATCATCGGTTCGCTTTTGGCCGGATCGCTCCACGCCTCGACCGCGAGTTCGGTGAGCGTGATTGTCGGGGCGACGGCGTTGACGCGGATATTGTGCGGGCCGAGTTCCTTAGCCATCACCCGCGTCGCCCCTTCGAGGCCGGCCTTGGAGGCGGCGTAGCAGAGATGTTCGGTAAAGCCGCGATGGCCGGCGATGGAGGAGATGTTGACGATCGCCCCGCCGCCGCCAGCCGCGCGGCGGGCCCGCGCGAATTCCTGGCAGGTGATCAGGGCGGAGCGCAGATTGATGCCCAGTACGGCCTCATAGCCTTCGTCGGTCATGTCGAACGTGCTTTCTAGCACGTTGATGCCAGCGCTGTTGATCAAGTAATCGGCTGTGCCGGCTTCAGCCATCGCGGTGCGGGCGGCTTTCGGGTCCTGCAGGTCGACCTGAACGATGCGGCAGCCGATCTCCGCCTTCAGGCTTTCGAGATCGCTCATGGTGCGGCTGAGCGCGACCACTGCGGCGCCGCGCGCGGCCATGAGCTCGGCGCAGGCGCGCCCGATCCCCTTGCCCGCGCCGGTGATGATGACGGTTTTTCCGGAAAACTGCATGACGGCCTCCATTGCCGCATTTCGCGGCCAGTGGCGAAGATGCGTTTATAAACCAGGATAAGGAGCGAGCTCGCTCCGGGTTGATTGCGCCTATTCTAGAAGCGCCGTTGTCGACTGGCGAATCTCGCGCGCGGTGCGCTGCAGGGTCAGAAACGCCTGATAGCGATTGTCATGCAGGCGGTGACTGAGGCCGTCCGCGGGGTGGCATCGCGTAGCGACCTGGGACATGGCTGGCATCGCTGCTTGCAGGTCCGGATGGCTGCCGGCTGCGACCGCACCCAGCATCGCCGAACCGAGCAGAACCGGCTCCGGGCAGGCGGTGATATCGACCGGGTAGCCGGTGGCATCAGCAAGCAGCTGCCGGGTGAGGGGATGAGCGCCGCCCCCACCACTGACAGTTATGGCATCAATGGTCGCGCCATTCGCGGCTTGGGTTTCGACGATCTGCCTGAGCCCGTAACCGAGGCCGCAAATGCCGGCGACGTAAAGCGCGACCAGACTGTCCGTACCGGTCTCCATCCCTTGCCCCATGATAACCGCGCGGGCATGCGGATCGGCGAAGGGCGCGCGGTTGCCGAGAAATTCCGGCACCACATGCAGGTCGTCGGCAAGGCGGACGGCATCGCACGGCGTGGCGACCAGTGCCAGCGCCCGGTCGGCCAGCCAAACGGGCAGGGCCTTGCCCTCGTCTTTCGCGCTCGCTTCGGCTTCTGTGAAATGAGGATGCAGGCGCACGAGCTGATCGATGGCGGCACCCGCGGCCGATTGACCGCCTTCGTTCAGCCACATGCCGGGAACCATCGCGGAATAATACGGGCCCCAGACGCCCGGCACGAAAGCCGGGTCGCGGGTCGTGGTCATGGTGCAGGACGAGGTGCCGAAGACATAGGCGATGGTGCGCGTTGGATCGCCGGCCCCGCCGCTGGCGCCGACCGTGCCGATGCCGCCGGCATGGGCGTCGATCAGGCCGGCGGCAACGGCCGTTCCGGAGCGAAGGCCCATGGCGTCGGCGGCTTCCGCCGTCAGTCCGTGGCCCAGCGCCGTACCGGGATCGACGACCGTTTGTCCAATGCGGGCAAAGACTTCGTCCGCGAGTTCCTCAAGCCCAATCTCTCGGAAATAGTCGGCATCCCATCGGCCTTCATGGGCGAGATAGGTCCACTTGCAGGTGACGGTGCAGGCGGAACGCTCCGTGGCCCCGGTCGCTTTCCAGGTGAGGAAATCGGTGAGGTCGAAGAAGTGCTTCGCCGCGCCAAAGGTCTCCGGGCGGTTTTCCTTCAGCCACAGAAGCTTCGGTGTTTCCATTTCCGGCGATATCCGGCCGCCGACATAGCGCAGCACGTCGTGTTGTCCGCGATTGATCCGTTCGGCCTGTTCAAGGGCGCGATGATCCATCCAGACGATGATGTCGCGGTCGGGGTGGTCGCCGACCGGCAGCGGCCCGTCCGGTCCGCGCACCACCAGCGAGCAGGTGGCGTCGAAGCCGACGCCCTTTATCTGGCCGGCATCAACGCCCGAAGAGCCGACAGCTTCTGCGACCGACTGGCAAACAGCCTGCCAGATCTGTTCGCTGGATTGCTCGACGATGCCGCCATCAGCGCGGTGGATGTCGATGGGGCGCTTGGCCGTGGTCAGCAGATTGCCCGCCGCGTCGAAAATACCGGCTCTGGCCGAGCCGGTGCCGACATCAATCCCCACAAAATAGCTGGTCACGCGCCTCTCCCTGTCCGGTCAGACCCTGTCGAAAGCGGTCGGCAGCACAATCATGTCACGGATCGTGACGGTGCGCTTGCGGGTCAGCATGTATTCCACCGCATCGGCAACCTCTTCCGGGTCGATCAGTGCGCCCGCTTCCTTCGCCTTGCGCAGGTTCTCCTCGGGCCAGTCGGCGAGAAGCGCGGAAACCACGGGGCCGGGGGACACCTGTCCCACGCGCACGCCATGCGGGATCATCTGGCGACGCATGGTTTGCACGAAGCAGGTGATGGCCCATTTCGAGGATGTGTAGACCGGTTCCCAGTAAGCCGGGAAGTGGCCCGCGATCGAGCAGGTGACGATGATGTCGCCGGTCTTGCGATCGCTCATATGCGGCACCACGGCGTGGACATTCTTCATCACCGCGTTGACGTTTAGGTTCAGCATCCGGTCGATGGTGGCCGGATCGGTGTCGGTGAGATCGCCGCCGATATAGGTGCCGGCATTGCAGTAGAGAATATCGATGTGATCGACCTTTGCGAGGATATCCGGCACCATGGCGTTGCAGCTGTCGAAATCCAGAAGGTCGGTGACTTGCGCCACGGCGTTGGGGCCGAGTCGCTGGACCAGTTCATCGAGCGCTTGCTTGTTGCGGTCGACCATCACTACCGTCGCGCCCGCGGCCAGAAGCTTTTCGGTTGTGGCAAGGCCGATTCCCGAGGCCGCACCGGTAATGACGGCGATCTTGCCATCCAGCGAAACAGACATTCTTTTCTCCTAGAATCTGCGTTTTGTTGTTGTTTTTGAAACCGTCTCAGCGCCACTCGCGGCCGATATAGATGGCGAGCAGGATGATGAAACCCTTGATCACGTCCTGAAGGTAGGGATTGATGCCCATCAGGTTCAGGCCGTTGTTGAGGATGCCGAGAAGCACCGCGCCAATCAGCGTGCCGAGCACCAGCCCGCGCCCGCCGGCAATCGCGGTTCCGCCGAGCACGACGGCGGCGATCGCGTCGAGTTCGAAGCCGACGCCGGCATTGGGCTGGCCGGACATCAGCCGCCCGGTCAGCACCACCGCCGCAAGCGCCGCCGTCAGACCGGAAATCACATAGACGGCAGATTTCACATACTGCGTTTTCACGCCTGACAGCCTCGCCGCCGTCTCGTTGCCGCCGATGGCATAGACATGGCGACCGAAGGGCGTGCGCTGCAGCAGCACCCAGGCGAGGGCGTAGATAATGAACATCAGGATGACGGGGACTGGCACATTGCCGATCCGGCCGATGCCGAACCACGCGATCCAGGAGGGCAGGCCGCTGATCGGATAACCGCCGGAATAGATCAGGCCAAGACCGCGTGCGATGCCCATCGTGGCAAGCGTCACGATGATCGCCGGCATCTTTCCCCAGGCGACCAGAACGCCGTTGAAGGTGCCGAGGCCAATGCCGACGCTGAGACCGGCCAGAAGTCCCACCCAGCCGGGCATGCCCATATTGACCATCAGGCCCGCGGCGATGGTTCCGGCAAGCGCCATCACCGCGCCGACGGAGAGATCGATGCCGCCGGTCAGGATGACGAAGGTCATGCCCACCGCCAGAATGCCGACGATCGAAACCTGCCTCAGCACGTTGAAGATGTTCGACACGCTGAAGAAATTGTCGCTGGCGATCCCCATCAGGATCGAAACGACGATCAGCCCCGCGAGCGGCAAAAGAAGCGGTGAATGAAGCAGCGCCCCCCAGTTTCTTTCGTTGGCCTTGTCGTCCGCTTCGGCCGCATTGGCATTTGCATCATGCGACATTTTGAACCCTCCCGGTGGTTGCATGCTTCATTATTTCTTCCGAATTGATGCTCTCGCCCTCAACGGTGGCGACGATGCCGCCCTGGCGGAAGACGCAGACCCGGTCGGACATGCCGACGATTTCGGGAAGCTCCGACGAGATCATGATGATGGAATAGCCCTTGGCCGAAAATTCCCGCATCAGCTGGTAGATCTCGGCCTTGGCGCCGACATCGATGCCGCGCGTCGGCTCGTCGAAGATCAGCACCTTCATGTCGTGGTTCAGCCAGCGGGCGATCACCACCTTCTGCTGGTTGCCGCCCGAAAGCGTGTCGACCCGGGCGCGCGGGCCCTGCGACTTGACGCGGACCTGATCCATCGCTGCCTGCGTGGAGAGCATTTCCTTCTTCATGTCGATGAAGAAGCGGGCCGCGCGGTATTTGCGGTAATTGTTGAGCGAGATGTTCTGCACGATCGAAAAGCTGGTGATCAGCCCCTCGGTCTTGCGGCTTTCCGGCAAAAGCCCGATGCCGCGCGCCAGACCGTCGGCGGGAGAGGAAAGACGCGTCTCCACGCCATCGATCATCATCCTGCAGCGGCTTGCCGGATGGGCGCCGAGCATGGCGAGCGCCGTTTCCGTGCGGCCGGAGCCGACAAGGCCGGCAAAGCCCAGGATCTCGCCCTCGCGCAGTTCGAACTTGGACACCGGGCCGCCCTTGCGCAACTGAAGCTCCTTGACCTCCAGCCGCATGGCGGCATCCGGTTTCGGCTCGGGCTTTGCCGGAAAGCTGTTTTCGATGCGCCGCCCGACCATCATTTCCACAAGCCGGTCGTGATCGACATCGGCCACGCGGCAGGCGGCGACGAAGTCGCCGTCGCGCAGCACGGTGATGCGGTCGCAGATCTCGAAAATCTCCTCGAGATGGTGTGAGATGAACACCACCGCGACGCCCCGGCCGCGCAATTCGCGCATCACCTTGAACAGGTGCTCGACCTCCGATGGCGTCAGCGTTGCCGTCGGCTCGTCCAGAACCAGGATTCGCGCGTTGAGCGACAGCGCCTTGGCGATTTCGACGAATTGCTGTTCGGCCACCGAAAGCCTGCCGACGGGCACGTCGAGCGGAAGATCGACATCGAGCTGGCGCAGGATCGCGCGCGCCCGCTCATGCATGGCCTTTCGGTCGAGCAGGCCGAAGCGGTTGCTGATCTCGCGGGCGAGAAACATGTTCTCGACGGCGGTCAGATAGGGAATGAGACTGAATTCCTGGAAGACGATGCCGATGCCGGCATCGATCGCCTCGTCGTAATCGGCGAAATGGCGTTCCTTGCCGTCAACGCGGATGGTGCCCTCGCTCGGCCGGAAAATGCCGGAGACGATCTTCATCAGCGTCGATTTTCCGGCGCCGTTCTCGCCCAGAAGCGCATGGATTTCACCCGCCTCGACATGAAGGTCCACGCCATGCAGGACCTCGATCTTCCCGAAGCTTTTCTTGATCCCGTTCAATTCCAGCATGATCTTTTCCCGCGCACGGAAGAGGAAGCCCGCCCCCGGTTCAAAAAAGAACGCGGGGGCGGCCTGGAGGAGACGTTACCAGCTGAAGTCGGCAGCGTTCTCGCTGTCGACCACGCGCACGTCGATCGGAACCTCTGCCGGCACGACGCGGGCGCCCCACTTCTGGGCGAGCGCCATGGCGAGGCCGACGCGCACCTGATCGCGCGGGAACTGAGCCGTGGTTTCGATGAAGGGCGTGCCGTCGCTGATGGCCTTTACCGCTTCCGGCGCGCCATCGACCGAAGTCAGCTTGATGTCCTTGCCGGAGCCCTGGATGGCCGCCAGTGCGCCCATCGCGCCGCCGTCATTGACGGAGAAGATGCCGGCGAGATCGGGGTGCGACTGGATCATGTTTTCGACCACGCCCAGCGCCACCGAACGGTCCTGTCGGCCGTTCTGGACGTCGACCAGCTCGATCCCGTCGAATTCCTCAAGCGCTGCCTTGCAGCCTTCGACGCGCTGAAGGATCGGGATCACCGGAATGCCATCGAGGATCGCCACCTCGCCCGAACCGCCGAGCGCTTCGCCGAGATATTTGCACGACTGGTAGCCGGCATCGCGGTTCTTGGAGCCGACGAACGTATCGACGGGGCCAGCGGCATTGGCATCCACGGCAACCACGATCACGCCCTGCTGCTTGGCCATGTTGACGGCGGATTCGACGCCGGCGCTGTCGGTCGGGTTGAGCAGAAGAATGTCGATGTTCTGCTGCAGCATGTCCTCGACATCGGAAATCTGCTTGGCGACGTCATGGCCGGCATCGGTAACGATCACCTCGGCGCCGAGGCTTGCGGCCGCTTCATCCAGCGCTTCCTTCATCGAGACGAAATAGGGGTTGTTCATCTCCTGAAAGGTCATGCCGATCTTCATGCCGCCATCCTGGGCCAGGGCCGGCAAAGCCGTCGTTGCGGCAAGGGCTGCAACGGACAGTGTCTTCGTCAGAATATTCATATCAAGTCCTCCCATTGGTGCGGGCAGGCAAAGGCCTCCCGTTTCCGGACAACACCATGTCGCCCGAATTGCTGAATTCCGGTGATTTCGTCTGGGCTCAGTCCGCCATGGCCAGAGCCCCGTTGGCCGCAAAAGTCGTCCTGAATTGCGAGGGCGACATGCCCTTGAACTTCAGGAAGTGGCGATTGAAGTTGGACAGGTTCGAAAACCCGACCTCGTAGCAGATCTCTGCCACCTTGATCTCCTCGGAATCAAGAAGAAGCCGGCAGGCGAGATCGATCCGAAGCTGGTTCTTGTAGCGCACCAGCGTCGTGCCCGTATGGCGCTTGAAGGCCCGTGAAAATGCGCTCGTGCTCTGCCCGACAAGTTCGGCAAGTTCGCTCTCGTCCACCGGTTCCGTCAGGTGTTCGCGCAGATAGGCGATGGCACGATTGACCCCGCGGGAATCGATATCGGAAAGGTCGAGCTCGTAGCTGAGGCTTGCCAGCACTTCCGGATCCTCGGACTCGGCGAGAATGTCGAGAATCTGCCAGAACAGCGACAGGCGTTGCATGCCGCGCGCCTCGATCAGCCGCTCAAGCAGCGGCCGCACGGCCCGGCTCGTGGCATCGTCGAACAGCAGGCCGCGATGGCTGCGCTCCAGAAGCGGGCGGATCGCCTGCATCTCTGGCATTGCCGCGCAGGCGTCCTCAATGAACTTTTCGGGAAACTGGATGATCAGAGAGCGTAGCGGGACGGTTTCGTCGTGCTCGATATCGCTGATCCAGTTCTGCGGCAGGTTGGGGCCGGTCATGATCAACTGGCCGGGACCGAAATCCCCGATGAAGTCGCCGATATAGAACTTGCCCGAGGTATCAACGACAAGATGAATTTCGTATTCGGGATGATAGTGCCAGCGCACCGTGCGGAACGGGTAGCCATGCTTCCATGCCGCGAAGGATTCACCCTTGCGAATATGAACAAGCTCCAGATCCGGTTGCATCCTCTGATCCTCCCTCGCCGGCGATAGTCGGGCGGCGTTTGTCGTGGCTCCCTCCACGGCATCAATGTTGGAGAAACACTACGCTGCAGCCGTGGTTCGTCTCAACATCACCACGGAAAATTTACTGATACTTTTTTGACCGGGAATTCGTCGAAATTGACAGGGCGGCGTTTGTGAGCGCGCCTGAGGCTGCCGCAATGCAGAAGTCTCATATCGCAACGCAGCGTAAAATGGTCGGGTTTTCGGGCTAAATTGAGGAAAATGCTGCGAAATACGTCTGATTGCCAATTGTCAATCAGGAAGGCGCGTAGTCGATAAGCACCATTTAGCGCTTATACTTTTCTTGCAGTTTTGAGGGTGTAAAACGGTTTTTCATCAGAACAGGGGCCACTTGGCACCCAAGCCGGTCCCGCCAGGACGCGGGACCGGCCAATGGCGGATCAGTCCGGCATCACGATCTGGAGTTTGACGTCGGTTTCGCGGGCCTCGGCGGCGCGATCGAAGGCGGCGATGCTCTCGGCAAAGGGCAGGGTATCGGAGATCAGAGGCTTCAGGTCGACCTTGCCCGAGGCGATCAATGCGATCGCGCGGTCATAGACATTGGCGTAGCGGAATACCGTCTCGACGCGAAGCTCCTTGGCCTGCAGGCCGACGATATCGACGGGGACGGGCTCAACCGGCATGCCGACCAGCACGACCGCGCCGCCGGGGCGGGCGAGCTTGTCGACGCCGAGGATCGCGGGGGCAGCGCCCGAGCATTCGAAGACCACATCCGCGCCCCAGCCATGGGTGGCTTCGGCCACGGCCTCGGCGGCGGGACGGTTGCGGATATTGACCGTCTCGATACCGTCATAAGCGCCGATGATGTCGAGCTTCGGCTGGGCCAGATCGGCGACAATCACCTTGGCGCAACCGCCGGCCAGCGCCGCCAGCGCCACCATCATGCCGATCGGGCCGGCCCCCGTGACGACGGCGATATCGCCGGGCTGGATGCGGGCGCGCAATGCGGCCTGCATGCCGATCGCGAACGGCTCGACCATCGCGCCCTCGGCGAAGCTGACTGTATCGGGTAGCTTGTAGGTGAAGGCTGCGGGGTGAATCACTTCCGGCGTGAGGCAGCCATGGATCGGCGGCGTTGCCCAGAACCTGACGGCGGGATCGACATTGTAGATGCCGAGCTTGGACGCGCGCGAGGTGAAATCCGGGATGCCCGGCTCCATGCAGACCCGGTCTCCCGCCTTCAGATGCGTGACCTCGGACCCGGTCTCGATCACGGTGCCGGAGGCCTCATGGCCGAGGATCATCGGTTCGCGCACCACGAAATGGCCGATCTTGCCGTGGGTATAGTAGTGAACATCGGAGCCGCAGATGCCGATCGTGTGGGTCTTGATCCGCACATCCTGCGGGCCCAGCGCTGTGTCTACCTCGAAGTCGCGCAGCGAAAGTTCGCCTTTCTTCTCCAAGACCAGTGCTTCCATGTCATGCCTCCCTTAATCGATACAATCAGAGCCGTTTTGGCCTGCGATTGCTCTTTGGCTAGTCCTTTTGAAACCGGCGCGTAAACAAAAAAACGCGTTTCTGTGCCGACAATTTTCACGGCGGTGAAAAAAGTATCAGGGTCGCTTGTCTGGCGTACCAACTGAGGTCGCAGCGGCTTCATCCCGGTGTTATCGGTCAGGCCTTACCGGCGCGGTCGAGGCCCGCTCGACAAGCCAGCAGGCGAGCTCCACGCGTCGCGCCGGCAGGCGGGTGACGCCGAGATCATCGAGCAGAAGGCTGAGGGCGGCGGAGCCGATATGACGCATCGGGATATGCATCGTTGTCAGCGGCGGGTCGGAAAAGCCCGACAGCGGCAGGTCGTCCATGCCGACCACGGAAAAATCCTCCGGCACGCTATAGCCGGCCTGCTGGATGGCGAGCATCGCGCCGTAGGCGAGGCTGTCGCCGGCAGTCAGCACGGCCGTGAAATCGGCGCCGCGACTTTCCAGCCGTTCAGCGATCGCGCGGCTTGCAAGTTCCGGCAGCCAGTCCTCGACTGTCACCACCATGTCGTCGATATCCTCGATGCCGCGGGCGCGCAGCGCATCGCGCCAGCCTTCGAAGCGGCGCTCGATCGTCCGCCGGCCGGGATGCATCAGGAACAGGATACGGCGGTGGCCGAGATCGAGAAGGTGGTCGGCGGCGAGCCGTGCTGCGGAGCGGTTGCAGGGCGTCACGCTGGAGTGGCGCATGGCCGGATCGTCGCCGTTGATCAGCACGATAGGCTTGGAAAAACCGCCCGAGCGGGTAAGCACCTGCGCATCATCCAGCGTCAGGAACAGGCAGCCGGCGACGGAGGCGTCCGCTTCGCCCTCGGCCAAAAGCTGCGCCTCATCCTCGGGGGTCGCGACCGCGCGGGTAACCAGTTCGATGCCGAGCGCCTCGGCCCGTTCGTTAAGGCCGTCGAGAACGTGGTAGGTGAACTGGTTGCGCTGGTGGTCGATCATCGCAACGCTCGATGTCGCGAGGATAATACGGCGGCCGGCGGCCGATGTCGGGTTGACATAGCCGAGCGCGAGCGCGGTCTCGACGATCTTCGCCCGCAACTCGTCCTTCACCCCGCCGGTGCCCGCAAGCGCCCGCGATGCGGTCGATACCGATACCCCGCAATTGCGGGCGATTTCCTCCAGCCGGACCCGTCGGTTCGGCTTGCCGCGCTTGCCGTGAATCGTTAATGCCTCCTGTTTGCTCCAAAACTGCAAAAAATTTGCAAATTGCGCAACAGCTTTTTGTGTGGAACAGTTTGTTCGGAGGAATGAATGGGAGGAAACATGCCGATAACGGCCGATCAGATTTCCGACAGCTTGTCGGCGCTGGTGCGCGGGATGACGGGACTGCGCCATGACGGGCGCTTCGATGAGCCCAATCTCGACGGCACGCCGGGCGATTATGTCAGCTTCGACAGTTGGGAATGGCCGCAGGGCGTCGGGCTTTATGGCCTGCAGCGACTGTGGCGGCACACGGGCGATGCGGCGCATCTGAAGATCCTCGAAGACTGGTACGACCGCCGCATCGAGGCGGGCCTTCCGAAGATGAACGTCAATACCACCGCGCCGATGCTGGCGCTCAGCGAAATCTGGCGGCGCGAACGTCAGCCGCGATACGAGGCGGTGTTGCGCGACTGGGCCGAGCGGGTGGTTACCGAGATGCCGCGAACGCCGGAAGGCGGCTTCCAGCACGACGTTTCCGACAAGATCAACGACAATGAGCTGTGGGACGATACGCTGTTCATGGTCGCGCTTTTCCTCGCCTCCTATGGGCAGGCCTCGGGCGAACGACGTTTTGTCGATGAGGCGGAGCGCCAGTTTCTGGTTCATGCCCGCTATCTCGCCGATCCGAAATCCGGGCTCTGGTATCACGGCTGGACCTTTGCCGGCCGGCACAATTTCGCCCGCGCGCTCTGGGGCCGGGGTAATGCCTGGATCACGGTCGGCATTCTCGAGCTGATCGAACTCTGCGATCTGTCGCCTGCGGTCGAGGCCTATCTTCTCGGCGTGCTTCAGACCCAGATCGAGGCGCTGCTGAAGTACCAGACGCCGTCGGGCGCATGGACCACGCTGGTCGACGACCCGTCATCCTATGAGGAAATCTCGGCGACGGCCGGCTTCGGCTTCGGGCTGATGAAGGCCGCCCGCATGGGCCTCGGGCCCAAGGGCTGCGAGAAGGCGGGGCTGCGGGCGCTCGATGCGGTCATGGCCAATATCAGCGATGACGGCGTGGTCTCGAACGTCTCCTATGGCACCCGCATGGGCCATGATCTTCAGTTTTACCGCGATATTCCGGTGCAGCCGACGGGCTATGGACAGGCGCTTGCGATCCTGTGCCTTGCCGAAGGCCTGCATCACAGCAATGAAAGGATGAGCACAGCATGCTGAAAACGCTTTATGGCGCTTCGCCTGCCGATATCGATGGCATGAACACGGCGCGGCTGCGCGACGAATTCATGGTGGAAGGCCTGTTCACGCCCGGCGAAATCCGCTTCGCCTACACCCATGTCGACCGCATGATCGTCGGCGGCGCGGTGCCAACCTCTGGCGCGCTCTCCTTCGGCGACGGAGCCGAGGTTGGCACCGAGGCGTTTTTCGACGCCCGCGAAATGGGCATCGCCAATCTCGGCGGCCCGGGCGCGATCACGGTCGATGGCGCGCGCCATGAACTCGACAACCGCGATATTCTCTATATCGGCCGGGGCGCGAAGAGCGTGAGCCTGGAAAGCACCGATGCCAGCAAACCGGCGCGGTTCTACATGAACTCTGTCCCCGCCGGCGCGGACATTCCGCATCGCCTGATCAAGCGGGCCGAGTCCAAGCCGCTGGTGATGGGCGACGCGGCGAAATCCAACAAGCGCGAACTGCGCATGTATATCCATCCGGAGGTCGCGCCCTCCTGCCTGCTTTTGATGGGCATCACCGACCCCGCGCCGGGCAGTATCTGGAACACCATGCCGCCCCATCTCCACGAGCGGCGCATGGAGGCCTATTGCTACTTCGATCTCGATGACGAGGACCGCGTCTTCCACTTTATGGGCCGTCCCGACAATACCCGCCATCTTGTCGTCGCCAATGGCGATATCGTGATCTCGCCGGCATGGTCGATCCATATGGGCGCGGGCACCGGGCCCTATGCCTTTGTCTGGGGCATGACCGGCGAAAATCAGGCCTATACCGATGTCGATCCGGTTGCGATCAGGGAGCTCAGATGAATTCGGCATTGAACCAGACGGACAAGACGCTACGGCGTCCGCTGCAGGCGGGCGCGCCGATCGTCTACTGGCGGCTTTCGGCGACGGAGGAGGCGCGCTACGACGTGCCCGACCAGCCGATGCAGGGGGAAATGGACCCCTTCTTCTTTCTGACCAAGCACAAGAACTTCATCCCGCACGAATATCCCTGCCGGACGATCTTTGCCGCCGAGCGGCGCGGAAAGCGGCCCGCGATCGGCGAGACACGCCCGAAGCTTACCCGCACCTGGCTGCCCTTCGGCTCGCCGCGCGTGGATCTCTCGGGCTTCTGGTTCCGCGCAACCGAGCTCAAGACCTTCGCCGAAACCACGATCCGCGCCGCATCTGCCGGCGAAGCCCGGCTGGCGCTGCGCACCTGCGGCGGCGCGGTGCTGTTCGTCAACGGCCGCGAAGTCGGCTTCATGGCGCCGTATGGCCGCAATCTCGAGACGATCGAGGAATTCACGGTTCAGCTCGAGGCCGGCGACAATGTCATCGGCATCGTCTTCGACGATCTCGCCGAGCGCGATGCGCGCTACTATTTCCAGCTCGATTATCTGTCCGGCCCGGTGGTCGAGCATGCCTTGCCGATCCCGGTCGAGGCTCCCGTCGCCGACGCGATGGAAGCAATGCTCGCCTCCATGCATTTCGAGAAGCCGGTCTATGGCGAGGGTGAGGTGGCTCTGGTCGCCGATACCGGCCTGCCGGTCGATGTCACGGCGAAGGTGGTGATCGAGGGCGACTTCATGTCGATCGAGAAGCCGCTGAGCTTCGAACAAATGCTTGCGGCCGGATCGGTCCGGCTGGCGGTTGCCGATACCGCAGAGCTGCCCGCCGATTTCCGCCATTTCAAGGTGACGCTGGCGCGCGGCGATTATGCCGTTTCGCGCGTCTTCGGCGTCGAACTCTGCCATGTGGCGCGTCAGGGCAAGGCTCCGGAAGGTCTGACCGACCGCATTGCCGAAGCGCTCGGCGAAGTCGCAAACCATGCCGAGGGTGATACGGTGCGCGCGCTCGCTCGCCTCGCGACCGGCATGGCCGGCAATGAGTCCGATGCGATGATCGAAAGCGCGCTGCCGGCGATCGAGGATTGCCATGACTGCGCCGATTTCATCCTCGTGCCGCTGCTCTGGTGCCGCGCCGCCTATGGCGATGATATCGGGGCCACGGTCCGCGACCGTGTCGATGCCGCTATCCTCAACTATCGCTACTGGATGGATGAGCCCGGCAATGACGTGCAGTGGTATTTCTCGGAAAACCACGCGCTGTTGTTTCACACGGCCGCCTATCTGGCGGGGCATATGATGCCTGAGGCTCGGTTCGTGCGCTCGCAGCGGACGGGCGCTGAACAGTCGGCAATCGGAGCCGCGCGGGTGCGCGCCTGGCTCGATCACTTCGAGAAGTGGGAAATGGCGGAGTTCAACTCCGCGCCCTATTTCCCGATCGACCTGAAGGGCCTGTGCGCGCTTTATGCGCTGGCGCCCGACCGTGACATTGCCGAGCGCGCGGGCAAGGCCATCATCCGGCTTGTCGAAATCCTCGCCCGCTCGGCCCATCACGGCGTCATGACCGGCGCGCAGGGCCGGTCCTATGAACATACGCTCCGGGCCTCGCGGACGCTTGAGCTTTCCGGCATTGCGCGGATGATCTGGGGGCGCGGCAATTACGGCATGCGTTTCCACGCCCTGCCGCAGCTGGCGCTCTGCCTGCGCGATCACGGTTTGCATATACCGGAAGAGCTTGCCGCCATCGCCTCGGTTTCCGGCAGCGAAGGGCATGAATGGACTTTTGCCCAGGGGCAGGACCGGTTCGCGCGGCTCTATCACTACAAGACCGCGTCCTACGCGCTTGGCACCGCCGCTGCCTATCGCTGGAACCAGTGGGGCTATCAGGAAACGGTGCTGCATCTGCGCCTCGGCGACAATCCGGATGCGACCATCTGGATCAACCATCCGGGCGAGGTGCTGCATTCTGGCTATGGGCGGCCGTCCTATTGGGGCGGATCGGGCACGCTGCCGCGCGTTCACCAGTATCGCGGCCTTGCGATCGCACGTTTCGAATGCGCCGAAGAGCAGCCGGATTTCACTCATTGCTGGTTCCCGCAATCCGTCTTCGACGAGACCCGCATCGGCCGCGATACGGCGCTGGCGGTGAGCGGCGGCGGCTGCGTGCTGCTGAAGGTCGATGCCGGGCTGGCGCTCGTCGCGACCGGACCGACGGCGGGCAACGAACTGCGCGCGCCCGGCCGCAAAGCGACATGGATCGTGCGCATGGCCGAGCGCGACAAGGCAAACGAGATTGAGAAGGATTTTGCAACCCTCCGTCTTGTGGAAGAGGCCAATGGCGATATTCTGGTCGACGATCCTGAATATGGCAGGGTCCGCTTCGGAGCCGATGGCTCCGTCGAGGCGGAGGGACGCAGGCTCGACCCGGCACAATGGACGATCGCGGGCGCGGCGCGGACGTTCCGGGATTAAGGTTTTGCCGGAGGGCAGGGAGAGCCCTCTGGAGACGCCTGCCGTGGGGTGGGCAACAAATGCCGATGATCGGCAAGGGCGAAGGCCCGGTTAAGAGGAGGAAAATGATATGAAAAATGCTGTCAGCATTCTGTCCATCGTCGCGGCGGGGTTCATGGCCTCGACATCGGCGTTCGCGGGCGATGTGCGCATCATGTGGTATTCGGACGGCGTCGAGGGCGAGGTCATGCAGGACCTTATCGACCGTTTCCAGAAGGACAATCCGGATATCAACGTCACGCTCGACAACGTTGCCTACAAAGTGATCCAGGAACAGCTCCCGATCCAGCTCGAAGCCGGCCAGGGCCCCGATATCGCTCGCGTCACCGATCTCAAGGCGCTGGCCAATCACTGGCTTGACCTTCGCCCCTATCTGTCCGACCCGGCATATTGGGAGGAGAATTTCGGCGCGCAGGCCGACTGGATGCGCCCCGATGGTTCCGATGCCATTACCGGCTTCATGACCCAGCTCACGCTCACCGGCGGCTTCGCCAACAAGACGCTGTTCGAGCAGGCGGGCGTCGATCTGCCGGGCGACAAGGCCACCTGGGATGACTGGGTCAATGCCTCGGCCGAAGTCGCCAAGAGCCAGCAGACGGCGGCGGCCTTCGCCATCGACCGTTCCGGCCACCGTATTTCCGGCCCGAACGTCTCCTACGGCGCAAACTATATCGGCCCCGATGGCATGCCTGCCCCGGTCGATGAGGGCACCAAGACCTTCGGAACCAAGCTCGTCAACTGGACCAATGACGGGTTGATGCTGAAGGATACCTGGGTATCGGCCGCAGGCTCCACCTATCGCGCGGCTGCCGACGATTTCATCAACGCCCAGATCCCGTTCTACTATTCGGGAAGCTGGCAGGTCGCCAACCTCTCCACCAAGATCGGCGATGCCTTTGACTGGGTGGCGATCGGTTCGCCCTGCGGCACGGTCGGTTGCTCTGGCCTCAAGGGCGGCGCAGCACTCGTCGGCATCAAATACACCAAGAACCCGGAAGACGTCGCCAAGGTCATGGAATATCTGGCGAGCCCGGAGATCGTGAAGGAGTTCTCCGAGCGCACCCTGTTCCTGCCCGCGCACAAGGGCGTGGTTGCCGAAGGCGGCCTGAACTGGGATACCGACGACAAGAATGTCGGCCCGGCGCTCGATGCCTTCGTGAAGTCCTCCGCGGAAACGCTGCCCGCCGCCGATGCGCTGCCGGCATGGAAGTGGGCGTCGGCCTATTACGGCGCGCTCGTCACCCGCATCAGCCAGGTGATGGCCGGTGAACTGACACTCGACGAAGCCTGGACGCGTATCGACCAGGATATCGCCGACAAGGTTCAGCAGTAGGCTAGCGCGGAAAAGTGGCGAACCTGTCCGACATAAAGCGCATGACCGGCTCCGTGATTACGGCGCCGGTCATGTGGCTGGCCGCGTTTTTGAACCCGCCGCTCAAGGTCTGGCAACGGGCCACGGGCACCGGCGGCATGGCGGCGTTCTTCCTGGCGCCGAACATGGCGATTTTTGGCGTGTTCGTGCTGATCCCGCTGGTCATGAACTTCTTCTATTCGATGACCTCCGGCTCGGCCTATTTTCTGGCCGACCGGACCTTTGTCGGCCTTGAGCAGTATGGCCGGCTTCTCGATTGCGGAAATTATCTCGATCCCGGCACCTGCCGCGAGGACCTGTTCTGGAAGGCGGCGCAGAACACCGCGATCTTCGTGTTCTTCCAGGTCTCGCTGATGACGCTGACGGCGATGATCACCGCGCTGATCCTCAACCGCAAGATCGCGGGCAGGGGCTTCTGGCGGGCGGTGTTCTTCTTCCCCGTGCTGCTGTCGCCCGTGGTCGTCGGCCTGATCTGGCGCTGGATCCTGCAGCGTCAGGGCCTGCTCAACTATGTTCTCTACACATTCGGCGCCGATACCCATGACTGGCTAACCGAGCGTCTGCCGGCCTTCACGGCGGCGGTCTCTGTTTCGGTCTGGGCGCATATGGGCTTCTTCACGCTGATCCTGCTCGCCGGTCTTCAGGCGATCCCGCGCGATCTCTATGAGGCCGCCGAAATGGACGGCACCAAACCGGCGCGCGTCTTCTGGCGCATCACGCTGCCGCTGCTGATGCCCAACCTTCTGGTGGTCATCGTGCTGTCGCTGATCCGCGCCGTGCAGATATTTGATGAGGTCTACGTCCTGACCGGCGGCGGTCCGGGCACCTCCACCATGTATCTGACGCAATATATCTACGAGGTCGGCTTTGCCTCGCTGCTGCGCAATCCGGGCCTTGCCGCTGCTGCCTCGATCATGATGGGGCTGGTGCTGGTGGTTCTCACGCTGGTGCAGCTCGGCCTTGGGCGGCGCAACGAACAGAAGGGAGCGCGCGAATGAGTGCCGTTTCGAAGTTCCTGTTCCGCCGGCGCGGCGGCGATGGCTGGCACTGGACCGATATCGTCACCTGGGTCTGGCTCATCGGCGGTCTGATCATCATGTTCGGCCCGGCGCTGTGGCTGGTGTTTTCCTCGTTCAAATCGCCGGCGCAGCTTGCCGAGTTCCCGCCCACCATCCTGCCTTATGTCAGCCAGCAGGCGGAGGTCGAGGGCTATGACAAGCCGCTCAACCTTTATGATGTGACGCTGCCGGACGGCTCGACCAGGGTGCTCGCCGAGGTGCGGCGCATCGGCATCGTTGCGCAGATGGTCGATCCCGCCGATCCCGGCGAGATCATCAAGGTCAATATCGCCGAGCGTACGCCGGTGCGCGAGATCGGCTTTGCCACGGAGAACTACGTTACCCCGCTGGAGAGCAATGACTTCCTGCTCTATCTGCGCAATTCCGTGTTCGTGACCCTGATGGCGACGCTGATCACGCTGATCACCAATTCGATGGCGGCCTTCGCGCTGTCGAAATACAAGTTCCGGGGCCGCGACGCCGTGCTGATGCTGATCGTCGGCACGCTGATGGTGCCGCTTTCGGTGCTGCTGGTGCCGCTCTACTCCGTCGTCAGCGCCGTCGGGCTCTACAATTCGCTGTGGGGCGTGATCCTGCCGACGGTGGCGACGCCCACGGGCGTGTTCCTGCTGCGCCAGTACATGCTGACGATCCCCGATGAACTGCTGGATGCCGCGCGCATGGACAACGCCTCGGAATGGCAGATCTACTGGCGCATCGTGCTGCCGCTGGCGGCCCCGGCGCTGGCGGTGCTCGCGATCTTCTCGGTCGTCTGGCGCTGGAACGACTTCCTCTGGCCTTTGGTCGTGCTCTCCTCGAAGGAGGTCTACACGCTTCAGGTCGGGCTCAACACCTATGCCGGCGAGCTGAACGTTCAGTGGCATTACATTCTGGCGATGACGGTGGTGACCATGATCCCGGTCGTGCTGGTCTTCGTCTTCCTGCAACGCTTCATCACCTCCGGCATCGCCGGTTCCGGACTGAAATAGGGTGCCATCATGGGACAGATAACGCTGAACAAGGTTGATCGGGCTTATGGCAAACTCAAGGTCCTGCACGATATCAATCTCGATATTCCCGATGGCGAATTCACGGTTCTGGTGGGCCCATCGGGCTGCGGGAAATCGACGCTGCTGCGCCTGATCGCCGGTCTCGACAAGCCCACGTCGGGCGAGATCATCATCGACGGCAAGGACGTGACAAAGGCGTCGGCCGCCGATCGCGGCCTTGCCATGGTGTTCCAGTCCTATGCGCTCTATCCGCATATGACGGTGCGCCAGAACCTCGCCTTCGGGCTGGAAAACATCCACATGCCGAAGCCTGAGATCGAGAGTCGCATCCAGGAGGCCGCGCGCATGCTGGAGATCGGGCCCTATCTCGACCGCCGGCCCGGCCAGCTTTCGGGCGGGCAGAAGCAGCGCGTTGCCATTGGCCGGGCGGTGGTGCGCAACCCGACGGCCTTCCTGCTCGACGAGCCGCTTTCCAACCTCGATGCCGAACTGCGCATCACCATGCGCGCCGAGCTTTCGGGCCTGCACGAACGGCTGACGACCACCATGGTCTACGTCACCCACGACCAGGTGGAGGCGATGACGCTGGCCGACCGGATCGTGGTGATGCGGGCCGGCAGGATCGAGCAGATCGGCAAGCCGCTGGACCTGTTCCACCGGCCGGCGAACCTGTTTGTCGCCGGCTTCATCGGCGCGCCGCGCATGAATCTCGTCCCGGTTACCGTCACATCGGTCGAAGCCGATGCTGTCCATGTCGAGGGTCCCGGCGGGCTTGTGGCGCGGATTGCCTGCGTGGATAGCGGGTTGAAGCCCGGCGAGAGCGCGACGCTTGGGGTCCGCCCGCATGATTTCTCCGAGGGCGGCGAAGATGCGATCGAGGCGGAGGTCACGCTGATCGAGGCGCTCGGGCCGGAAACCGTCGTTCATGCGAACACCGATGGCGGGCAGAAACTGGTCGCCGTGTTCGGCGGCGGCGCTGTCGATCCCGAGGCGACCCATGTCTCGCTGCGCTTCGATCCCGAGCGGGTGCACCTCTTCAACAGCGACGAGCAGCGGGTGAACTGAAACGGCGCGTGTTTCAGTCTGATCCGTCTTCACCGGGCAAGGCGAGATGACGGTCGAAAAAGGAAAATACCGCCGCGCGCATGGCCGGCGTTTCCACGTGGCCGGCTTCGGGTTCTCGGACGAGAACCAGCCGGTCCGCAGCCCCCGCCTCTTCATAAGCGCGGCGGGTCTGCGCGAAAGCTGTCTCGAAGGGAGCCGGCGGGGTCAGTGGATCGAGATCGCCGATGCCGATGAGCTGCGGGCGCGGGGCGATCAGCCCGGCGATCTCGCCATTGCCAGCAAGCGTGAGAAGGCGGGGGACGGTGAGATAGATGCCGTGGAGGTCGATATTGCCGGCAGTGATCAGCGCAGCATAATCGGCATAGGCGCAGAGATGCGCGCTCGCTGCGATGCGCGGCTCAGTGGCCGCCAGCCAGTAGCTGAAGGTCGCGCCCATGGAGATGCCGAAAACGCCGATCCTGTCGGCGATGATATCGGGGCGGGCCGCCAGCCATTGAAAGGCGGCAGCCTGCTCGCCGAGCATCTGCCCGGCAAGGCTTTGGCCGTGCCACAGCGCCGCCTTGGCGCGGGCGCTTTCGCCGGGACTGGAGCGCGCGCCAAAGGACGGCAGCTCGACCATCAGCACCGCAAAACCCCGGCGCGCGAATTCCGGGCCGAGCGGCGAGAGCAGCGCCTTGCGCCC
Source organism: Martelella sp. AMO21009 (assembly GCF_053484295.1). Lineage (NCBI taxonomy): Bacteria > Pseudomonadati > Pseudomonadota > Alphaproteobacteria > Hyphomicrobiales > Aurantimonadaceae > Martelella > Martelella sp. AMO21009. Next base: position 150,345 of record NZ_JBAKFR010000001.1, read on the forward strand.
GGAAAGAAGCTCGTCCGCGCCGATATCATAGGCATTGCCATGGGCATGAATATAGAGGATCGCCGGAACCGGCGCGTCGCCCGGCGGGCGCAGCAGAAAGCCGCGCACATTCTCACCGTTTGCGGTGGCGAAGGTAAGCCGTTCCAACCGCATACCGTCGTGATCGATGCCGACGCATTCGGTGAGCGTCAGCGGATGCGCACCGATCTCGAACTTTTCACGCAAGGCCTGTCTTAGTGCCATCACTTACCCGGAGAGCCGACCATGAGTATCGAAGCCTATCTTAAACACCAGTTCAGCCTCGAAGGCCAGCGCGCGCTGGTTACCGGCGGGGCGAGCGGCATCGGCCAGGCGATTGCCGTCGCTTTGGCCGAAGCCGGGGCCGATGTGGCGATCACCGTGCACTCCAATCCGGGCGATGAGACCGCCCGGCTTGTGGGCGAGGCCGGCCGCGCCTTTGCCCGTGTCCCCGCCGATCTCGGCGCGGTTGACGCCGCCGGCGCGGAAAAACTTTTGGAGGCGGCCGCCCAAGGCCTCGGCGGCGATATCTCGATCCTCGTCAACAATGCCGGCACGATCCGGCGCGGCGATGCCGTCGAGCATGCGGAGAGCGACTGGCGGGCGGTGCTTTCGGCCAATCTCGACGCCGTCTGGTTCCTGTCGCAGGCCGCGGCAAGGCGTATGCAGGCGGCGGGATCGGGACGGATCATCATGACCGCTTCGCTGCTGTCGTTTCAGGGTGGCATCCGCGTGCCGGGCTACACCGCCTCCAAGCACGGCGTCGCCGGGCTGACCAAGGCGCTCGCCAATGAACTCGCCCCTCACGGGGTCACCGTCAACGCGATCGCGCCCGGCTATATCGCCACGGCCAATACCAAGGCGTTGCGCGACGACCCGGACCGTTCTCGCCAAATCCTCGAGCGCATTCCGGCCGGGCGTTGGGGAAAGCCGGAGGATATCGCCGGCGCGGCGCTGTTCCTCGCCTCACCTGCCGCCGCCTATGTGAACGGCCACATTCTGGCGGTCGATGGCGGCTGGCTGGCGCGCTGAGCTCGCGCCGTCAGCCGCTTTCGCCTTCCACCAGCGTCATCGGCCAGATCCGGCGGCTGACGATATCGGGGTAGAACTCGCGATAGGCAGGCATTGAGCCGAGCAGCGTTTCCGCAAGGGCGATGCCAAGATCGCGCAGCGACAGGTCGAATGAGGTGAGGCTTGGCGACAGAAACTTCGCCTGAGGGCTGTGCCGGCCGATGATGGCGAGATCCTTGCCAGGCGTCAGGCCGACTTCCGACAGCCCCCGGTAAAGCCCCATGACGGTTGCCTCGTTGACGAGCACGATCGCTGTCGGCGGTTCCGCGCATGCCTTGATGTCCCTGGCGATCCGGTATCCGCCATCCTCGTTGGGCGGCCCCTTGAAAATATAGGCGTCGGGCAGGGAGAGGCCGTGATGCGCGAGCGTCTCGCGGATCCGGTCGATGAAGATATAGGCGAGATTGTAGTCCCCGTGCGGCCAGATGATGCCGATGCGGCGGTGCCCGCTCGCGACGAGGCGGTTGACCGCCGTTTCCGCCATGCCTTCAAAGTCGAGGTCGATCCAGGGCTGGCCGACATCGGTCAGGCTGCGGCCGAGCGGTATGAAGGGTATCTTGCGCCGCGCCAGAAGCTCGAAGCGGGGATCGTGCCGCCGCGTGCCGGACAGGATGATGGCGTCGGCGAAGCCGCGCGCGACGATGCGGTCGAGATAGGCGTCCGGCTCTTCGCTGGAGGAGCAGAGCAGGGTCACGAGATCGAGCTGGTGACGCGACAGCACGCTTTGCACGCCATCGAACACGCTGGTGAAGAACAGATCGCCATAGCGGGTGGATTCGGTATCGGTCTCCATCATGAAGCCGACAATGCCGGTCTTGCCCTGGCGCAGCGCGCGTCCCGCCTGATTGGCGACATAGCCCAGCTTTTCGGCCGCTTCAAGGACGCGGCGACGGGTGTCCGCATTGACGTCGGGCTTGCCGTTCAAGGCGCGCGACACCGTGCCGATTGAAATATTGAGATGATCGGCGAGCTGGCGAATGCCGGCCATCGGCTTTTCTCCACGATTCTTTTCGTAAACGATTACGGAAAATCTATTGACATATCCATTGAGAGGTTCATAGTCCCGTAAACGTTTACGGGCGGCATGGAGAAGGAAATAGCCGCCCGAAGGGAGGAAATACGTGAAAATGAAAGCCGTCCTGTGCGGATGCGGAGCCATGGCCAAGGGCTGGCTTCGCGCGCTGCAGGCAAATGAAGAGCTTCGCGACGCGATCGATCTCGTGGGTCTCGTCGATCTGGATCGCGCCACCGCCGAAGCGCTGGCGGCCGAATTCGATCTCGGCGATATCATCATCGGCACGGATCTGGCCGATACGCTGCAGCGTTGCGATGCCGACATCCTGTTCGACGTGGTTATTCCCGCCGCGCGCCATTCCGTTGCCGCGACCGGTCTCAGCCATGGTTGCCATGTGCTGAGCGAGAAGCCGCTTGCGGCCTCCCTGGAAGAGGCGCGCGATCTGGTGCGGCTTGCGGCGGAGACCGGGAAAATCCACGCCATCGTCCAGAACCGGCGCTTCATTCCGGGCATCCGCCGGTTGCGGCGCGCGGTTGCGGATGGCCTGATCGGAGACCTCACCGGCGTTCACTGTGACTTCTTTCTCGGCCCGCATTTCGGCGGCTTCCGGGAGGCAATGGACAATGTGCTGCTGCTCGATATGGCCATCCACACGCTGGATGCGGCGCGCTTCGTGTCCGGCGCGACGCCGCTCTCCGTCTACTGCGTCGAGACCAATCCGGCCGGCTCCTGGTATACCCATGGCGCGGCGGCGAATGCGATCTATCGTCTCTCCGGCGATGCGGTTCTGACCTATCGCGGCTCGTGGTGCGCGGAAGGCCGCCCGACAAGCTGGGAAGGGCGCTGGCGGTTGGTCGGTTCGCGCGGCATGATCACCTGGGATGGCGACAGCGATTTCGATGTCACCATTGCCGGCAAGGAACCGGGACTTCTGAACGGCTTCACGGCGCTCGACATGCCGCCGGTTCCCGATGAGAGCGAGGTTCATGGCCACGCCAGCGTGATGATCGATTTCGTCCGGGCGGTGCTGAACGGGACCCGCCCGGAAACATCAAGCGATGACAATATCAAGAGCCTCGCAATGGTCATGGGTGCGATCGAAAGCGCGCGCACCGGCCTTCCCGTCGATTTGCAAGTAAAGGAATGAATTCGTGACCAATCCCGCAAAAGCGATCCGCATCGGCACCATGATCAAGGCAACGGAAGGCGGCGCGGCCGAGCGCATCGCCAAGGTCGCCGATATGGGGTTCGAAAGCTTCGAGCCGTTCTTCTGGCAGTCCACCCGCGGCCAGGACCTCGCCGAACTCGGCAAGCGTTGCCGCGAGGCCATCGGCGACCGCGACATCACGATCTCGACGCTCGGCATGTTCGGCAATCCGCTTGAGACCACCGATATCGACCGCGACACGCTGCAGGGCTGGAAGGACTGCATCGACAACGCCCACCATTTCGGCGCGACCTGCGTTGCCGGCTTTACCGGCCGCATCCGCAACAAGCCGCTGACGGACAGCCTGCCGCGCTACCGCGAGATCTGGAGCGAGCTTGCCAAGCGCGCGGCCGACAAGGGCGTGAAGATCGCCTTCGAAAACTGCGCCATGGACGGCAACTGGCAAACCGGCGACTGGAACATCGCCCATAATCCCGACGCCTGGGAGCTGATGTTCAACGAGACGCCGGACGACAATATCGGGCTCGAATGGGAGCCCTGCCACCAGATGGTCTATCTCATCGACCCGCTGCCGCAGATCCGCAAATGGGCGCACAAATTCTTCCACGTGCATGGCAAGGACGCCACCATTCGCTGGGAGGTGATCCGCGAGCATGGCGTTTTCGGAAAGCATCCCTTCGTGTTCATGCGCTCGCCGGGTTTCGGCGATACCAACTGGACGGATGTGATCTCCGAGCTGAGGCTCGCCGGCTGGTCCGGATCGATCGACATCGAGGGCTGGCACGACCCGGTCTATCGCGATGAGCTGGAAATGACGGGGCAGGTTCACGCGCTGAACCACCTGAAGAATTGCCGGGGCGGCGAGTTCGTCGTCGATCCGCAATAGCCGTCTTCTCCGGCCGTGGGAGCCGGGATGACGCGCACAATCACAAGGAGGAGAGAAAATGACAATTCGCAAGACCCTTATGGCAGGCGCCGTCGCGCTTGCCGGCGTATCGGCCTTTGCCGTTGCTGCCTATGCCGAAGATACGACGATCACCGTCTGGTCGCTGGACAAGGATATCCAGCCGGCCCCCAATCTGGTGAAGGAGTTCAACGCTCTCGATAACGGCATCCATGTCGAATATCGCGAGATCCAGTTCGATGACGTCGTCAGCGAGGCCATGCGCGCCTATGCGACCGGCAACGCGCCGGACATCATCGCGATCGACAATCCGAACACGGCGATGTTCGCCTCGCGCGACGCCTTTCTCGATCTCACCGACATGATCGCGAATTCGGATGTCATCAATGCCGAGAACTACTTCCCCGGCCCGCTGGAATCGGCGACCTGGGACGGCAAGTACTACGCCGTGCCGAAGGCCACCAACACGATCGCGCTCTACTACAACAAGGACATGTTCCGCGAGCACGGTCTCGATCCCGACCAGCCGCCCGAAACCTGGGACGAGCTTGTCGAGACCGCCCGTACGCTGACCGATCCGGAAAACAACGTCTATGGTCTGGCCTTCTCGGCCAAGGCCAACGAGGAGGGCACGTTCCAGTTCCTGCCATGGGCGCAGATGGGCGGTGCAACCTATGACAATATCAACACCGAAGGCGCGGTCGAGGCGCTGGCGACGTGGAAAGAGATCATGGACGAGAAGCTCGCTTCTCCCGATACGCTGACCAACAGCCAGTGGAACGCAACGGCGACCTTCAATGCCGGCAATGCCGCCATGGCCATTTCCGGCCCGTGGGAAATCGACCGCATGCTCGCGGATGCCGATTTCGACTGGGGCGTGGCGCTGCTGCCCGTTCCGGAAGAGGGCGCAGAGCGGTCCTCGGCCATGGGCGACTATAACTGGGCGATCTTCTCCAGCACCGAGCATCCGGAGGAAGCCTTCGAGGTGCTGGAATATTTCGTCTCGCAGGACGACACGATGTTCGAGAAATACGGTCAGATTCCGGCCCGTTCCGACATCACGATCCCGCCGACGGGCAATGAACTGAAGGATGCGGCGCTGGCGACGTTCGTGGAGCAGTTGAAGTACGCCAAGCCGCGCGGCCCGCATCCGCAATGGCCGAAGATCTCCAAGGCGATCCAGGACGCCATCCAGGCCACGCTGACGGGCCAGATGGACCCGCAGGCCGCGCTGGACCAGGCCGCCCAGAAGATTTCCGCCGTCCCGGACCGGTAATCTTCGCCTGACGGCGGCCCTGATCTTTGGTAGGCGCCGCCGGACCTTTTCCTCCCGGAGAGACCATCCGCGCCGCTTCGGCGGGGCGGATGGTTTTACGGGCAACGCCGGAGGAGACATGAAACGCATCCTTTCCAGCCTGACCGATGGTCGCGGCTTCGATATCACGCTGGTGGCCGTGCCGCTCGCCTTCCTGTTCCTGCTGTCCGGCCTGCCGCTGCTCTACAATGTGCTGATGAGCTTCCAGGAAGTCGACATGTTCAGCATGGGCCAGCTGGCGCGGCCGTTTGTGGGCTTCCGGAACTATGTCGATCTCTTCAGCCAGCCGGAAACCTTCGGCATCCTCCTCAACACGGCGATCTTCGTTCTTGCCTCCATTGCCGGTCAGTTCGTGCTCGGCTTCGGCCTTGCGCTGTTCTTCGGCACCCAGTTTCCGGGCGCCTCCTGGCTGCGCGGCCTGTTTCTGGTGTCCTGGGTCATGCCCGGCCTTGTCGTGGGCGCGATCTGGAACTGGATCCTGTCGGGGGATTACGGCGTTCTCAATTTCCTTCTGACGGCGACCGGCATCACGGATGGCAATATCTACTGGCGCTCGGACCCGTCCTATTCCCTCTGGGCGGTCATTCTCGCCAATATCTGGCTTGGAACCTCGTTCAACATGATCCTGCTTTCGGTCGGGCTGTCCTCGATCCCGCGCGATTTCTATGAGGCGTCCGAACTCGACGGCGCCAACGTCTTCCAGCGCTTCTGGACCATCACGCTGCCGATGATGCGCTCGACGATTGGTGCGGTCGTGGCGCTCGGTCTGATCTTCACTCTGCAGCAGTTCGACCTGTTTGCCGCCATCACCGACGGCGGGCCCAACAATTCATCCAATGTCGCCCAGTACTGGGCCTGGGATCTGTCGTTCCGCCAGTATGATTTCGCCAAGGGCGCGACGGTTTCGGTCATCATGATCGTGTTCGTGATGTTCGCCTCGCTGGTCTATGTCCGCTCCACACGCCATGAGGTGAGAGGATGAGCGATACCTCCCGCAACCGCCTGATGCTCGTCATCGCCATCATGCTGGCGGTCATCTACCTGTTTCCGCTGTACTGGATGTATGTCACCAGCCTGAAGACCGGCTCGGCGATGTTCGCCACGCCGCCGCGCCTGCTGCCCTCCGATCCGCAGTGGGCGACCTATGGCGATGTCTGGGCGAGCCGCAACATGGCGCGCTATCTCTGGAACTCGCTGGTGATTGCCACCGGCTCCGTCGCGCTGATTGCGGCGCTCGGCGTAGGCTGCGCCTATGTGCTCGCCCGCTATCGCAGCGGCTGGGTCGATGCCGGCCTGTTCCTGATCCTTCTGTTGCAGGTCCTGCCGGCGTCGCTGATGATCACGCCGATCTTCGTCGGCTTCTCGCAGGTCGGGCTGCTCGACTTTCCGCGCTTCGCGGTGATCCTTGCGATCGCGGCCAAGAGCATGCCGTTCTTCGTCGTCCTCGTCCGCGCGACCTTCATGAGCGTGCCGATCGAGCTTGAGGAGGCGGCGATGGTCGACGGAAATTCCCGCATCGGCGCGTTCTTCAGGATCGTGCTGCCGTTGGCGCGTAACGGCATCCTCGTCAGCGCCATCCTGATCTTCATGCAGGCCTTCGGAGAGTTCGTCTATTCCAAGTCGATGATCCAGGCCGCCGAGCTGCAGCCGGCCAGCGTCGGCCTGAACAGCTTCATGGGCCCGAACACCACCGAGTGGAACAAGATCATGGCCTATGCGACCATTTACGTAACGCCGATCCTCGCCATTTTCGTTCTTCTGCAACGCCGTATTGTGTCCGGCCTCACCTCTGGAGCCCTCAAATGACGTATCACATCCAGTTCGAAGGCGTGAATAAGCATTATGGCGCCTATCACGCCCTGAAAGACATCGAGCTCGGCATCCCCAAGGGCACCTTCGTCGCCCTGGTCGGCCCTTCGGGTTGCGGCAAGTCGACCCTGCTGCGCTCGCTCGCCGGCCTAGAGAAGATCTCCAGCGGCACGCTGACCATTGCCGGCGAGACGATGAACAACGTGCCGCCGCGCAAACGCGATCTGGCCATGGTGTTCCAGTCCTATGCGCTTTATCCGCATATGACTGTCGAGGAGAACCTGACCTACAGCCTGCGGATTCGCGGCATCGCCAAGGCGGAGGCGAAGAAGGCGGCGGAAGAGGTTGCGGCGACAACCGGGCTTTCGGAGCTACTCGGGCGCTATCCGCGCGAATTGTCGGGCGGGCAGCGCCAGCGCGTGGCGATGAGCCGGGCGATCATCCGTCATCCCAAGGCCTTCCTGTTCGATGAGCCGCTCTCCAATCTCGATGCGGCCTTGAGGGTCCAGATGCGCAAGGAAATCCGCGCGCTGCACGACAGGCTGGGCGCGACATCGGTCTATGTGACCCACGACCAGATTGAGGCGATGACCATGGCCGATCACGTCGTCGTCATGCGCGCCGGCATCATCGAGCAGCAGGGCGCGCCGCTCGAACTCTACGACCGCCCCGTCAACCGTTTCGTCGCCGGCTTCATCGGCTCGCCGGCGATGAATTTCGTATCGGCGCGCATTGGAGAGGGTGGCGGATCGCTTGTGCTCGAGCTTGGCGGGCCGCAGACCATTGCCGTCGAAACGGGCCTGCCGGAAGGGCGTGCGGTCACCGTTGGCCTGCGGCCGGAGCATCTGCGTCTCGTAGCCGATGAAGAGGCGCTGCTGAAATTCTCTGTCGAGACCGTCGAAAGCACCGGCTCCAGCACTTATCTCGCAGCCGAAGGGTCCGAGGATTTCAATCTGGTTGTGAATGGCCGTACAGACGTCAGGCCCGGCGATGTCGTCGGCGTCGGCTTCGATCTCGCCCAGCTTCACCTTTTCGACGCGCAAACCGGCGAGAGGCTGCCTTTCGAAAGCCGGTAGCCGCCGGCGGAGGTTTTGGTTGGAGAGCCGCGGGGTCCGCCTCAGTGGCAGTGAACCTTGCCGACCTTTTTCTCCATGTGGCAGCACTGGCCGGGCGGCGAGCTCTTGCGGCAGCCGCCGCCATGGGCGAAGGCGGCGGTCGTGGTTGAAAGCGCCAGCAAGGCTGCGAGACAGAACCTGATCACCGTTGTATTTCCCTCCCCACTTGCAGTTACCGCTTGCGCCGGCTCGGCGGCATTCGCGGTTCCATCAGGCGTATTGAAGCATACATCACCGGAATTCACTTCCGCCCACAAGTAAAAACTGCTTTGGTGCCGCAATGTCTTCCGAACAAACGAACGCGTCCGGCCAGTTCACCGGCATTGCCCTGATCACCTTTGCGGTGCTGCTGCTGTCACTGTCTGATGCTCTGGTGAAGTTGACCGGGGCCCATTACAGCCTCGGTCAGCTGATCCTCACGCGCTCGCTCGGCGCTGGCTTTCTCCTTTGCCTGTGGGCGTGGGCGCGGGGCAGGGGCCTGCGTGCTGCCCGTCCGCTATGGGTTACGCTCAGAAGCCTTTGCCTTGTGGCGATGTGGTTCTTTTACTATGCGGCGCTGCCTGAAATACCGCTGGCGCTGGCCGCCGCCTGTTACTATACCGCGCCGCTCTGGATGGCGCTGCTCTCGCGGGTGGTGTTGGGCGAGCCGCTCGGATTGCGCAGGGCGGCGGCGGTGGTTGCCGGGGCGGTGGGCGTGTTTCTGGCCGTCAACCCGACGGCTGCCTCGCCATCGCCCTATGTCGTTCTGCCGCTGCTCGCGGCGCTGTGTTACGCCATGAGCGCCATCATCACCTGGAGCCGATGCCGGGCGGAGCAGCCGGTGGCGATGGCGTTCAACCTCAACGTGGCGCTGGTTGTCGCCGGCGGCGGGCTTGTCGCAGCACTTTCGGTGACCGGGGCGGGCATCGACGGCAGTTTCATCTTCGGCGTCTGGCCTGCGCTCGGCGCTGTCGACTGGGCGGTGCTCGGCCTGCTCGCGACGTTCCTGATGATCATCACGGTTTCGGTGGCCGGGGCCTATCGCATGGCGCCGGCGCCGGTGATCGGCCTGTTCGACAATGCCTATCTGGTTTTCGCCGCCGTCTGGGGCGTCGCATTTTTCGGGCAGATTCCGTCCCCGATCGAAATGGCCGGAATGGCGCTTATCCTGGCGGCCGCAGTCACGGCGGCGCGCGCGCCTCGGGCCCGCGCCGGCAGACCGTCGCCCACTCGGATTGCGGCGAAGTGACGTCCGCCGGTGATCATGGCCGGTTTTTCATGCGGGTTAAATTACCGTAACATATTGGAAATTATGCTAAAATAACAGAATATTCATTTTCCGGCAGCGATTATCGGGCGTAGTCAGTCGCTCCGCGGCGGGAGGTTTGTCTCCGCCTGCCTCAACAACCGAGGAATACTGTCATGAAGAAGATCATTGCACTTTCGCTCGGAACCTTGATGATCGGTTCCGGCGCGGCGCTGGCCGCCCAACCCTTCAACCCGACCATGTACGGCGCGAAGCAGACCACCGCCGACAAGGAGATCGCCCGCATCTCCGCGCCAGGCACCGTCTTCACCACCCAGGTCAGCGGCGGGTCCGGCTGGACGGCCTCCAAGACCTACAAGGTGCAGCCGGACGGGACGGCGAAGCTGATCGATCTCGGCTATATCAACAACAACTGACCAGAAGTCCTGCTGGAGTTATCCAAGCCCTGCGGTCGATTGCCGCGGGGCCTTTCATTTGCGCGGGTGGGCCCGGTCGTAGATTTCCAGCAGGCGGCCGGTGTCGACGCCGGTATAGACCTGGGTGGTCGACAGGCTGGCATGGCCGAGCAGTTCCTGGATGGTGCGCAGGTCGCCGCCGGCGGCCAGCAGATGGGTTGCGAAGGAGTGGCGCAGCGCATGCGGCGTCGCCTTGTCGGAAAGGCCGAACGCGCCGCGCATCGCCTGCATTTCGCGCTGGATGATCGCGCTTTGCAGCTTCTTGCCGCGCGCGCCGAGAAACAGCGGGCCGTCCGGGACAAGATGATAGGGCGCAAGGCGAATATAGTCTTCCACCGCCGCAAGCGCCGCCGGCAGCAGCGGCACGATCCGCGTCTTGTTCCCCTTGCCGGTGATCCTGAGGCTTTCCGGCGCGCCGGCGAAATCGGCGGGCGTCAGCCCCAGCGCTTCGGAAATGCGCAACCCGCAGCCATAGAGCAGGCAGAACACGGCGGCATTGCGCGCCGCAATCCACGGCTCTTCCGCAAGTTGGCTGTCGGCGCGCGACAGCGCCACGGCGTCTTCGGCGTTCAAGGGTTTCGGCAGCGATTTCGGCTGTTTCGGCGCCCGCATGGCGCGCACGCCGGCGGCATTGGCGAGCCCGCGCTTTTCCAGCCACCGCAGGAACGAGCGTATGCCGGCGAGATCGCGCCCGAGCGTGCGCGCCTCCGCCCCGCCCTTGCGGCGAAATGCCAGATAGGCGCGGATATCGGCGGGCCGCAGCGCGTCGATATCGGAAAGGCGCACCGGCCGCGCCACATGGCGGCACAGGAACTGCAAAAACTGACGCGTATCGCGCTCATAGGCGTTGATCGTATGGTCGGCGAGCCGCCTTTCGCTGTCCAGCGTTTCGAGCCAGTCGCGCCGAAGCGCCATCAGGGCGTCGTCTGCCGGAATGAGCACATTTTCCATCGATCGCTCGCCGTCATCCACAGGTGTTTATCCACGCCGGTCGGCCTGGGCCATGACCTCGGCGCTTGACGAAATCTTGTTCGGGGACAATCCTGCACTAGATTGCGTTAGAAAAAACCTAATGCTTCGCGGGGGGGTGTCATTGTCTTATCATATCGAGTTGGGATATAGACCTTCCACCATTGACGGGACTTTATATGGCGCGCCGTGATTCCTCATCTGCCTTGACGCATTTTGCCGAGACGCTGGCGCTTGTCTCGCAGGGACGGCCGGGCCATATCGTCGATACGCTGATCGCCGAGCGCGGCGAGAAAATCGTCCACAGCCCGTTCTGGCCGGTGATGCGGCCCTTCCTTTATTCCCTGCTCGGTTACGGCAAGGCGATCGAATTCGCCACCGAGACCCAGTCGATGGACGGTTACGGGGTCTTCAACTATCTCTCCGAAAAGCTGACGCTGGACATCCACTGCCAGCGCCGCGAGCGGATTCCGGAAGCCGGCGGCTTCATCATGGTTTCCAACCACCCGACCGGCATCGCCGATGGCGTGGCGGTGTTCGATCTTCTGAAGGATCGCCGCCCGGACATGATGTTCTTCGCCAACCGCGATGCGGTGCGCGTCAATCCGCGCCTGGTCGAGATGATCGTCCCGGTCGAGTGGCGCGAAGAGTTCAAGAGCAAGCTCAAGGCGCGAGAAACCCTGCAGGTCACCAATGATGCGATCAAGCAGGAAAAGGCGATGGTGCTGTTTCCCTCCGGCCGCATCGCCTATTGGGCCGAGGGCAAGCTCAACGAGCGGCCGTGGAAGAATTCGGCGATCGGCTTTGCCCGCAAATACAATCTGCCGATCCTGCCGGTGCATCTGAAGGCGCGCAATTCCGGCCTGTTCTACTGGTTCGCAAAATGGTCGACCGAACTGCGCGACATGACGGTTTTCCACGAGCTTCTGAACAAGAAGGGCGACCGGTTCGATTTCACCATCGGCAAGATGATTATGCCGGAGGAACTTAACGGCGACGCCGCCGACGTGACGACCGCGCTCGAAAACCACACCGTTCATGCGCTGGCGAAGGATCCGGATGCGGACTTCGCGCTGCCGGCCGCCGAACCCAAGACCGCGGCAGAAGAAGGGGCGGCCTGAGCCGCATCCTGCCTTGCCGCTTCACTTTCCAGCCATCGGCAGGCAATCTTGCCAGTCATGACCTCAGATTCGTTCGATCTTTTCGGAAAGCCGGTAGCGCCTGCCCTTCGTCGCAGCGTGCCCGTGATGGTGCCGTTGCCGGTGGCGGGGCCGTATTCCTATGCCGTGCCCGAGGGCATGGCGGTGATGCCGGGCTCCGTCGTGCAGGTGCCTGTCGGTCCGCGCAAGGTGATCGGGATCGTCTGGGACGAAGGCGATGATGCCGGATCGGTGGACGCGAAGAAGCTGCGGCCAATCGAGCACGTTTTCGATTGCCCGCCGATCAGCCCGGCGATGCGGAAGTTCATCAACTGGGTGGCGGGCTATACGCTGACGCCGCCGGGTCTTGTTGCGCGCATGGCGGTGCGTGCGCCAACCGCGCTCGAGCCCGAGCCAATGGTCGAGGGACTCAGGCTGACCGGCACGACGCCGGAGCGGATGACGCCTGCGCGCGAGCGCGTGTTGGAACTGGCCTCGGACGGCTTTTCCTGGACGCGGCTGGGGCTGGCGCGCGCTGCTGGCGTCAGCGCCAGCGTGGTTGAGACCATGATGAAGCAGGGCGTATTCGACACCGTGTTTCTGCCGCCGCCGCCCGCCGTCGGCGCGCCGGACCCGGATTACGCTCCGCCCGAATTGTCTCCCGATCAGCAGGCCGCTGCAGAAAAGCTCAAGTCCGCAGCCGGGCAGGGGTTCGGTGTCACCCTTATCGACGGCGTCACCGGTTCGGGCAAGACCGAGGTCTATTTCGAGGCGATCGCCGAAACGCTGAGGCAGGGCCGACAGGTGCTGATCCTGCTGCCGGAAATCGCGCTCACATCGGCGTTTCTGGAGCGCTTCGAGGCCCGCTTCGGGTCGAAGCCCGGCGAATGGCATTCCGATCTCGCGCCGCGCATGCGCGAAAAGGTCTGGCGGCAGACGGCGGAGGGGCGCATCCGGGTGGTTGCCGGCGCCCGCTCGGCGCTGTTCCTGCCGTTCGAGGATCTGGGTCTGATCGTGGTCGACGAGGAACACGACACCGCCTACAAGCAGGAAGATCGTGTGTTCTACAATGCCCGCGACATGGCCGTCGTGCGCGCCCGGATCGGCGAGATTCCAGCCGTGCTTGCCTCGGCGACGCCCTCGGTCGAAAGCCAGGTCAACGCGCTTGCCGGCCGCTATGACCGGCTGCATTTGCCGGGCCGGTTCGCGGAGGCCGCGCTTCCGGATCTGAAGACCATCGACATGCGGCGCGATCCCCCGGCGCGCGGCGGCTTCCTGTCGCCGGTGCTGCTGAATGCTGTGGAAAGCGCGGTCGGGCGCGGCGAACAGGCGCTGCTGTTCCTCAATCGCCGGGGCTATGCGCCGCTCACGCTGTGTCGTGTCTGCGGCCACCGCTTCCAGTGCCCCAATTGCTCGAGCTGGCTGGTGGTGCATCGGTTTCGCGGACAGTTGATGTGCCACCATTGCGGACATGCCGAGCCGGTGCCCGAGGCGTGCCCGGAATGCGGTACGCTCGACCACCTGGTCGCCTGCGGGCCGGGGGTCGAACGCATTGCCGAGGAGGTCGAGCATCATTTTCCGGAAAAGCGCACCATCGTTCTCTCCTCCGATCTGTCCGGCGGGGTCAAGCGGCTCAGGCTGGAGTTGGAGGCGGTGGCCAATGGCGAGGCGGATATCGTTATCGGCACGCAATTGGTGGCGAAGGGGCATAATTTCCCGCTGATGACGGTCGTCGGCGTCGTCGACGCTGATATCGGGCTCGCAAACGGCGATCCGCGCGCGGCGGAGCGAACTTTCCAGTTGCTGGCCCAGGTGACCGGCCGGGCAGGGCGCACGGGGCTCAAGAGCCACGGCCTGATCCAGACCTACCAGCCCGCGCATCCGGTGATGCGTGCGATCGTCTCCGGCGAGGCGGAGGGCTTTTATACCCGGGAGATCGGCGAGCGGGAGAAAAGCGGCCTGCCGCCTTTCGGACGGCTCGCCTCGGTGATCGTTTCGGCGGAAACGCGCGGCGAGGCCGAGGCGCATGCGCGCGCTCTCAGGGCCGCTGCCCCTCAGAGCCGCTCGATTTCCGTCCTCGGCCCGGCGGAAGCGGCTCTTGCGTTGATCCGCGGCCGCTACCGTTTTCGGCTGCTGGTCCATGGCGCGCGAGGTGACGACATGCAGTCGTTTCTGGCGGCGATGCTTGAAAGCGGGCCGAGGGCGCGTGGCTCGGTCAAGGTGCAGGTCGACATTGACCCGCAGAGCTTTCTCTAGATAATGAAAGCCAGAGGGGCGCGGGCGCGCGGCCCGCAATACTGGAGGGTTTGTAATGAGTTTCTATTGGCCGGATAGCTTCGTGGGTCAGGTCGCCCTGTTCATGGCGGTGGTGATCCTGATCTGGGGGCTGATCGTGGCGCTGGCGCCGCTGCGCCTGATGGTGTTGACCGGGTTTTCGGGCCACAAGGTCGAAGACGGCGAAACCATCCATGTCCGTTCGCTGATCGGCGGCACCTATGCGGCGATGTCGCTGATGGCGCTGCTGTTCGATCAGCCGATGATCTACCGCACCTTCGGTCTCGCCCTGATATTCGGATTTCTGACCCGGCTGTTGTGGATGGCGACGCTCAAGAGCCGGTCCATCAAGGGCGGCATCTTTCTTGCCTGCCAGGCGGTGGCCGGCGTGTTCATGCTGCTCTACGGTCTTGGCTGGGCATAGCGCGACCGGTTGAGGCGGGAGGCGAGGCGCTAATGCCTCCTTGATCTGCCGCTCCGGCGTGGTTTCCCGTTTCGGGGAATAAACGCTCTTCGTCAGTTGCCGTAAAATCTCGTCTTTTCAGGGCTTTTCGGAGATTGTGACAAGAAACGCGCGCCAATGCCTCAAAGGGGCTTTGATCGTGTTGCGAGTCGCTATTACCTGTGCTAGACGGACCCCGACTATCGGGAAAGGCGGGTTTGATCACCGCAGTTCTCCTGGGGATATTGTAAAGTTCTAAGGGGCAGCAACGACGGCCACAACCGCCGTTGCTGCCGGTTTTAAAAAAAAGGGAATCTGTGCCTGTGGCGGACCTATCCCATTCTGTTTCGAGCGTCGCGGAGCGTTATGCCGCTTCGTTGTTCGAACTGGCCAAGGAAGAAGACAAGATTGACGCCGTGGGCGCCGATCTCGACCAGATCGACAAGATGCTCAAGGATAGCGATGACTTCCGGCGTCTGGTCATGAGCCCCGCATTCAGCGCCGACGAGCAACTGGATGCGATGACGGCCGTTCTCGATAAAGCGAAGATCGGCGGCTATGTCGGCAACTTCGTCAAGGTCGTTGCGAAAAATCGCCGTCTGTTTGTCCTGCCGGGCATGATCGCCGCCTATCGCGGCGCGGTCGCGGCCCATCGGGGCGAGGTGGCGGCCGAGGTGACGGTGGCCCATGCCCTGTCGAAAGAACAACAACAGGAATTGAAGACTGCGCTGAAGGATGTGACGGGCAAGGATGTTGCCCTCGACATCACCGAGGATGCGTCTCTTCTTGGCGGTATGATCGTCAAGGTGGGCTCGCGTCAGATCGACACATCGCTGCGCACGAAACTCTCCAAACTTAAGCTTTCACTGAAAGAGGTTGGCTGATGGATATCCGGGCCGCGGAAATTTCCGCAATTCTGAAAGAGCAGATCAAAAATTTCGGCGACGAGGCGGAAGTCTCTGAAGTCGGCCAGGTGCTTTCTGTTGGTGACGGCATTGCCCGCGTCTACGGTCTCGACAATGTTCAGGCCGGCGAGATGGTCGAATTTGCCGGCGGCGTGCGCGGCATGGCGCTCAACCTCGAAAGCGACAATGTCGGCGTCGTTATCTTCGGCTCCGACCGCGAGATCAAGGAAGGCGACGTCGTCAAGCGCACCGGCGCCATCGTTGACGTTCCGGTTGGTCCCGGCCTGCTCGGCCGCGTTGTCGACGCGCTCGGCAACCCGATCGACGGCAAGGGCCCGATCAACTCCGATACCCGCGCCGTCGTCGACGTCAAGGCACCCGGCATCATTCCGCGCAAGTCGGTGCATGAGCCGATGTCGACCGGCCTGAAGGCCATCGACGCCCTGATCCCGGTTGGCCGCGGCCAGCGCGAGCTCGTCATTGGCGACCGCCAGACCGGCAAGACGGCGATCATTCTCGACACCTTCCTGAACCAGAAGCCGATCCACGACAACGGCCCGGACGCCGACAAGCTCTATTGCGTCTACGTTGCCGTCGGTCAGAAGCGTTCGACCGTTGCCCAGTTCGTGAAGACGCTCGAAGAGCGCGGCGCGATGGAATATTCGGTCGTGATCGCCGCAACCGCCTCCGACCCGGCGCCGATGCAGTATCTCGCGCCGTTCGCCGGCTGCGCCATGGGCGAATATTTCCGCGACAACGGCATGCATGCCCTGATCGCTTACGACGACCTTTCCAAGCAGGCCGTTGCCTACCGCCAGATGTCGCTGCTGCTGCGCCGCCCGCCGGGCCGCGAAGCTTATCCGGGCGACGTTTTCTACCTGCATTCGCGCCTGCTCGAGCGCGCCGCCAAGCTCTCCGACGAGCGCGGCGCCGGTTCGCTGACGGCTCTGCCGGTTATCGAAACCCAGGGTAACGACGTTTCGGCGTTCATTCCGACCAACGTGATCTCGATCACCGACGGCCAGATCTTCCTTGAAACCGACCTGTTCTACCAGGGCGTCCGTCCGGCCGTGAACGTCGGTCTGTCGGTGTCGCGCGTTGGCTCGTCGGCGCAGATCAAGGCGATGAAGCAGGTTGCCGGCTCGATCAAGGGCGAACTTGCCCAGTATCGCGAAATGGCCGCCTTCGCCCAGTTCGGCTCCGACCTCGATGCCGCCACCCAGCGCCTGCTGAACCGCGGTGCGCGCCTGACCGAGCTTCTGAAGCAGCCGCAGTTCTCGCCGCTGAAGACGGAAGAGCAGGTTGCGGTGATCTTCGCCGGCGTTAACGGCTATCTCGACAAGCTGCCGGTTGGCAAGGTTCGTGACTTCGAGAAGGGCCTGCTGTCGCATATGCGCGGCGAAGCCAAGGATGTTCTCGAAGCGATCCGCACCGAAAAGGCGCTGAGCGACGATCTGAAGGCCAAGCTGAAGTCCGCCATCGAAGCATTCGCCAAGAATTTTTCGGCCGAGTAACACCAGACGGGGACTGAACACCCATGGCTTCATTGAAGGATCTGAAGCTTCGCATTGCCTCGGTGAAGGCGACGCAGAAGATCACCAAGGCGATGCAGATGGTCGCCGCGGCGAAGCTGCGACGCGCCCAGGAGGCCGCGGAGAACGCGCGGCCTTACACCGAGCGCATGGCGACCGTGATGGCTGACCTGACGGCGGCCGTCGGCGAGGGCGAGGAAGTGCCCGCGCTGATGAAGGGCACCGGCAAGGACGATGTCCACCTGCTGGTCGTCTGCACGGCCGAGCGCGGCCTTTGCGGCGGTTTCAACGCGCAGATCGCTCGTCACGCCCGCCTGCATGCCCGCAAGCTGATTGCCGAGGGCAAGACGGTCAAGATCTTCAGCGTCGGCCGCAAGGGCTATGACGCGCTGCGCCGCGAATTCGCCGACCTCGTTGTCGAGCGCAAGGACTTGCGTGACGTTCGCAAGATCGGTTTCGAAAATGCCGAGGATATCGGCAACCGCATCATCGAGATGTTCGGAGCCGGCGAGTTTGACGTCTGCACGCTGTTCTATTCGGAGTTCCAGTCGGTGATCTCGCAGGTCCCGACCGCGCTCCAGCTCATTCCCGCCGCTCCGCCCGCTGATGCGGAAGAGCGCGAGGGGGCGGCGCTTTACGAATACGAGCCGAGCGCCGAGGCTATCCTTGACGATATCGTGCCGCTGAACATCCGTGTGCAGGTTTTCCGGGCGCTTCTGGAAAATGTCGCCGGCGAGATGGGCGCGAAGATGACCGCGATGGATAACGCCACGCGCAATGCCGGTGAGATGATCGACAAGCTGACGCTGTCCTATAACCGTCAGCGTCAGGAAAAGATCACCACGGAACTGATCGAAATTATTTCCGGCGCGGAAGCGCTGTAAGAGCTTGAAAAGAGGGTTTTATCATGGCTGAGGCCTCTATCGGTAGAGTGACGCAGATTATCGGCGCCGTCGTTGACGTCGCTTTCGACGGCGACCTGCCCCCCATCATGAATGCGCTTGAGACCGACAACCACGGCAACCGGCTGGTTCTCGAGGTCGCGCAGCACCTCGGTCAGAACGAAGTGCGCACGATTGCCATGGACGCGACCGAAGGTCTGGTTCGCGGCCAGGAAGTCAAGAACACCGGTTCGCCCATCGAAGTGCCGGTCGGCGTCGAGACGCTTGGCCGTATCATGAACGTCATCGGCGAGCCGGTTGACGAAGTGGGTCCGATCAAGACCAAGACCAAGCGCGCGATCCACCAGGAAGCGCCACCCTATGTCGACCAGTCGACCGAAGCGGAAATCCTGGTTACCGGCATCAAGGTTGTGGACCTGCTCGCGCCTTACGCCAAGGGCGGCAAGATCGGCCTGTTCGGCGGCGCCGGCGTTGGCAAGACGGTTCTGATTCAGGAACTGATCAACAACATCGCCAAGGCGCACGGTGGTTACTCCGTGTTTGCAGGCGTTGGCGAGCGGACCCGCGAAGGTAACGACCTTTACCACGAAATGATCGAATCCAACGTGAACGTCGACCCGGCCGAAAACAACGGTTCGGCCGAGGGTTCGAAGTGCGCGCTGGTCTACGGCCAGATGAACGAGCCGCCCGGCGCCCGCGCCCGCGTTGCGCTTTCCGGTCTGACGATCGCTGAAAACTTCCGCGATGAAGGCCAGGACGTTCTGTTCTTCGTGGACAACATTTTCCGCTTCACGCAGGCCGGTTCGGAAATCTCGGCACTTCTCGGCCGTATTCCTTCGGCCGTGGGCTATCAGCCGACGCTGTCGACCGACATGGGCGCGCTGCAGGAACGCATCACCACCACGACCAAGGGCTCGATCACCTCGGTTCAGGCGATTTACGTTCCCGCCGACGACCTGACCGACCCGGCGCCGGCGACTTCGTTCGCCCACCTGGACGCCACCACCACGCTGTCGCGTTCGATCGCGGAAAAGGGCATCTATCCCGCCGTTGACCCGCTCGACTCGACCTCGCGCATGCTCGACCCGATGATCGTCGGCGAGGAGCACTATCAGGTGGCCCGTGCGGTTCAGTCGACGCTGCAGCGCTACAAGTCGCTCCAGGACATCATCGCCATTCTCGGCATGGACGAGCTTTCCGAAGAGGACAAGCTCACGGTTGCCCGCGCCCGCAAGATCGAGCGCTTCCTGTCGCAGCCGTTCCACGTCGCCGAAGTGTTCACCGGTTCGCCGGGCATCCTGGTCTCGCTCGAAGACACGATCCGCTCGTTCAAGGCTCTGGTCGAAGGCGAATATGATCACCTGCCGGAAGCGGCCTTCTACATGGTCGGCACCATCGACGATGCCGTCGAAAGGGCCAAGAAGCTCGCCGAAGCGGCTTGATCTTGAAACGGGGCGGCGCAAGCCGCCCGGTTCAACCGGTAATCTTTGAAGACGGAAAGTAGACCCCTATGGCTGACACGTTGGTTTTCGAACTGGTGACCCCCGAGAAGCTTCTGGCTTCGACGGAGACGGATGCGGTCGTCATTCCGGCTTCCGAGGGCGAAATGACGGTCATGCCGAACCATGCGCCCACCATGGCGACGATCCGTCCGGGTCTGGTGAAGTTCAAGAACCATGACGGCAAAGAACTCCAGTTTCTGGTGTTCCACGGCTTTGCCGATATCCAGGGCAAATCCTGCACGCTTCTGGCCGAGACCGCCGTCCCTGTCGGTGAGGCCAGCGGCGCGATCGAGGATCGTATCGCCACGCTGCGCAAGGAACTGGACGAAGCAAGCCATCACGAGCACAAGAATGCTCTGGAACAGATGCTTGGCGAACTGACCCATCTTGGCCAGACTGTTCTGCCCGCCTGATGTAGCCTTTAAAGACATTGGTATTAAAGCCGCAGTTTATGCTGCGGCTTTTTTCGTTTTTCTGCTAGTCTTAATGGTCCAAGCGGCCGATAGAGCCGCAATATTCGGGTTGGGGGGCACAGAAGCCTCCGCATGTCCGTTGTAACGGTCAGGAAATGTGGCTTTGCGTCTGCCGAAGTACGTGAGAAAGTATCTGAGCGATGTCATCATTCTGAGCATTCTCGGCGTGGTGGCGATGATCGCTTTGATGGCTGTCGACTCTTTCGAGCTTCTGTACGATTTTTCCAGGTCGCATGAAAACTGGCAGCTCGACGAGCTGTTCACCGGCTTGATGGTGGCCAGTATCGGTCTGGCATTATTGCTTTGGCGGCGGTCGCGGAAATTGCGCATCGAGGTCGACCGGCGTTTCAAGGCCGAGCGGCTGGCGCTGGCGCTCGCCAGGCAGGATTCGCTGACGGGCCTACCGAACCGCCGCTCTTTCGAGGAGGAATGTGACAGGCGGCTCACGCGCGCGCGCCGGAAGACCGACAAATTCGCGCTGCTGTTCATCGATTTCGACAGGTTCAAGCAGATCAACGACAATCTCGGCCACGAGGCCGGCGACCGGCTGCTTCAGGAGGTCGGCGAGCGGCTGAAGAAAAGCCTGCGACCAGAGGATTTTCTCGGGCGGCTCGGCGGCGATGAGTTTGCGGCGATCGTCGACAGCGATGTCTCCGACGCGGTGATCGGGCAGGTCGCCGAGCGCCTGCTTGCCGCCGTCGCGCAGCCGATAATGCTGCTGGGACGCGCGCTCACGCCCTCTGCGAGCATCGGCATCGCGGTCTATCCGCGCGATGGGCAGACGCGCGAGATGCTGCTGAAGAAGGCCGATGCGGCGATGTACAAGGCCAAGGAGGATGGTCGCCGGCGGTATGTGGTTTACGACCCCGACATTATCCATGCCGAGCGGGACTATCAGATGCTGGAACTCGAGCTGAAGGATGCGATTGCCAGCGGGCAGATCGTACCGTTCTACCAGTTGATTCAAAGCTGCGAGAAAGGCGATGTCGGCACTGTGGAGGTTCTTGCACGCTGGCGGCATCCGAAACTCGGTCTTCTGAGCGCCGGCGATTTCATTTCCCTTGCCGAGGCCTCGGGCCTCATTCAGGACCTGTTCGAATCGGTGCTGGCTCAGGCTTGCCGTGACGCCAGAAACTGGCCGGGCGCGCCGGCGATCGCCGTCAATGTTGTACCGCATCAGCTTTCCGACAAGAATTTCGCCGAAAAGCTGTTCGCGCTGCTGTCGCGGCATGGCTTTCCGCCCGCGCGACTTGAGATCGAGATTACAGAGGACGCCCTGGTCGTTGATGTGGTGGCGACGCGCCGCTGCATCCGCAAACTGAAGGAGCGGGGTGTGCGGGTTGTGCTCGACGATTTCGGCACGGGCTATTCAAGCCTGCGGCAGTTGCGCGAACTGCCGTTTGACCGGGTCAAGATCGATCGCAGCTTCATCGCCGGCGTCGGCACGGATCGGCAGAGCGAGGAGATCGTGGTTTCCACGATCAACCTATGTCGCGCTCTGGGGCTGCAGACGGTTGCCGAGGGGATAGAGGATCAGGCCCAGGCGGACTGGATCTGCGCCCATGGAGCGGACGCCGCGCAAGGCTTCTTTTACGCCCGCCCGGTTTCGGCCGAAGAGGTTCTGGACAAGCTGAAGGGGCTCAGTCCGCGATCGTGATGATACCGCAATCGCCCGCTTCCGAGGCAAAGGCAAGCCGCTTGCCGTCGTCATCCCAGGAAAGCGCGGAGATCGCGCCCTTGCCGGGCCGGCGCAGCAGCGCCTCCTTGCCATCCGAAATCCTGACCGCCAGCACCATGCCGTCGATAAAGCCGATCGCGAGCATTTCCTCGCTCGGATGAAAGGCGACCTGGGTGACGAGAATATCGGAGCGGGTGCCGAGTTCCAGCGGACCCTTGCCCATCGGTCCGTCCTTGCCGGAAAACGGCCAGACGATTGCCGCCGGCGCGCCGGAGGTCGCGAGCCATTTGCCGCGCGGGCTCCACGACCATGACTTGACCTTGGCGGGGTAGCCGCTCATGCGCATGTCGCGGAAGCCGTCCTTCGGCTTGCCGTCCAGCTTCCAGCCATGCAGCGCGTTTTCCTGCATTGTGGTCACCAGAAAGCGGCCGTCGGGCGAGAAGGTCACGCCAAGGTGCGCCCCCTTCCACGGCAGCCAGATCGCGGGCGCGGCCCCGCCGACCCAGCGCAGGCTGACCCCATCATAACGGGCGACGGCAATCCTCAAGCCCTTGGGCGCAAAGGCGATGCCTTCGACGCTGCGCTCCTCCGGAAAATTCACGGTCTTGCCATCGGCAATCACCCGCGACTCGCGCCCGACGGCATAGGCCACCGCGCCCTGCGGCCCGCCGGCGACGACGGAAATCCACTTGCGCGGCTCATTGGCGAGTTCCGCGATCGCGCCATCCGCGCCGATGCGCAGCACCCGGCCATCCTCGCCGCCGGTAATCAGCGAGCGGCTGAAGGGATCGCGAATGCAGGTTAGGAGCCCGTCATGGGCCTCGCTCACCTTCTCGCCATCGTCCAGCCGGTGGATCGTGCCGGAGGCGGTGGCGAAGAACGGCACGCCGCCAAGAAAGGCGGCGGCGATGACATGATCGTCGATGTCGAAGGGCGCGACGCTCGGCATTAGGACTTGGCCTCGCAGGCGCGGAAGCTCTTCTCCAGTTTCTCACGGTCAAGGTCGCGGCCGATGAACACCAGCCGGCTGTCACGGGGCTCGCCATCCTTCCAGGCGCGCTGGTGATCGCCCTCGATGATCATATGCACGCCCTGCACGACATAGCGCTCGGGATCGTTCTTGAAGGCGAGAATGCCCTTGAGGCGCAGAATGTTCGGGCCCTGGTTCTGGGTGACCGACTGGATCCACGGGAAGAACCGGTTGGGATCGAGCTCGCCGCCGCGCAGCGAGACCGACTGCACCGTCACATCGTGATGATCGGAGGGGCCATGGTGATGGTGGCCATGATCATGGTGATGATGGTGGTCATGGTCGCAATCCGGGCCGCATTCGTGATCATGGTCGTGATGGTCGTCATGATCGAGGAAGTGGGGATCGTCTGCGAGCACATGCTGCAGGTCGAAGGCGTTCTGGCCGAGAATGTTCTTGAGGTCTATGCCCGAGCGTTCCGTGTGATGGATCTTCGCCGCCGGGTTGATGGCGCGCACCAGGCTTTCGACATTAGCGAGTTCCTCGGCGCTGACGAGGTCGGTCTTGTTCAGGAGCACGATATCGGCAAACGCGATCTGGTCCTCGGCCTCGCGGCTGTCCTTCAGGCGCAGCGGCAGGTGCTTGGCGTCGACCAGCGTGATCACCGCGTCAAGCGCGGTCTTGGCGCGCACATCGTCATCCATGAAGAAGGTCTGTGCCACCGGAACCGGGTCGGCGAGGCCGGTGGTTTCCACGATGATGCCGTCAAAGCGCGGGCGGCGCATCAGGCCTTCCACCACGCGGATCAGGTCGCCGCGCACCGTGCAGCACACGCAGCCATTGTTCATCTCGTAGATTTCCTCGTCGGATTCGACGATCAGATCGTTGTCGATGCCGATCTCGCCGAACTCGTTGACGATCACCGCATATTGCTTGCCGTGATTCTCGGAAAGGATGCGGTTCAGCAGCGTGGTCTTGCCGGAGCCGAGATAGCCGGTCAGCACGGTCACGGGAATGGGCTTTGCGAGCGTTTCGGTCATGGTCAATCCTTGAAGCAGGCCTTGAGAGGGCGTTTGCGCCTATATAAGGAGCGCCGCAAGGCGGAGCAAGGAGGCGGCGGGGATGAGCCGTCCCTGTTGATAAGCCGCTTCTATTAAACCGATTGTAGATGGATAGTTGAAATAGCCAAGATTTTTGTTTAAAAAATTTAAATGAACGCGGCGCAGAGGGGTGCCGCACGTCAATTCGGAGTATGTCGTGGCCCAGAAAGTCAAACTCTCCACCATCGCGGAGTCGCTGGGCATCTCGACGGCCACGGTCTCGCTGGCGTTGCGCGACAGTCCGCTGGTGGCGGCGGCCACGCGCGACCGGATCAAGGAACAGGCCCGCGCGCTCGGCTATATCTACAATCGCCGCGCGGCCAGCCTTCGCACCTCGCGCTCCGGCATTATCGGCGTTGTGGTGCATGACATCATGAACCCGTTCTACGGCGAGATCCTGAAGGCGATCGAAAGCGAGCTCGACCGCAACCAGCATACATTCATCCTCTCCAACCATTACGACTCGGTCGAAAAGCAGCGCAATTTCATCGAGACGCTGCTGCAGCTTGGCGGCGACGGCGTGATCATGTCGCCGGCAATCGGCACGCCGGCCGCCGATGTGCAGCTTGCCGAGGATAACGGCATGCCGGCGATCTTCGTGGCGCGCACGCTGGAGGAACTGGACCTGCCAACCTATCGCGGCGACGACAGCTACGGCATCGCGCTCGCCACCAACCACCTGATCGGTCTCGGCCATCGCTGCATCGCGATGATCGGCGGCACGGACCAGACATCGACGGGCCGTGATCGATACGCCGGCTATGTCAATGCGCTGAAGAAGGCCGGAATTCCGGTTGATCCGGGCCTGCGCATTCCCGGTCCGCGCTCGAAGCAGGGCGGGTTCGAGGCGGCAGTGCATTTCCTGTCGCTGCCGCAGAAGCCGACGGCGGCGGTATGCTGGAACGACCTGGTGGCGATCGGGCTGATGAACGGCATTTCCCGCGCCGGCCTGACGCCGGGCGTCGATATCTCGGTCACCGGCTATGACGATCTGGAGGAAGCCTCGATCGCCACGCCGTCGCTGACGACCGTTTGGAACGGCCAGGCCGAGGTCGGCCGGCTTGCGGCGCGCGCGCTGCTGGATCGGCTTGCGGGCTCCAGCGCGCCGAACGGCATGCACCTCATCAAGCCGGAAATGCGCATCCGCCAATCCACCGGTCCCCATCGCGAGGCGGCGGAAAACCCGCTCGCCGTCTAATTCATCATTCAGAAAAGAATACCCTCGGAGGCCCCATGCCCAAACCCGCCGTGCTGCTGTCGCAAAAGCTCAACAAGTTCATCGAAGAGGCGCTGGCCGACGACTACGACCTGCTGGACATGCCGCAGGAGGGCGTGAGCGCGCTCGGCGCCCGCGCGGCCGATATCCGCGCGGTGATCGCCTTTGGCGGGTTTTCGGCGGAACAGATGGACGCGCTGCCGAACCTTGAAATCATCACCTGCCCGGGCGTTGGCTATGACGGCATCGATACCGACCATGCCGCAGAGCGCGGCATCATCATTACCCACACGCCGAATGTGCTGAACGACGAGGTTGCCGACACCGCCATCGCGCTGCTTCTCAACACGGTGCGCCAGTTCTATTTCGCGGAGAAATGGGTGCGCGACGGCCGCTGGGAGCGCGACGGCGCGTTCGAGCTTTCGCCGTTCACGCTGAAAGGCCGCAAGGTCGGGCTTTACGGCCTCGGCCGGATCGGCGAGGAAATCGCCGCGCGGCTGGAGCCGTTCAAGGTCGAGATCGCCTATCACACCCGCAGCCCGAAAAAGGGCGTGGCCTATGCCTATCACCCGACGCTCGCCTCGCTGGCGGACGCCGTCGATACGCTGATCTGCATCGTTCCGAAAACGGAAGAGACCCACAAGACCATCAACGCCGATATCCTGACGACGCTGGGCCCGAACGGCATTCTCGTCAATGTCGGCCGTGGATGGACGGTGGACGAGGACGATCTGATCGCGGCGCTTGAGGCCGGCACGCTCGGCGGCGCGGGCCTCGACGTCTTCTACGACGAGCCGCATGTGCCGGAAAAGCTGCTCTCCTTCGACACCGTCAGCGTGTTGCCGCATGTCGCCTCGGCCTCCGTCGCCACCCGCCGCGCCATGGCGCAACTGGTGGCCGACAACCTGAAATCCTGGTTCGCCGAGGGCCGCCCGGTCACCCCGGTCCCGGAAACGCCGTTCACGCCGAAAGCGTGAGGTCGAAGATTACGATCGCTGCTTTCGGGCCGCGATGATTTTCTGCATGAGTGAGATGAATTCTGCGCTCTCCTCGTCCGAAAGGGCGTGGAGAGCGTCTTCGTTTTCCGCCGTGGCGGCGGCGATCGCGGGGTTGCGCAGGGCGCGGGCGCGCTCCGTCAGCCGGATGCGCTGAACGCGGCCGTCCCCGGGGTCCTTTTCCCGCCTGATCAACCCGTCGCGTTCCATGCGCGACAGGGTGTTGGCCATTGTCGCCTGCTCGATATCGAGCCGCTCCACCAGCTGTTTCTGCGTCAGTCCGTCATTTTCCCATAATTCCAGCAGCGCCGGAAAGGTGCCGGTCGTCAACCCGAGCGGCCGGATGCGGGCGGCCAGACCGCGCTCGAGGAGCCGCGCGAGGTGGTTGGTCAGGTAGCCGGCCGATGAGTCTTTGAAAAAGGACATGTGCTTCGGTAGCAGTTGCATAGCTTGCTATGCAATGATATATAGCTTGCTATATAAATTGACAGGAGCACGACCATGCTGAAGACCATGCATCCCGTAACCGGCGCATTGGCGCTGGCGATCATCGCCACTTTCTGGCTCTCGACCGTTCTGGCTGAGGCCTTCGCCGGCCCCGAACTGGTGGCGCTGGTCAAGGCCGCGATCCCCTGGGGCTTTCTGCTGCTGGTGCCGCTACTGGCGTTGGCGGGTCTTTCGGGGTTTCGCCTTGCGGGGAAGATGCGCGGACCGCTGGTTTCGGCAAAGCGCAGGCGCATGCCGCTCATCGCCGCCAACGGCATAATCGTGCTGATCCCCTGCGCGCTGTTCCTCGCGTCAAAGGCGGAGGCGGGCGTGTTTGACGCATCGTTTTATGCCGTGCAGGCGGTTGAGCTGGTCTTCGGCGCCGTCAATATCGCGCTGATGGCGATGAATATGCGCGACGGACTGCGTATGAAGAGGCGGCGGCGCTGATCTGCGCTGTGCCGCGCAAGTTTCGCCTGGCTCTACTGAGCGGCGCTCGCAAACCAGTCCTTTGACCGGGCAAAGGCGCGCACCGCATCGCCAAACGCCTCGAACAGCTTGCGGGAGGCGCTGTCCGTGCGGGCCCAGTATTCCGGGTGCCACTGGACGCCGACGGCGAAATTCGTGGCGCCGATGACCGAGACGGCCTCGACGGTGCCGTCCTCGGCGACAGCCTCCACCGCCAGATTCGGCGCGAGATCGCCGATTGCCTGCCGGTGCAGCGAATTCACCGTCACCTCGCCGGCGCCGAGAATGTTCGCGAGGCAGGTGCCTTCCTTGATGAAGACGGGCTGGCGGATCACGAATTTCTCGTCGCGATTGCCGGTCTCGGGCTCGCGGTGATCGTGGCGGTCGTCGAGCTCGTGCACCTCGCTGATCAGCGTGCCGCCGAGCGCGACGTTCAATTCCTGAATGCCCCGGCAGATGCACAGAAGCGGGATGCCGCGCGAAATGGCGCGGCGGATCAGCGGCAGGGTGATGGCATCGCGGCCGGGATCGAAGGGACCGTCTTTTTCCTCGGCCTGCCTGCCGTAGAGCTGGGGCGCGACATTGCTGGCGGCGCCCGTGATCATCACGCCCTCGACCCTGTCGAGCACGGCGTCTATGTCAGCGCCCTCGGCATAGGCCGGTACGATCAGGCTCATCACGCCCGCCACATCCAGCGCCGCCCCGATATATTGCTGCTGGGCCGAATGCCAGGTGATCTCGCCAATGACCTTGGTGTCTGCGGGAACGGCAATGATGGGGGTGGACATGGATTTTTCCCTGCCTGTTGCGAATGAGTGAAGTGATGTCGAGTGGCGGCAGCGCTGTCAAATGTTTCCTTTGTCCGCGCGATGCGAATTTCGATTGGCCTGATAAGCGAAATTGATGCGCCGCCTATTAGACCTTCGTTTAAAGCCGGGCATATGGCGGCCTAAAAACGCGCTCGGCGGCTCGTGCAGGAGTTGAAACCACGGGAGCAAAATGCTTTCCTCAAAGGACGTCCGCCGGAGGTATTATGTGCGGGCACATTACAACTGGGAGGTATTTATGGACCGTCGTTCCTTTATGAAAAAGGTCGGTGCGGGCGGCGTCGGCGCTGCCGCGGCCACCGCGCTCGCAGCACCCGCCATCGCGCAGGAAAACCCGAAAGTCACATGGCGTTTGACGTCGTCGTTCCCGAAGTCGCTGGACACGATCTATGGCGGTGCGGAGGATGTCGCCAATCACGTCGCCGCCGCCACCGGCGGCAATTTCGAGATTCAGTGCTATGCCGCCGGCGAGATCGTTCCCGGCCTGCAGGCGCTCGATGCCGTGCAGGACGGCACGGTGGAAGCGGCGCACACCTGCTCCTATTATTTCTGGGGCAAGGACCCGACATTCGCAATCGGCACGGCAATCCCCTTCGGGCTCAACGCGCGGCTTTCGAATGCCTGGTTCTATCAGGGCAATGGCAATACGCTGATGAACGAGTTCTTTGACGGTTACGGCGTCTACGGGCTGCCAGCCGGCAACACCGGCGCGCAGATGGGCGGCTGGTTCTCCAAGGAAGTGAACACGGTCGACGACCTCAAGGGCCTGAAGATGCGCATCGCCGGCATTGCCGGCAAGGTGATGGAAAAGGTCGGCGTCGTGCCGCAGCAGCTTGCCGGCGGCGATATCTATCCGGCGCTGGAAAAGGGCACGATCGACGCCGCCGAATTCGTCGGCCCCTATGACGATCAGAAGCTCGGCTTCTACAAGGTCGCCAAGTACTACTACTATCCCGGCTGGTGGGAAGGCGGTCCGGTGATCCACGCCTTCTTCAACAAGCAGAAATATCAGGAACTGCCGAAGCACTACCAGGCCGCGCTTGATGACGCCTGCGCTTTCGCCAACACCAACATGATGGCGAAATACGACGTGAAGAACCCGGTCGCGATTCGCGAACTGATCGCCGATGGCGCGCAGATGAAGGGCTTCAGCACTGACATCATGCAGGCCTGCTACAATGCCGCAATGGAAGTCTATGCGGAGATCGGCGCCCAGAACGCGACGTTCAAGAAGATCTACAACGATCAGACCGTATACAAGAACGATGCCTATGGCTGGCTGAAGACCTGCGAATTCCGCTACGACCAGTTCATGATGGCCGCGCAGAACGCCGGACAGATCAAGCCGCTGTCCTGATCGGCGAACTGAAAGGAAAACCCCGGAAGCGGCTGCCGCTTCCGGGGTTTTTTGTGGTCGGTCGGATCAGTTGAAATTCAGATCCGGTGGACTGTCGAGGTTGAAGTCATCCGAGCCGCCATTCGTGGGCTGGTCGCCGCTGCCGAAATCGGGCAGGGCGAATGGATCGCTGCTCTCGCCGCCGAAGCCGCTGTCGAAGCCGAAATTGTCGCCGCCTTCGCCGAAGGAGGGCATTTCGATCTGGATCGTATCCGGATCGACGCGGACGATGTCATCCTTGTAATGGGTGACCAGTTTCGGGAAGAAGATCACCGCCAGGATCGCCAGGAACTGGATGATGATGTAAGGCACGATCCCCTTGTAGATCTCCAGCGTTCTGACGCCGCGCATCGTTGCGCCGGTGGCCTTGTCCCGCCACTCGCCGGCCGGCGTCACCGAGCGCAGGTAGAACAGCGAGAAGCCGAAGGGCGGGGTCAGGAACGAGGTCTGCAGGTTGAGGCCGAGAATGATGCCGAACCAGATCAGGTCGATGCCGAGCGCCTGGGCCGGCGCCACCAGAAGCGGCACCATGATGAAGGCGATCTCGAAGAAATCGAGGAAGCAGCCGAGGATGAACACGATGATCGTGACCACGATCAGGAATCCGTATTCCCCGCCCGGCAGGCTGGTCAGCAGGTCCTCAATCCAGACATTGCCGTTGATGCCGTAGAAGGTGAGGCTGAAGACGCGCGCGCCCATCAGGATCATCATCACGAAGGCGGAAAGCTTGGTGGTGCTGTCGAGCGCGGCTTTCAGCGCCGTAAAATCGAGGCGGCCCTTGGCGATCGCCAGAACCAGAGCGCCGGTCGCGCCCATCGCGCCGCCTTCCGTCGGCGTGGCGATGCCGAGGAAGATCGTGCCGAGCACCAGGAAGATCAGCGCCAGCGGCGGCACCATCACGATGATGACCTGCTGGGAAAGCCGCGACAGGATGTTGAGCTTGAACCGGTCGTTGGCAAGTGCCGCGAGATAAATCACGACCACGCCGAAGAACAGCGCCGCCACGAACCGCCAGGCCTCGTCAAGCGCCGTGAACAGCACGTGATAACCGAGGAAGTAGAGCGCGACTGCGATCGCGATCATCACGAACAGCGAGGTGACGCCGCTGCCGAGCGTGCGCGCCTCCACCGGCATGGCCGGCGCCGCCTTCGGGCGGATCAGCGTCGTGATGAACACGTAAAGGCAGTAGGCGGCGATCACCATCAGCGAGGGATAAAGCGCGCCGATATACATGTCGCCGACGGAGCGGCCGAGCTGGTCGGCCATCACGATCAGCACCAGCGATGGCGGAACGATCTGCGCCAGCGTGCCCGACGCGGCGATCGTGCCGGTGGCGAACGAGCGGTCATAGCTGTAGCGCAGCATCACCGGCAGCGAGATCAGCCCCATCGCCATGACGGAGGCCGCGACCACGCCGGTGGTGGCGCCCAGAAGCGCGCCGACCAGAACCACGGCATAGGCAACCCCGCCGCGGATCGGGCCGAACAGCTGCCCGATCGTATCCAGCAGATCCTCGGCCATGCGCGAGCGCTCGAGGATAATGCCCATGAAGGTGAAGAACGGCACGGCAAGCAGCGTCTCGTTCGACATGATCCCGCCGAAAAACCGGTCGGGATGGGATTGCAGCAGCGGCCAGAACAGATTGATTTCCGGCGAGATCGAAGAGAACTCGACGCCCAGCACGAAGAAGATCAGGCCGCCGGCGGCAAGCGTGAAGGCGACCGGATAGCCAAGAAGCAGCAACGCCATCACGGAAACAAACATGACGGGCGCGAGATTGTGTGCGACGAGGTCAATCATGCGGCTGGTCCTCGGTCATCATGTGGGCGGCATTGCCGGCGTCGGCATAGAGTTCCTGGTCTTCTTTCAGATGGCCGGAAAGCGCGGCCGCCCGTTTGATGATCTCGGAAAAGGCCTGCAGCAGAAGCAGGATGAAGCCGATGAGGATGAAGGATTTCGCCGGCCAAAGGATCAGCCCGCCGGCATTGGTCGAGTGCTCGCCGGAAAGGAAGGAGCGCAGGAACCACGGCCAGGACAGGTAGACCATCATGGACGCGAACGGCACCAGAAAGATGATGTGGAGCACGAGATCGATCCAGTCGCGGGTCCGCCGGGACCACGATCCCGAAAGGATGTCGATGCGGATATGCTCGTTCTTCAAGAGCGCGTAGGCGGTCGCCAGCATGAACACGGCGCCGTAAAGGTACCATTGCAGCTCCAGCATGGCATTCGAGGACAGCGAAAACAGCTTGCGGCTGACCGCATTGCCTGCGCTGACCAGGATCGCTACCAGAAGGAGCCAGGACACGGAATGTCCGATGAATTCGTTCAGCCTGTCGATCGTACGGCTTATTATTATTAGTGGTCTCATTGGGGCCTCCAAACCGTCCGTCTTCCTTAATGGAAGTTGTCAAGGCCACGCAACATGCCTTTGGTACAATATGAAGCGAAAAACGAGCGGTTTTGGAATATTGCGACGGATTTCACGGTCCCGACCGATGGAAAGTTGCGGGTCCGCCTAATTGCGGCTGAGGAAAGCCAGCAGGTCGGCGACCACGTCCTCGGCATCACCGTTCCATTTTCCGCCGCGTGCCAAATGGCCGTTGATAGCCTGCGTGGCGGCGCCATTTGCGGTCGCCAGAATAAGCCGGGCAAGACGTTCGGGTTCGCCCGGCGGCAGCTCGCCACGGGCCTGTGCCGCGACGACGGCTGAAAGAAAGGTCTGCTGAGCCTCAGTTCCGCTCGTCAGGGCGTGTCTTACCGCCGCGGGCCAGGGACCGTATGTCAGACTGAAACGTTCCGGCCATGCGATCGCCCGGCGCACGTGCTCGCGCAAGGCATCAATGAGCGTCATGTTTCCATCGGCAACCGCCTGCCAGTTCTTGTGGGAAACATCGAGCTCGCGTTCCGCAATTCCGGCGAGCAGCATGTCCTTGTCCTTGAAATGGCGGTAGGGTGCATTGTGGGAGAGGCCGACGCGACCGGCAACCTCACGAAGCGTCACCGCTGCGGGCCCGCCCTCGTCAAGCAGGGCGGCGGCGGCTTCGACCAGCCTGGTACGCGTGTCCGTCATAAAAACCTCATTCCAGCGCTTCGAATGCATGTTGACAACGTCAACGTCCGTTACCATGTTGACATCGTCAACATCGGGGACTTCCATCAATGACTTATAACCATCCTCCCAAACTGGAAACCACCTTTAACCGGCTTCAGGACAAGGCAGTATTCGTTACAGGCGCCACGAGCGGGATCGGCGAGGCCGCCGTGCGGCTCTTTGCTGCAGAGGGCGCGCGTGTCGTCGCCGCTGCCCGGCGGACAGACAGACTGAACGGCCTTGCCGAGGAGCTTCGCGGCAGAGGGTTTGCTGTCGAGGCCGTTACCTGTGATGTCGCTGACGAAGCGTCGGTCAGGAACGCTGTCAATGCCGTGCGGCAAACCTATGGTCGCATCGATCTCGCCTTCAACAATGCCGGCGCCGGCGGCGCGGGTCGCCTGCACGAGACCACTGCAGAGGACTTCGACCGCATCATGGCAGTCAACCTGCGCGGCGTGTTCCTGTCGATGAAATACGAGATTGCTGCCATGCTGGAGCAGGGCGGTGGCGGCTCGATCGTCAACACCTCCTCCATCGGCGGGTTGATCGGCGTGTCGTCGCTTGCCGCCTATAGCGCCAGCAAATGGGGCGTCGGCGGGCTGACGAAATCAGCGGCTGTCGCTTATGGTCGCCAGGGCATTCGCATCAATGCCATTGCGCCGGGCTCAACCCGTTCGGAGATGTTCGATAGCTGGATGCCGACTGAGGAAGCGCGGGAGCAGATTGCGGCAGCCGCGCCGATGAACTACATCGCCGATCCCGACGACATGGCTCGGGTGGCGCTCTATCTCCTCTCCGATGAGGCCCGGTGGATTACCGGCGCCATCCTGCCCGCAGAGGGAGGCAGCAGCGCCGGCGTTTGATCTGGCCTCAGGCAGGCTGCGGCGCGGCTGTGCCGCGGCTTGCGCGGGAGCGGAAGGTGAGCGCCATCAGCGTGGCGCCGATGCCCATGCCCCAGGCGCCGACATACATCCAGGTGTAGGTCGCGAAGGCATCGTAGATCAGCCCGCCGGCGAGCGGACCAAGCGCCATGCCGAGGCCGCCTGCAAGCCCGGTGCCGCCGATGACGGTGCCCATCATCCGCTGCGGGAAGTTTTCACGCGCCAGCACCGCATAGAGCGGCATCACGCCGGCATAGATGAAGCCGAAGAGCGCGGCGACGGCGTAGAAGCCGGCAAGTTCGCGGACGAAGGCATAGGCAAGCGCGCCGAAGGCCTGGGCGAAAAGGCCGGCGACCAGCACCCGCTTGGCCCCCAGGCGGTCGCCGAGAATGCCGAAGGCGACGCGGCCGCCGAGTCCCGCGAGACCCTCGATCGAATAGATCGAAACCGCCGCCATCAAGGGAATGCCGCAGGTCACGGCATAGCTGACGGTGTGGAAGATCGGGCCGGCATGGGTGGCGCAGCAGAAGAAATTGGTGAGGCAAAGCACGATGAATTGCGGCGAGCGGATCGCTTCCGCCACCGTGATCTCCGGTTCCGCGCCGGCCATGCCGGGCATGCTCGCCTCGACCTGCGGCGGTCGGCGGATCAGCATAGCGGCAGGCAGCATCAGCACGGCCACCACGAAAGCGATGATCTGCATCGCGCTGCGCCAGTCATACCCCTCGACCAGAAATGCGGCGAGCGGCGACATCGTCATCGGCGCGACGCCGAAGCCGACCGAAACCAGCGATACGGCAAGCGAGCGGTGGGTATCGAACCAGCCGACGATGGACGACATCATCGGCGCCATCAGCGCCGCGATCGCAAGGCCGGAGACCAGGCCGAAACTCATTTGAAATGCCAGCAGGCTGGGACTGATGCTGCCGAGGAGGAGGGCCGCGACCATCGCCACGCTGCCGGCGAGAACCACGGGGCGCGGGCCGATCCGGTCCGACAGCGATCCCATGATCATGCTTGCCAGCGCCGAGGTGATGAAGCCGATGGTCATGGCCGTTGAGATGCCGGTGGTTGACCAGCCCGTGGCGTCCGCCATCGGCCGCAGGAAGACGGGCAGCGAGAAGATCGCGCCGATGGCGAGGCAGCCGATCACCGCGCCCGCGGCAACCATGATCCAGCGATAGGGAATAGTGCGCATCAAAATCCGGCCCCCGTGCCACCACGACCGCGCAGGTCGATCGTTAAATGATATAAGTTGATATCAACCTAAATAAAAGCTGTCAATTGTCCTCATCAATAATCGATTGAATGGGCGGAGTTTTCCGATGGCGTTGTTGAAAGCGTGAAACAAGGTATGATAATCGGGAGCCCTGAGGGAGTCTGGCCGGCCGGAGATGGCGGCGATAGCGGTGACGCCGCAAAGGAGGGAAGTCTATGCAGAATGTCGAAATGTCCCAGCCCGCAGACGAGGCGGATTTTTCGGAACATGCCAAAACCTACAAGATGTTCACCAATGGAACGAAGTACGGCACAGTCCACCTGATCGCGCTGATGGTTGCGATGGCGGCGGGCCTGCTTGGGCCTTTCGGTTTCATCGGCAGTCTGATCATCTTCATCGTCATCAGCGTGCTTGGTTACGTTATCCTGCGCTGAAAGCCTTTGGAAGAAATCGATTTTCTGCGGAACAAGGGCGCACCGGACAGCCGGCGCGCCGCTGACGGCTGCCGTCCGTTCCGACTTCAATCTGGGAGCATGTCTTGAGCAAGACACTATTCGTACCGAAGGAGACGGCGGAGGCGGAAACGCGCGTCGCCGCTTCTCCTGACACGGTCAAGAAACTGAAGGGCCTCGGCTTCGATGTTATCGTCGAAAGCGGCGCCGGCCTCAAATCCCGCATGGATGACGAGGCGTTCCGCGCTGCGGGCGCCGAGATCACCGGCCCCGAGGCCGCGGCCAATGCCGATGTCATCTTCCGCGTCCGCCGCCCCGGCGAGCAGGAATTTTCCGGCTACAAGAGCGGCGCGATTGTAATCGCGACCATGGACCCCTACGGCCATGAGGACGCGCTGTCGGGGATGGCGGAGAAGGGGATCTCCGCCATCGCAATGGAACTGATGCCGCGCATCACCCGCGCGCAGTCGATGGACGTTCTGTCCTCGCAGGCGAACCTTGCCGGCTATCAGGCCGTGATCGAGGCGGCGGCGGTGTTCGACCGCGCCATGCCGATGATGATGACGGCGGCGGGCACCGTTCCGGCCGCGCGCGTGTTCGTGATGGGCGCGGGCGTTGCCGGCCTTCAGGCGATCGCGACCGCGCGTCGTCTCGGCGCCGTGGTATCGGCCACCGATGTCCGCCCCGCCGCCAAGGAGCAGGTCGCCTCGCTCGGCGCGAAGTTCATCGCGGTCGAGGATGACGAGTTCAAGGCGGCCGAAACCGCCGGCGGCTATGCCAAGGAAATGTCGGCCGAGTACCAGGCCAAGCAGGCCGAACTCGTTGCCTCCCACATCGCCAAGCAGGACATCGTGATCACCACCGCGCTGATTCCCGGCCGCCCCGCGCCCCGGCTTGTCAGCCGCCAGATGCTTTCGGCGATGAAGCTCGGCTCGGTCGCCGTCGACCTCGCGGTCGAGCGCGGCGGCAATATCGAAGGTGCGGTCGCCGGCGCGGTGACCGAGGTCGAGGGCGTCAACGTCATCGGTTACGAAAACCTGCCGGGCCGGATCGCCGCCAGCGCATCGGCGCTT
Organism: Martelella sp. AMO21009; assembly: GCF_053484295.1. Classification (NCBI taxonomy): domain Bacteria; kingdom Pseudomonadati; phylum Pseudomonadota; class Alphaproteobacteria; order Hyphomicrobiales; family Aurantimonadaceae; genus Martelella; species Martelella sp. AMO21009. The sequence goes on from NZ_JBAKFR010000001.1 coordinate 186,454, forward strand.
TACGCCAAGAACCTGCTGACCTTCTTCGAAACGCTGGTCGACAAGGAAACCGGCGATCTGAAAATCAACCGGGATGACGAACTCGTCGCCGCTACGCTTCTGACGCATGAGGGCGCGCTTGTTCATCCGAAATTCGGCGGCCCGGCCGCCGGGGGAGAAGCCTGATGCCGTTAGATGATGTTCATAGCTCGATCGACCAGGCGATGATGTCGCTGGAGCACGCCAAAAGCGCGCTCGGCAATCTCGAGGATGGCTCGCTTGCAGCACTCGCTCATGGCGCGACCGGCGGGGTCATCGATCCCTTCGTGTTTCAGCTTGCGATCTTCGTGCTCGCCGTATTCGTCGGTTACTACGTGGTGTGGTCGGTAACCCCGGCGCTGCATACCCCGCTGATGGCGGTCACCAACGCGATCTCCTCGGTGATCGTGGTCGGCGCGCTTCTCGCGGTTGCCCTTTCGGCAAGCGGCATCGCCACCGGCATGGGCTTCGTCGCCCTGATCCTGGTTGCGATCAATATTTTCGGCGGCTTTCTCGTCACCCAGCGGATGCTGGCGATGTACAAGAAAAAAGAGAAGTGAGGCCATAGACGATGTCTGTCAATCTTGCAGCCTTGCTGTTTCTCGTCTCCGCCGTGCTTTTCATTCTGGCGCTGCGCGGCCTGTCGCACCCCTCCACCAGCCGCAAGGGCAACCTATACGGCATGGTCGGCATGGGGATCGCGATCGTCACCACGCTGTTGCTGGCCAAGCCGGATTTCCCGGCGCTGATCCTGATCGTGCTCGCGCTTGCCATCGGCGGTGGTATCGGGGCCTATATCGCCCGCACCATTCCGATGACGGCGATGCCGCAGCTTGTCGCCGGCTTTCACTCGCTGGTCGGCCTTGCCGCCGTGCTGGTGGCGGGGGCCGCGCTCTATTCGCCGGAAAGCTTCGGCATCGGCACGCCGGATGATATTCATCTGCGCGCCCTGATCGAGCTTTCGATTGGTGCCGCGATCGGCGCGATCACCTTTACCGGCTCGATCATCGCCTTTCTGAAGCTTGACGGGCGCATGTCCGGAAAGCCGATCCTGCTGCCGGCGCGCCACATCATCAATATCGCGCTTCTGGCCGGTCTGGTGCTGTTCATCGTGTCGCTGTCGGCAACGGCCAATCCGGTCCACTTCTGGCTGATCGTCATTCTGGCGCTGGTGCTGGGCGTGCTGCTGATTGTGCCGATCGGCGGGGCCGACATGCCGGTCGTGGTCTCGATGCTGAACTCGTATTCGGGTTGGGCGGCCGCCGGCATCGGCTTCACGCTTGGCAATATGGCGCTGATCGTCACCGGCGCGCTGGTCGGCTCATCGGGCGCGATCCTGTCCTACATCATGTGCAAGGGCATGAACCGCTCGTTCATCTCCGTCATTCTCGGCGGTTTTGGCGGCGAGAGCGGTGCCGCGGGCGGCGCGTCGGATATCGACCGCACGGTCAAGACCGGCTCTGCCGACGACGCGGCCTTCCTGATGGAAAACGCCTCCAGGGTCATCATCGTGCCGGGCTACGGCATGGCGGTCGCCCAGGCGCAGCATGCGCTGCGCGAGCTTGCCGACAAGCTGAAGGAAAAGGGCGTCGAGGTGAAATATGCCATTCACCCGGTCGCGGGCCGCATGCCGGGGCACATGAACGTGCTCTTGGCCGAGGCCAATGTGCCCTATGACGAGGTGTTCGAGCTGGAGGATATCAACTCCGAATTCGCACAGGCCGACGTCGCCTATGTCATCGGCGCCAATGACGTCACCAATCCGGCGGCGCGCGACGACAAGGCCTCGCCGATCTACGGCATGCCGATCCTCGATGTCGACAAGGCCAAGACCTGCCTGTTCGTCAAGCGCTCGCTCGGCTCCGGCTATGCCGGCATCGACAACGAGCTGTTCTACAAGGACGGCACGATGATGCTGCTCGGCGACGCCAAGAAGATGACCGAGGATATCGTCAAGGCGATCGAATAGCCAAAGCCTTGAAATAACTGGAAACCCGGCGGCTCATCCCGCCGGGTTTTCGTTTGTGGCGGACGCTTGAGCGGAACCGTCCATCACCACTGCACGTTGTCCCATGGCAACATCAACCGAGGACAGCCCGTGGCCATTTCCAGGAAACCCCTGACCGTCGCTCTCATTCCGGCGATGGCATTATGTCTGATGGCGCTCGACCTTCCCGAAAATCCGCCGGTGCCGGAACAGCGTCCGGATGGCGATGCCGCCGTGGAGGCGGAGGCTTCGCCAACGCAGGCGACGGAAGCGACAGAGCCCGGCGCGGCCGAAGACGAGGCCGCGGAGAAGGTCGAGGCCGATCTTCCCGAGGAGCCCCCGCTGCCGGAGGAGCGGGCGGAAAACCCGCCGCCGCCCGATCCGAAACCGCCGGAGGAAGATGATGGTGAATTTCTCCGCTGTACGGCGGCGCTCACTGCGCTCGGGACGGAGTATGAAGTGCTGAAGCCGATCGACGAGGAAGGGGCCTGCGGCATGGCGCGGCCGCTGAAGGTCACCGCGGTGATGGAGGGTGTCGCGCTTTCACCCGAGGGCACGATGCGCTGCAAGACCGCGCTCGCGCTCGCCACCTGGGCGAAGTCCTATGTCGAGCCGACGGCGAAGATCGCGCTGTCCCCGGATGCGCGGCTCACCAAGGTGGAGCAGGCGTCAACCTATGTCTGCCGCAGCCGCAACAATGTGGATGGCGCCAAGATTTCCGAACATGCAAAGGGCAATGCCGTCGATATCCGTTCTCTGACGTTTTCGAGCGGCGAGACGGTGGAAATGCTGCCGCGCATGAAGGACGGCAGCGCCATCGGCGCCTTTCAGCGCACCGTCAGCGCGGCGGCCTGCCTCTATTTTACGACGGTGCTGTCACCCGGCAGCGATGCGACCCATCAGGACCACATGCATCTCGATGTGATCGAGCGCAAGAGCGGCTATCGCTACTGCCGGTAGGGACGGGGATTATTTCTCAAGCCATGAAATGGCTTCGCCCTGGCTGTCGGGGCCAAAGACCTTCACATCGGCGTGGAACAGCATGCCGAACATCTGCACCGCCTGGGTGAAGCCCTTATTGGCGCTGACGATGGCGATGCTCTTGAACTCCAGCGGTTCGGAGCGGCGGAAGGGTTGACCGCCCATGGCGGTGCCGACATCCGAGCCGGCGAAATCCGAGGCTGTCACCAGCAGCAGGCGCAGTCCGCCGCCCTTCGCGCTCTGGGTTTCAAGCGCCGGCAGCAGGACGTTCTGGTAATCATTCGCGCTCAGCGCCTTGTGGATCGTGAAGCCGATCAGATTGTCCGGCAGGCTTTCGATTTTCTCAAGCATGGAAGTCCTCCGATTTTGCTCGGTGTTGTAGCGTGCCCGCCGCAACTTTGAAAGCGCCGCCGCGCAGGATTGCCGATTTGTAACAAGCGGCGCGCACTCGGATAAAAACATGACTACAATCCTCATATTTAAACTTTACCTTTTTAATCAGGTTTTATAAGCTCGCCGCAACCAAGTGAAACCGCCCTTGATGAGGAGGCTGTCATGGCGAAGAAAAACCGGCGAAAAGCGGCCAGGGCCGAACAGAAATCCGGTGAGGTGACGCGAGTCGCAGAGGCACCGGATGGACTTGCCGGCCGGAGTTTTCTCTATGTCGGCGGGCGTGACTGTCAGGTCGCCCATCTGCGCGCGGTGGCCGACGGCTTCGGCGCCGAACTGATCCATCACGATGGCGGCCTGCGCGAGGCGGTGTCGCGGATCGACCGGGTGCTGCCCTCCGTCGACTGCGTGTTCTGCCCGATCGACTGCATCAGCCATGATGCCTGTGTGCGGGTCAAATCCGGCTGCAAGAAATTCAACAAGGCGTTCATCCCGCTGCGCAACGGCTCGAAATCCTCGCTGGAACGCGCGCTTCACAGCATGAATGAGCGCGGAAACTGATGATCTGTGATATCGATGGCATTCGCCTGATCGGCCTGCATCGGGCCGATGCGGCCGGTATCGTGGCGGGCCGCTACCAAGAGATGCGCACCGGGGCCGCCATTATCGCATTTCCGCAGCGCCAGCGGCGTCGCGTCGGGATATCCGGCACCGGTAAGGTGATTGACGTGGCGGACTGGCGTCGCCGGGTTCAGACTAAATCAACAGAGGTAAGACAATGTATATCGCAATGAACCGCTTCAAGGTCGCGTCCGGCTCGGAGGAAGCTTTCGAGGCCATCTGGAAGGGTCGCGATTCGCGCCTTGCCGAACTCGCCGGCTTCATCTCCTTCCATCTCCTGAAGGGCAAGCATTTCGCGGATGAAGGCTACACGCTCTATGCCTCGCACACGATGTGGGAGAGCGAGGAAGCCTTCACCGCCTGGACCAGATCCGAGCAGTTTCGCGATGCGCACAAGAGTGCCGGCGAACGCAAGGCGGAATATCTGGGCCCGCCGGTCTTCGAAGGCTTCAACGCGATCAAGGGCGCGTGATGAGCGACCCGGCGGAAATCGAAGTCCTGCCCGTTCTGCCCTCGGTCAATCTCGCCGAGACCAAGGCGTTCTACACCGAAAAGCTCGGGCTTTCGGAAGTGGTGCATGAGCATGAGGACTATCTCATTCTCCGCCGCCCCGGTCTTGAGCTGCATTTCTGGCTGACCGACGACAAGACGCTTTGCGAGCGGACCTCGGTCTACATCCGCGGCGGCGGCATAGACGCGCTTTATGCCGAATACGAGATGCGGGACATCCTTCACCCGATGGGCTTTACCGAGCGCGAATGGGGCATGAAGGAATTCTACGTCTCAGATCCGCACGGCAATCTGCTGCGCTTCGGCCGCATCCCGGATGGCCAGGAAGCTTAGAAGCGTAGTCAGTCGCGGCTTGCCGGCAGCAGCGCGGCGAGCGCCGCCAGCAGCCAGCCGGCGATGATGGCGGTGCCGCCCACCGGGGCCGCCATGCGGAACAGCCCGGACCCCATATAGGAAAGAGCCGCGATATCGCCCGCAAACAGCAGCGTGCCAAGCGCGATCGCGATCCCCGCCGCCGCGGCGACCGCCGTGCGCATCGCGAGCAGCGCCAGCGCCAGCAGCGCCGGGCCATTGGCAAGGCAGACCAGCGCCGCCGATTGCAGCACCGCGCTGTCGCCGTGATAGGCGGCGGCGGCGAGCATGACGCCGGCGGCACCCGTAAGACCGCCGCAGAACAGCAAGATGCGTGATGAAAGCGTAAGGCCTGCCATGCTCAGTTCCTGTTTTGCATATGATAAGCGAGTTTTTCGATCGGCGGCATGATCACGCCGCGCAGCCGGATATCGGGCACGGTTTCCTCCAGCGCGCGGCGGAAGCACAGCAGCCATTCGTCGCGCTCCTGCGGCCCGATCGGCGCTGACATGTGGCGCATCCTGAGACGCGGGTGACCGTGTTTTTCGACATAGACGGGCGGGCCGCCGAGATAGCCGGTCAGATAGTCGCGAAATTTCGCTTCCGAGCCGGAAAGATCGGCGGGATGGACCGCGCGACACCGCGCCGCCTCCGGCAGCGTATCCATCAGTTCGTAGAACCGGCGCGTCAGCCTTTCCACGGCATCGGCTCCGCCTATGGCTTCGTAGAGCGTAATCGTTTCGCGCGCGTTCATAGCTTCGCCTCGCAGTTTCATGGCTCGGACCACGGCATTTCGGGTGGCATTGCCGCAGCCGTAGTTGACGGCAGTATTCCCGTCAACTGCAACGCTCTCCCGGGAGCGGACTGCCGGCCGGAAACGTGTCGGCGATATCGGCGAGCGTGACACCTGCGAAACGCCGCAGCAGCACCTGTTCGGCCTCGTCGAACACGTCCTTCAGCGTTGCATTGACCGCCTGTTCGATCGGGCAGCCCGGCATGTCGTAGGCGGGGCCTACGGCGAAGACCGATGGCTCGCCCACCGCGCGATAGATATCGAGCAATGTCAGTTCCTCGAGCGGTCGCGTCAGCGTCCAGCCGCCCCGGTGACCCTTCTCGGAGCGCACATATCCCTGCTCGCGCAGTCCCGCCATGGTGCGGCGGATCACCACCGGATTGGCGCCGAGCATGGCGGCGATCATGTCGGAGGTCATGACGCCGTCATACCGCCCCATGTGCACCAAAACATGAAGCATGCGCGAAAGCCGGCTGTCCTGCCGCATCGTGTCTCTCCTTCGCCAAGGCTCGCTTAAACATTGCATCGTTTTCTCTTATCACGGTCCACTAGTCACGTCACAACAAAAGTGTCATGAGTGTTGACATGCTCGTTTCTTGTAACTTATGTTGTGTCGAGAAAAGAGAGGTTATGCCATGAGCGCCATCATTCACGACGTCATCATCATCGGCGGAAGCTATGCCGGGCTATCCGCCGCCCTGCAGCTTGGACGCGCCAGACGCAGCGTGCTCATTATCGACGAGGGCCTGCGGCGCAACCGGTTCACCAGCCATTCGCATGGTTTCCTGACACAGGACGGCGTCGATCCCGCCGTCATCACCGCCGAGGCGCGCGCCCAGGTGATGAAGTACAGCACGATCGCCTGGCTCTCGGCCCGGGCCGAAAGCGCAATGCCGCTGGCGGAAGGCCAGGAGACGCGCTTCGAGGTCGTCGCCAATGGGGAACGTCATCTGGCCCGCCGGCTGCTTCTGGCAACCGGCGTACGGGATATCATGCCTGACATTGAAGGCCTTGCCGAACGCTGGGGCAAGGCCGTGTTTCACTGCCCCTATTGCCACGGCTACGAGCTGAACCAGGGCAGGATCGGCGTCATTGCCGGCTCCGACTTGTCCATGCATCAGGCGCTCCTGCTGCCTGATTGGGGGCCGACGACCTTGCTGCTCGACAATGCCTTCGAACCGGACGAGGATCAGCTTCAAAGCCTGTCAGCGCGCGGTGTGACCATCGAGCGCAGTCCGATCGAAGCAATCACCGGTCACGCGGACATAAGGCTTGCTGATGGGCGTCTCCTTTCCTTCGCCGGCCTGTTCGCCATGGCGCGGTTCGAGGTCGCAAGCCCGATCGCAAGCGACCTTGGCCTCGATTTCGAAGAGGGGCCGGTCGGTTCCGTGATCCGAACCGGAGAGATGAAGGAGACCAGCGTACCGGGCGTGTTTGCCTGTGGCGATGCAGCGCGCCCGATGGCGTCCGTGGCGCTCGCCGTCGGCGACGGCAATCTTGCAGGCGCCGCGGTCCACCGGTCCTTGCTGTTCGGCTGATGCTGGGCCCGTTGCCGGAGGAGATCGCAGAGGTGGTCGTCCGCCCGGTCAGGGTGCCACGCAATGCAGCGCGACGCCTTTTTCCTGCAAGACGTTGCGCTGCTCCGGCGCCAGTTCGGAACCGGTGAAAACGGCGGTGAAGGTTTCGAGCCCGGTCAGGAAATGCAGGCCCGGGCGGCCGAATTTGGTGTGGTCGGCGAGCAGCACGCGGCGTTCGGCGCCCTTCACGATCAGCCGCTTGGTCTGGACCACCTCCGGATCCTGATGGAAGGCCGCGCCCTCGTAAATCGCGGAGGCGGAGATGAAGCCGATATCGGCGCGCAGCCCTCTCAGCGCGTCCTCCGTCAGCAGGCCGAAAAAGCCGTTGAACTTGCGACTGTACTGGCCGCCAAGCGCCATCAGCTCGATCCCGGCAATGCCTGCCAGTTGTGATATAACACTCAGATTGTTGGAAATCACAGTCAGCGGCAGGCGGTGGGTGAGGTGCTCGGTCAGGTTCGCCGCGGTCGACGAATCATCGATCATCAGCGTCATGCCGGGCTCCACCAGCGCCGCGGCGCTGGCGGCGATCCGCGCTTTCTCATTGGCAGCCATTTTCTGGCGATAGCGGAAATCGGCCTGAAACATCGCAGACGACTGAACGGACGCCCCGCCACGCACCTTGCGCAGCTGTCCGGACGCTTCCAGCTCGTCGAGATCGCGGTGCACCGTCATCTTCGAAACATGGAATCTAAGACTCAGTTCATCGACGCTCGCCGTGCCCTTTTCCATCAGCAGCGCCATCATCGCCGCCCGTCTTTCATCGGCTTTCACCGGCCTCTCCATGTCCAATGTTGTGGCGTCTTTGATCTAACACCGCTGTTAATGATACATATCACATTTTATAACGATTAAAATAACAATTAAAGTGTTGTTTGTAAAATGGTATTGTTATTTTCGATGCAACTCCTATCATCAAAATACAAAGCTGCCATACTCGGGCGGCTGAGGAACATTTGATGAGCCGCCGACAGGGCGGCGTGCAATCACAGGAGACTTGGCGATGCCCATGATTACCTTGCGGCAGTTGCTCGATCACGCGGCCGAATACGGCTACGGCGTGCCGGCCTTCAACATCAACAATATGGAACAGGGCCTCGCGATCATGGCCGCGGCGAAGAAGACGTCGTCGCCGCTCATCATCCAGGCAAGCCGCGGCGCGCGCTCCTATGCCAACGACCTGGTGCTTGCCAAGTTGATCGAGGGCCTGTCGGAGCTCTATCCCGATATTCCGCTGGTGATGCATCAGGACCACGGCAACAACGAAGCCACCTGCATGACCGCGATCAAATACGGCTTCACCTCGGTGATGATGGATGGCTCGCTGAAGGCCGATGGCTCGACCCCGGCGGATTATGAATATAATGCCGGCATCACCCGGCGCGTGTCGGATTTCGCCCACTGGGCCGGCGCATCTGTCGAAGGCGAGATCGGCATTCTGGGCTCGCTGGAAACCGGCGAGGGCGAGAAGGAGGATGGCCACGGCTTCGAGGGCAAGCTGGAGCATGACCAGTTGCTGACCGATCCGGATCAGGCCGTCCAGTTCGTCAAGGAAACCCAGGTGGATGCGCTGGCGGTTGCGATGGGCACCAGCCACGGCGCCTACAAGTTCACCCGCAAGCCGGATGGCGACGTGCTGGCGATGAATGTGATCGAGGAAATCCATCGCCGCCTGCCGGATACCCATCTGGTCATGCACGGCTCATCTTCGGTGCCGGAAGAGCTTCAGGAGATCATCAACAAATATGGCGGCGAGATGAAGCCGACCTGGGGCGTGCCGGTGGAGGAGATCCAGCGCGGCATCAAGCACGGCGTGCGCAAGGTCAATATCGACACCGACAACCGCATGGCGATGACCGGCGCGATCCGCAAGGTGTTTGCCGAAAACCCGTCCGAATTCGACCCCCGGAAATATCTGAAACCCGCCATGGAGGCGATGACCAAGCTCTGCGTCGAACGCTTCGAAGCCTTCGGCACGGCTGGCCACGCCGACAAGATCAAGGCGATCCCGATGGCGGATATGGCCAAGCGCTACGCCGATGGCTCGCTGTCGCCCAAGATCGGGTAACGGGCGGCGGGGTTAGCCCCGCCTGTCCATCGACCGCGATACCAGCAGCACCGGGATCAGTCCCGCCAGAATGATGATGATGGCGGGCACGGAGGCGCTTTCGACCTCGGCGCGCGACGCATCCTCGTAGACGAGGGTCGCCAGCGTGTTGAAGTTGAAGGGGCGCAGCAGGATCGTGGCCGAAAGTTCCTTCAGCGTTTCGATGAATACCAGCAGCGCCGCGGTCCAGAGCGCCGGGCGCATATTGGGCAGCAACACGGCAAACAGCGCCTTCAACGGCGTTCGCCCGAGCGTGCGTGCGGCCATGTCGAGATTGCGCGAGAGCTTCTGGAAGCCGGAATCGACGCTGCCCTCGGCCATCGCCAGAAACCGGGCGGTGCAGGCATAGACGATGGCAAAGCCGCTGCCTGAAAGCACCAGTCCAGTGGAAATGCCGAAGGAGGCGCGCATCAGCCCGTCCGTCCAGTTGTCGAGGCCGGCAAGCGGTATCAGCACGCCGATCGCCAGCACCGTGCCGGGAATGGCATAGCCGAGCGAGGCAAGCCGGGCGAGGCTGCGGGTTCTCGGCGAAGCATGGCTCCGGACGGCATAGGCGAGGGTGAGACCGAAAATGACGGCGGCGACCGCGGCAAGCCCGGATACGATGATGCTGGTCAACAGCGCTTCCAACAGGCGCGTCGAAACAAAATCGTCCAGCCGTTTCAGCGCGAAGTCGAGCAGCACCAGCGTCGGAACCAGAAAGCCGATGACGACCGGAACGGCGCAGGAGAAGGTTGCAAGCGCCGCCTTGCCGCCGGACAGGCGCTGCCGTGCGGCTTCGCCGCTCGCGCGCGAAGCCGCGTAACGCTGGTTGCGCCGCGCCAGCCGCTCGAGCAGGATCAGTCCCAGCACGAAGACCAGCATGATCGCCGAAAGCTGCGCCGCGCCGCCAAGATCGCCCCGGTTCAGCCAGGTCTCGTAGATCGAGAAAGTCAGCGTGTTGACGCCGAGATACTGTACCGCGCCGATATCGTTCAGGCTTTCCATCAGCACCAGCGTCACGCCGACGATGATCGCCGGCCGCGCCATCGGAAACTGCACCCGCCGCAGCACCCGCCAGCGCCCCGCGCCAAGCGTGCGCGCCACCTCGGCCGCATTGCGCCCCTGCATGGCGAAAACCGCGCGGGCGGTTAGATAGACATAAGGATAAAGCACGGCGGACATCACCAGCACCGCGCCGCCCAGCGAGCGGATATCGGGGAAATAATAATCGCGCGCGCTCTGGAAGCCGAAGATCGAGCGGTAAAGCGTCTGCACCGGCCCGGTGAAATCGAGGAATTCGCCGAAGGCATAGGCGGCGAGATAGATTGGCATGGCGAGCGGCAGCACAAGGAGAGATGAGAGCAGGCGGCGGAAGGGGAAGTCGAACGACACTACCAGCCATGCCGTCATCACCCCGACGACGCCGGTGATCAGACCGTTGAGCAACAGCAGCCAGAAGGTCCGCCGCGCGGCGCCCGGCAGAACCGTCGTCGCCAGATGGGCGAGCGACGAAAGATCGGAGGAGAAGGCAAGCCAGACGATCGCTGCGAGCGGCAGCAGCATCAGCGCCGCAATCGCGCCCGCCGCAAGGGTGAGCGGCGCTGGTACAACCTGTCGGAAAAGGCGCGTGGTAGTGCTGATTTCTGATGCGGACATGGGGTGCGGCCTTCAGGCGAGCCGTTGCGGATCACCGTTCTTACGATCTCACGCCGCGCCGGGCAATACGCGCCGCGCGCTCAATAATGCAGCGGCCTTGTCTGCCGCTCGGGCAGGAATACCTCGACCAGCATGCCTTCGTTGGGAACGGCCTGCACCTCCAGGCGAGCGCCGAGACTTTCGGCAAGCCTGCGGGCCTTTTCCAGATGGGTGTTTTCCGCGCCGCCCTGTTCGGACCGCGCGCCGCCATTGCCGACGCGCCGGCGCGAGGGCGCGATGCCATTGTCGCGGAACCGCAGCACCGTCGCCCCGTCCGCCGTCAGCGCCGTCGACACCACGACCTGGCCGCCCGCCGGGGTGAACTGGACCGCGCCCATGAGCAGTTCATGGGCGATCTGTCTCAGCGTTTCCTCCGAGCCCGGCGCGCTGCCGACGCTCGGCGACAGGGCGGCGCGGATGATGATCCGCCGTCCATTGGCGCGCGGCTGCACCATGCTGACAGCCTCGGCGATGGCATCGTTTATGCGCGCGGCGTCATCCTTCCGGGGCTTCGTTTCGGGTTCAGGCGGGGGCGGAGCGATCTCTGGCTCCGGTTCCGGCTCGCCCAGCAGCCTGCCGATCACGCCGCGGGCGTGACGCCCCTTGAGCGCGATTTCGCGGGCGATGCGGTGATAGCGCTGATCGCCGATCGCGCCGAACGGCTGGTGATCGAGCGTTTCGGAAAGCGAAACGATCGCATCGATCGGCTGGCGCACTTCATAGCGCAGCGCCGAAATGAAGGCGTCGCGGTCATCCTCGGCCTGTCGCGCTTCGCGCCGGGCGGCGCGCAGATCGTCCTCGCGGCGCTTCAGCGCGGTGATGTCGCGCAGCGCCATGCAGATGCCGTCCGATTGCGGGAGCGGACCTAGCGTAACGTAGAGAGGGATCAGCCCGCCGCCGGATTCCCGGCCGATCACTTCCAGCCCTTCGGTGGCGAACTCGCCGGCGGGCCGTTGGCCGAGGCGATCAAGGTGCCTGCGGAGGTCGCTGTGGCTTTCCTCGGCGAACAGGATATCGACAGGCTTGCCCGCGACCTCGCCCGTGTCGGTGGCAAACAGCGCGGCCGCGGAGGCGGAGAGCGAACGCAGTCGCCGCTCCCCATCCAGAATCAGTATGCCGTCGGTGGCCGTGTCGAGGATCGAGGAGAGTTCCGCAACCTCGGCGTTCCTGTCGGCGCTGGGGGCGGGCGCTTCCGCCGGCTTCGGCGCGGCGCCGACCAAGGGTGTTGCGAGCGTGTCGGAATCCTGTGCCGGCCGGAGTGTCAGGGCCAGCGCACGGCCATCGTTCCAGGCGATCGCCTGCATGTGGAAGGATACCGGAAGCCTTTCGCCATCGGCGGTGCGCAGGAACAGCCGGTCGTCGCTGCCGCGTTCGACAAAGGCATCGGTGCCGCCGGCGGCGATCACCACCTCGAGCGAGCCATAGCCGGAGACCGCCAGAAACGCGGGATTGACGTGAAGAATGCGTTCTCCCGCCTGGATCACGATCGGGTTCTCGCTGCGATCGAATTCGGAGGTGTCCGCTGTGGTTTCGGCCTTTCCGGCAGGCGCGGTGGTGCGGCGGATCACCGGGCCGCGGGGCTGAGGTTCCGGCGTTTCCGGCTGCATGTCTTCGGCGGGGGCATCAGGCCGCAGGTCTTCGGCAGGGGCCGCGGAGCGCAGCTGGCTTGCGATCTCATCCAGCGCATGGCGCTCGTCGTCTGTCAGCGTCTTCGCGCTTTCGGCGCGCCGGGCCTCCGAGACGCGTATCGGGCGCGGTGCTTCCCGCTGCTCGCCGAGCCGGACGAGACCAAAGCCGCGAAAACCGTCGAAACGTCGCTCACGGGTAAAGGTGGGCAGGGCTGCGAGATCGACCGGGACGAGCATATTGGTGTTGCCGAGCGGCCATTCGACGCTGCGGCCGGACCAGGTTTCCGTCGTTTGCAGCAGGTCGCCGATCGCGTCGGCGCCCTTGACGCCAAGCTGCGATTCCACTTCGCCGAAAGTAAGGCCGGAGATCGCGCCGGTTTCCTCGCCGACGGCTTCCACCAGTTCGCTTGAGACCTCGGTGATCCGCCCATAAATGTCCGTGCGCCAAACGAAGCGGCGCGGAAGCGGTGCTTCCGCGACTTCCTGTTCCGGGGGCCGTGTTTCCTCCACCGCTGCGATCTCGGGCTGTTTCCTGATCACCGGGGCGGCGGGTTCCTCAGCGCTTGCCTCCATCAGCGCGCCGAGACTTTCGTCAATGGCGGCGATGGCGTCGCGGGCGGATCTTTGCGGCGCGGCCGGTTCGCTGCGTTCGGGACGCATATGCGGCTTGATCTCCGCCGAGAGGTCCGGCGAGACGGCGAGCAGGAAAAGGTCGGGCGTGCTTGAAAGCCGCCCCAGCGCCACCGGCCAGATTCCGGCTTCATTGGTGACCAGCCGCTCGATATAGCTGTCGGCCCGGCGCGAAAGGCTGTCGACCATGTCGGCAATATCGGCCTCGCCAATGGCTGTGACCGCGAAATCGTCGGAACGGAGCGTGATCTGGCCGTCGCCATCCACGAGCGCCAGGTGTTGCGATCCGTGCACGAGGCTTGCGTCATCCCGGGCGTCGGATTCGCATTCCAGCAGAAAGTACCGATGGCCGGCAAGAACGAACAGGCTCGCCGTCGCCTTCCTCGTGACCCGCCGGAATCGCTGAGTCAGGTGTATCGTAAGGCTCTCGCTATCGCCCGGCTCGGAAAGCCTGCCGGCGACGGCGGCGAACTGACGGCGGAGAATCGGATCGCTCGGGCCCCTCCCGATCGCCGCATCTACCCCGGAATAGCCGAAAAGCCTGGCGCCAGGATCATTGGCCCAGACGATCGCGCCGTCGGGTGCGTCGAGCACCAGCATGGGCCGCGCGTCCAGGAATCGCTGGCGCAGGGCAGGGTGCGATGCAAAGGCGATGAAAGGCGGGTTGCTCATGAACGGCTGTCCGGTTCGCGTTGTCGGCCTGGCGCTTGGCCTTTTAATGCTTTTTTAATGATAAATGCCAATACGGTCCAGAATGCGGTCCGGTTTTTCGCGCTCCACGGTTAATGTGCGGAAGCGCGGCGTCTCAAATCTTCTCGGGAAGAGATGTTGGGGCTTGCAAATTCGGTTCAGGCATTTTAAACGGGCCGCGATGCATCACGCGTCGCCCATCAAGCGTCGCCCATCAAGCGTCACCTTGTGCGGTTGTAGCTCAGTTGGTTAGAGCGCAGGTTTGTGGCACCTGAGGTCGGTGGTTCAACTCCACCCAACCGTACCATTCTTCACCTTATCGTTTTTCTCCGTCACAGGCCGGCGGTGGCCGGGCATATGGGCGTGCGTCAATCATAAGTTAACGTTAACATCCGATTGTGATCGTTATGGACAAGTCGTTGTGCCGTCGGTGTTGCGGCGTCCAGATGTTCTTGGCAATGAAGGAAGAGTTTTCGGGCGCTTGTGAACAGCATGGCGATGATCTATGGTTTCGGCGATTTCAGAGACATTTTCGGCCGGGACCTGGCGGTTGACAGATAGTATGACCAACCTGACCGCTTATATCACGGGATTTTGCCTCTCGGCCGCCGCTGGCCTGTGCGCTGGCGCTGGACCTGCGTCAGCGCAGTTGCTGGAAGGGCCGGGCGCCCTGTTCCTCGATCAGACCCCGATCGAGATGATGGCTTCCAACTATTCGAGCTTCGAGACCGGCTATCTCCTGCCGCGCGGCGCCGTGTATCTGCAGGTCGGCTCTGACCAGACGACTGCGGGCTCAGGGACAGGCACCGAGGTTTATACCTTGCGCGGCGACTGGGCCGTGGCCGACTGGCTTCAGGTAAGCGCCTTTGGTCATGCGTTCGACGATCCGCCGCTCTGCGGAACGCCACTCTGCGAAGACAATCTCACCTTTCTTGCCGGCGGCGGCGGGTTGAAGCTTGGGCTTGTCGAGAGCTATGGTCTTTCAATCGCGGCGTCCGGATCGCTCGAAGCACTGTATCTGTCCGGCGATCTCTATGCCAATGATACGAACGGCAATTGGGAGATGGCCGGCAGTCTGCAATTGCCGATGAGCGTGACGGTTACGGACAGTCTCAGGTTTCACCTGACCCCCGGCGTTTCGTTTCTGCCGGAGACCGTCAACGGCGTGCCCTATTACGGCACGATACCTTATGTCGGCGCGGGCCTCACCTGGCAGCCGATCACCGGCCTTCAGTCCTATGCCACCGTCATGCTGCCCTATGGCACGGATGGTAATGCCCTTTCGAACTCCGGCGGGTTTGAGGTCACGCCGGTTTGGATGGCGGGCGTCAAGCTTGCGGTGACGCCCAAGGCGGCCGTCGATATCTTTGCGACCAATGGCTGGGGGCAGACGCCCGCGACCAGCGTTCTGGCGTTTCCCGGCAATGACGAGATCGCGTACGGCATCAGGCTGAGCTACACGCCATGGGTCGGGGTCGCGACCCGGGATGTCTATTTCGACAGCTATCGCGTGGATATGCTGAGCCCGGTCACCCCGCTTGAACAGGCGCGCCAGTTCGACGGGTTGACGCTGACCAGCGCCAATACGCTCACCCCGCATCGGATTCTGGCGGAGGCCGGGATCGGCAGTCGGGATTTCATGGATGTCCATCTCGGCTTCAGCCCGGACCAGGACCTGCAGCTTGACGCGATCTTTTCGCAGTATCCGGGCGGCGGCATGGCTGGTGATGCGGTCAGCCCCTGGGGGGATGAATGGGCTTATATGGTTGGCGGCAAATTGCGGCTGATGGACCAGAACTACGGCGATCTGTTTTCGCTCGCGGGGCAGGTTCTTGCCGGGCGCGACTTCAACAAGCCGACGACCGGTATAATTTATGCCTCGCTGCCGGCGAGCCTTGATCTTTCGGATACCGTCTCCGTAGCTGTCGAGCCGAAATTCGCCGCCTATGGCGATGAGCGTCTGAAAGCCATTGGCGGCGGCGTGACCGTGCGTCCGCTGCGCGATCTGGCGCTGATTGGTGAGGTTACCGCAGTTCTGGACGGTGGCGACCCGGTATGGGCGGGCGGAGTGCGTTACGCCCTTCCAAACACACCATTCAGCGCGGATGCCTATGTTACAAATGCAACAGGTCTCCACGGAGTCGGAACAATGCTCGCCCAGGATGAGGCCCGCTATGGACTCACTTTACGTTTTGCGTATTAAAGTCATCCCGTATGTTTGGAATGCGATGTTTTAACGGGAGGCCAGCTATCCGTTTTGGGAGCTGCTTGGGCATTAGATTATTTACATGCTTCTTGAGGTAGGTCTGTTTTAATTCATTCTCAACTGTTCGCGCGTATCTCGTAAGCGTAAAAGTGCGTTTCCTGGTGCATGTGTTCAGAAGGCTCGAATGCCAGAGCAAAAACAAGGCAATTCGGAGAATTTCTAGGTGCGTGCCGTAACAACCATTTGTCTGACCGTGCTGCTTTCCAGTTGCAGCGCCATTTACAATGTGTCGGAAGTGCGCCCGGTCGTGGGCCAAAGCTCCTCCGTGAAAGTCGTGCCGGTCACGAGCGAGAACGTGCTGCTTGCCAACGCTCTTACGCCTTATAAGCCCTTGTCGCTGCCTCCCGTGTTCGATCAGACGACGACCCTTCAGGGCTCCGCCGTTCCGCAGATCTCCGCCTACAAGCCGCAGGCGCAACCCGGCCCCATCGCGACCAAGTTGCCGCCGCTCCAGCAGCCGAAATCCTACCGTATCGGGGTTGGCGATGTGGTGCTTCTGGCGACGCCGAACGCTGACTCGGCGCTGAACGAGATCAACGGCCTGCTCGCGGCGCAGAACGCAAGGCAGGGCTACACGGTCCAGGATGACGGCGCGATTGCGATCCCGACCGTCGGACGCGTCAATATAGCGGGCATGACGCTCCAGGAAGCGCAATCCGCGCTGTTCCAGAAGCTCGTTGCGAGCCAGATCGATCCGACCTTCAATCTGGAGATCTCCGAGTTCAACTCGCAGCGCGTATCCGTGGGCGGCGATGTCGGCGATCCTCAACTGGTGCCGATCACGTTGACGCCGCTCTATCTCGACGAGGCGATCACCGCGGCGGGGGGCGTCCAGACGGTTGATCCGAGTTATGCCACGGTGCGGCTCTATCGTGACGGTGAGGCCTACCAGATCGCGGCCACGAAACTGTTCGCCAAGAACGACATCCCGAAAGTGCTGTTGCAGACCGGCGACCGTGTTTTCGTGGACAGCGAATATTCCGTGGAACTTGCCGAGGGCTATCTCCAGCAGGAACTCAATCTGGCAAGATTCCAGCGCGATGTGCTGGAAGAACAGCGCGATATCTTCAAGACCAGGGTGAGCATGGACGCTGTCGATCGCGACTATGTCTATGTCTTCGGGGAAGTGAAGACCCAGGGTCGTTGGCCATTGCCTTTCGATCGCTATGCAAGCCTCGCGGACGCGATGTTCGAACAGGGCGGGATTTCGCCGGTCACCGGCAATCCGCGCCGGATATACCTGTTGCGGAAGAATCCGTTGCAGACCGGCGGTCCGATGGAAATCACAGCGTGGTCGCTCGATGCGCAGAACACCGCCAACCTGCTTCTGGCGACGGAGTTGCAGTTGCGACCGAACGATATCGTCTTCGTCGCCAGCCAGCCGATCACCAACTGGAATCGCGTGATTTCCCAGTTGCTGCCATCGATTTCCATTCTCGGGACCGCGAACGCGATCCTGGATTGATAGGGACGAGTCTTCTCGTCTGATTTTTCTGAGCACATGAGAGCAGAACGGCGGCAAATTGCCGCCGTCGTCGTTTTCGCGAGGCGTCCCTGACAATCAGGGCCCGTCGTTGAACCTTACCTTGTCGACCAGTTCCGAAGCTTCCTTGCGGTGGGCGGCCACCTCGGAAAGCGGCAGCGTATCGGGATTGATCTCGCCGAAGGATTGCACGATCTCGGAGGCCTCGGCACCGGGCAGGACGGGATATTCAAAGACCTGCTCGGCATAGATTTCCTGAGCCTCGGGCGAGGCGAGGAATTCCATCAGTTTCAGCGCGTTTTCCGGATGGGGCGCATTCTTGGCCATGGCCATGCCGGAGATGTTGACATGGGTGCCACGGTCATCGGCATTCGGGAACAGAACGGTGATCGCCGCCGCCCAGTCCTTCTGCTCCGGCTCCTTTTCGTTGGTCATCATCAGGCCGACATAATAGGTATTGCCGAGCGCGATATCGCATTCTCCCGACATGATGGCCTTGGCCTGACTGCGGTCGTTGCCGTTCGGCTTGCGCGCCAGATTGGCCTTGAAGCCGCGCAGCCATTCCTCGGTATATTCGGCGCCGTGATGCGCGATCATCGAGGCGATCAGCGCGATATTATAGGGGTGCTGGCCGTCGCGGATGCAGATCGCGCCTTTCCATTTCGGATCGGCCAGTTCCTCGTAGGTGATCGGGATATCGCCGACGCGATCCTTCGAGGCGTAGACCACGCGGCCGCGCTTGGTCAGCGCGAACCACTCGCCGTCTTTGTCGCGGTATTGCGCGGGAATATCGGCATTGATCAGTTCGCTTTCCACCGGCTGGGTGACGCCGCCTTCCTTGGCTTCCGTCAACCGTCCGATATCGACGGTGAGGATGACGTCCACAGGGCTGTTGACCCCTTCCGCCTGGATGCGTTCGACAAGTCCCTTGTCGAGGAAGAGGACGTTCGTCTGGATTCCGGTTTCCTCCTCGAACCGCTCCAGCAGCGGTGCGATCAGTTCCGGCTGGCGGTAGGAATAGATGTTGACCTCGTCGGCGGCGAACGCCGGAGCGGCGAATGCCATGACGCCCACCGTCGCCAAAATGCGGGTGAGCCCTGCAAGCCTTGTCATTTGCTTCTCCCTGTGATCTGATATCTTGAGTATCGTAATCAGGTAATAGCGGGTCGCTGTCAACCACGCCCTGGAAGACTTGAGTGAAAATTTCTTCTTTTGGAATTGTTCAAAAGAGGCAAAGGCGCTATAACGTGGAAAGATTCTAAAGAGGAGCACGGCATGCGCCTGACAAAGCAGACAAATTACGCGGTTCGGATGCTGATGTATTGTGCCGCCAATGACGGCAAGCTGAGCCGCGTGCCCGAGATTGCCAAGGCCTACGGTGTTTCCGAGCTGTTCCTGTTCAAGATCATCCAGCCGTTGCACAAGGCCGGCATCATGGAAACCGTGCGCGGCCGCAATGGCGGCGTGCGTCTCGGCCGGCCTGCCGCCGATATCACGCTGTTCGACGTGGTGCGGGTGACGGAAGAAAATTTCGCGATGGCCGAGTGTTTCGAAGTCGGCGCCGAAACGGATTGCCCGCTGGTGGATAGCTGCGGCTTCAATTCCGCGCTGCGCGAGGCGCTCAACGCCTTCTTCGCGGTACTGGCGAAATACACGATCGCCGATCTCGTGCGCCGCCGCACCGATATCTTCAAGCTGCTCAATATCGAGGAAGACCGCAAGACCGAGCAGTCCGCGGCCTGAGCGGCGCTTAGCTGATCTCGGCGAACACTTCCGAGATGGTCTTTTCCAGGGTGTTGAACATCGTATCCATCTCGGCCCGCGTGATGATGAAGGGTGGGGCGAGAACAACGGATGCGCCGAGCGGGCGGCAGATCAGCCCGTTTTGAAGCGCCTTGTTGGCGATCTTCTCGGAGATGCCGACCTTGCTGTCGAAAGCGCCTTTCGTGGTTTTGTCGGCAACAATCTCTATCGCGCCCATGAAGCCGACGCCGCGCACCTCACCGGCATGAGGATGGTCCGCGAACCGGCCGAGCCTTTCCTGAAAGTAGGGCGAAAGCGCGCGGACATTGTCGATCAGCCCCTCATTCTCGATCACGTCGAGCGCCTTCAGCGCGACCGCGCTGCCGAGAGGGCTGCCGGCAGCGGTGAAGCCATGGGGGAACTCGCCAAACCGGTCGGACGCTTCCATCAGCGCGGCTGACAACGCTTCGCCGAGAATGACTGCGCCCATCGGATAATATCCGGCCGTCAGGCATTTCGAAGCGATGATCGCGTCGGGTTCTATACCGTAGACATCGCTGCCCCACATCTCGCCAAGCCGCCCGAAGCCGCAAATCACCTCGTCGGCGATCAGCGGAATGCCGTATTTCCTCAGGATCGGGCGGATGGCCTGGAAATAGCCCTTTGAGGGCGGGATCACACCGCCGGCGCCCTGCACCGGCTCGGCAAACATGCCGGCGATGGTTTCCGGTCCCTCGCGCTCGATCAGATCTTCAAGGTTGCGCGCCATGCGCTGGGTGAAGGCCTCCTCGCTTTCATCCGGCAGGCCGTAGCGCCAGAAATGCGGACAATCGGCATGGAGAAAGCCGGGCAGCGGCAGGCCGAATTCGGCATTGTAGGGCTTGCCCGTCATCGAGGCGGTGGCGATGGTGACGCCGTGATAGGCGTTGTGGCGGGTGATGATCTTGCGCCGCTCCGGCTCGCCCCTGGCGCGGTTGATCATCCACAGCATCTTGACCATGGTGTCGTTCGCCTCGGAACCGGAGTTCGTATAGTAGACCTTGCCGTCATCGAACGGCGACAGGCCAATCAGTCGCTTCGACAGTTCCACCGTGACATCGGCGATCCGGCCGAAAAAGGAATGATAGCCGGGGAAGCGCTGCGCCTGGGCGCAAAGCGCGTCGATCAGGCCCTTATGGTTGAAGCCGGCGACATTGTTCCAGAGGCCGGAATTGGCGTCGAGATAGCGTTTGCCGTCGGTATCCACCACGTAGATGCGGTCGCCGTGGGACAGCACGATCGGGCCGATCTCATCCAGCGAGGCGAAATCGGAGAAGCCCGGAAAGACGTTCTCCAACCCTTGTTTTTCCCATGCGTGCATCATCGTCTCCGTCATTTCCCGTGGCAGGGAGGTTTGTCGCGAACGATCGCCGCCGTCAACCCGGTGTTCGTGCGGCATAAGGGCGGATTTAGGCCACACGGCGATACCAATTCTCTGCGAAACGATTTAAGCAGGACGGGAGCGTTTTGGCTGGCCTCTTTGCGGCTAGCGGCTAAGGAAACTGTCGGGAGGACATCATGACGGATAACGGTATCAGGAACCCCATATTGCCGGGGTTCAATCCCGATCCTTCAATCTGCCGCGTCGGCGATGATTACTATATCGCGACATCGACCTTCGAGTGGTATCCCGGCGTGCAGATCCACCATTCCCGCGATCTTGCCCACTGGCGGCTGGCGGCGCGCCCTCTGAACCGCGCCGGCCTGCTCGACATGCGCGGCAATTGCGACAGCGGCGGTATATGGGCGCCATGCCTGACGCATGCGGACGGGCTGTTCTGGCTGGTCTACACCGATGTGAAGCGGATTTCCGGCAGCTTCAAGGATGCGCCGAACTACCTCACCACCGCGCCATCGGTGGAAGGGCCGTGGTCGGACCGCGTCTATCTCAATGCCAGCGGCTTCGACGCCTCGCTGTTTCACGCGCCGGACGGGCGGAAATATCTGCTGAACATGCTCTGGGATCACCGCCAGAAAGGCCATGGCGACCAGTTCGCCGGGATCGTGCTGCAGGAATACGATGTCGCGGCGCAGAAACTCGTCGGCCCGATCCACAACATCTTCCGCGGTTCCGAACGCAAGCTCACCGAGGCCCCGCATCTCTATTACCGTAATGGCTGGTACTATCTGATGACGGCCGAGGGCGGCACGGGCTATGAGCATGCGGTGACGCTTGCCCGCGCGCGCGATCTTCTCGGGCCCTACGAGATGCATCCGGATACCCACGTGCTGACCACGTTCGATGCGCCGGACGCGCCGCTGCAGCGCTGCGGCCATGCCGATATCGTCGAAACGCAGGCGGGCGAGACCTATATGGTGCATCTCTGCTCGCGCCCGGTCGACGTGGCATGGGACGAGGGCAAGGCCGCCTTTCGCCGGGGGCTGCCGGGCGAGGAAAACGAACGCCGCCGCTCGCAGATGGGGCGCGAAACCGGCATCCAGAAGATGGAATGGCGCGATGACGGCTGGCTCTACCTTGCCGAGGATGGCCATGCGCCGACAAGCCTGATCACGCCCGCGCCGAAAGGGCTTGAGCCGGCGCCGTTCGATCCGCCGCCGGTGCGCACCCGGTTCGCGCCCGGCCCTTTGCCAATCAACTTCCAGTGGCTGCGCAGCCCGGAGCCCGAGCGGATGTTCTCGCTCGATGCCCGCCCGGGTCACCTGCGCATTTTCGGGCGGATGTCGCCGGGCAATGTGTTTGAAAACGCCATGCTCGCCCGCCGCCAGACGGAGCATCGCTTCACGGCGGCCACCGAGATCGATTTCGATCCGGTCGATTTCCAGACCTTTGCCGGGCTGATGTGCTGGTACAACATGGCCCAGCACCACTTCCTCGCCGTTTGCCGCGAGGATGACGGTAGCCGGGCCTTGCGGATCATGTCGGCGCTCGGCGATTTTCCCTTCGGCAAGACGGTGTTCGGCTGCGATCCCGAGCCGGTGCCGGATGGACCGCTGGAACTCCGGGTCACGGTCGACAAGGCGGCGCTGCAGTTTTCCTGGCGCAGCGGCGAGGGCGCATGGCACGATATCGGGCCGGTGCTCGACGCCACGATCCTTTCCGATGAGGCGGGCGTGGGCGAAGGCAACAACTTTACCGGGGCCTTTGTCGGTATGGCGGCCTATGACACCGGCGGTCGCGGGCACCATGCCGATTTCGCGTGGTTCGATTACGAGCTTCGCGATTGAGGGCGGCCTCGCTCGATTGACAATGATGACTATTTAACTCAAGTATTGCGCCCTGTTCGCAACCAGCAGGGGTCATCATGCATTCGGGCATTCTCGCATCCGCCGTTCTTTCCATCTCGCTCCTTTCCGGCAGCATCGCGTTCGCCGGGCAGGTGATCGACCACGCCATGGGCACGACGGAGGTGCCGGCCGCGCCGCTGAGGGTGATCACGCTGACCAACGAGACCACCGAGGCGGCGCTGGCGCTCGGCGTGACCCCGGTCGGCGCGCCGCAATCCTGGTATGGTGATCCGTGGTATCCGCATCTGGGCGACAGGCTTGAGGGGACCGAAGTGCTCGGCACCGAGCTTGCCGTCAATGTCGAACTGGTGGCCGCGCTCGAGCCGGACCTGATCATCGGCAGCCGCAAGCGCGATGAGGAGATTTACGGCCAGCTTTCGGCGATCGCGCCCACGGTATTCATCGAAGGGCTCGGCGCCTGGAAGGACAATTTCGCCTTCGTCGCCGACGTGCTGAACCGCGAGACCGAGGGCGAGGCGGCGCTCGCCAGCTACGAGACGCGGGTCGAGGCCCTGAAGGACGGGCTCGGCGACAATGCCGGCGAAAGTCTCTCGGTGGTGCGCTTCGTGCCGGGACAGACCTATCTCTACCTGAAGGGTAGCTTCCTTGGTCATGTCCTGGGCGATGCTGGCTTCTCGCGTCCGCCGCAGCAGGATGCCGACGGGCTGTCGCTTGCGGTCGGGCGCGAAAGCATTCCCGATATGGATGGCGACCGGATTTTCTGGCTCACCTACGACACCGGCGACGGCAAGGGCGATGCGATGGCCGAGGAGTTCCTGTCCGATCCGCTGTGGTCGCGGCTTGAAGCGGTCAAGGATGGAAGGGTCTATGAGGTCGATGACGGCGTATGGGCCACCGCCGGCGGCTGGTTCGCCGCCCAGAAAATGCTGAGTGATCTCGCCGAGGTCTACGGCGTGGAACTGCCGCCCGTGGAGGCGGCTTCAGATTAGGCCGATTGCCGCGACAGCGGTACGATCACCGGCAGGTCGGTGTCCGGCAGCGGCAATATCCGGCAGTCGATATCGAACACCGTGCTGACCCGCTCTTCGGTCAGCACGTCGCGGGTTGCGCCTTCTGCGGCGATCCGGCCGTTTTCGAACAACACGACATGATCGGCATAGCGCAGCGCGTGGTTGAGATCGTGCAGCACGATCACGAAGCTGCGCTGTTCCCGCCGGTTGAGCATTACCAAGAGATCCAGGATTTCGAGCGCGTGAGCGATGTCGAGATGGTTGGTCGGCTCGTCGAGGAAGATCCGCGGCGCGTCCTGCGCCAGCGTCATCGCGATCCAGGCGCGCTGCACCTGGCCGCCCGAAAGCTGGCCGATGCTGCGCCCGGCAAGCGCCTCCATGCCCGTGGTCCTGAGCGCGTTTTCGACCGCGCGCCTATCCTCGGCGGACGGGCCGGAAAACCGGCTGCGGCGGGAATAGCGGCCGAGCATGGCAAGGTCAAAGACGGTCATGTCCTCCGGCGCGTCCGGCGACTGGCTGAGCATCGCGATTTCGCGGGCAAGCGCGCGCGGCGTCCAGTCGTCAAGCGCCTGGCCCGCCACCTTCGCATCGCCGCCGCTTGGCGCATGGAGCGCGCGCAGCACCTTGAGCGCTGTAGACTTGCCGCTGCCGTTCGGCCCGCAAAAGGCGATGATCTTCTGCTCCGGCAGCGTCAGGTCGATCGCATCAAGCGCTGTGAACCCGTCATAGTGGGCGGAAAGCGTGGACATTTCGGCAAGCGGCTTAGACATTGCTGCGCTGGCTCCTGAGAATGAGGGCGAGGAAAAGCGGCGCGCCGATCAGCGCGGTCACCGCTCCCGCCGGCAGTTCCAGCGGACTGGCGATGGTGCGGGCAAGCGTATCGGCGATGAGCACCAGCATGCCGCCGATCATCGCGGTCGCGACCAGGTAGCCGGCGGCGAACTGGCCATGGAAGAGACGCGCGGCGTGCGGCGCGATAAGCCCGACAAAGCCGATCGCGCCGACCTGCGAGATCGCCAGCGCCGTCAGCAGTACCGAGAGCACCATGAGCGCGATCCGATTGCGGTCGACCGAAAAGCCGGTGGTCGCGGCGGTCTGGGCATCGAGCACGATCTGGCGCATCGGCAAGCGCATGAAGATCAGAACGGGAACCGCCGCCGCAAGGCCGCACGTCACCACGCCGACATCCATCCAGTGGGCGGCGCTGACCGATCCGGTGATCCATTGCAAGGCCTGGCTGGCGCGATAGACCGGGCCGATGATCATCATCAGCGTGACGGCCGCCTTGGCGAGCGCCGAGAGCGCAATGCCGTAGAGAATCACCCGGACGGGATCGCGGCGGCGGGTATCGGCGAGCGTCAGCAGGCCGACCAGGGCGGCAAAGGCGAGCGCGCCGATGATCGCGGCGAGCGGTTGCCACTGGATCGAGACGGTGAGCACATTGGCCTGATCGGAAAACAGCCACAGAAAGGTGACGACGCCAAGCGCCGCGCCATCGGTGATGCCGAGGATCGAAGGGGCGGCCATCGGGTTTCTGAGCGCGCGTTGCAGGATCGCGCCGGCAAGGCCGAGCGCCATGCCGGCCGCCACCGCCAGCGCCACGCGCGGCAGGCGCAGGGTCCAGACGATCACGCCGTCCATCCGGCTGCCGTCGCCGAGGAGGGCGGCGATCACCCGTTCCGGGCCGATGAAGCTCGAGCCGAGACCGGTCGCGCCGATGACGCAGAGTGCCAGCAACGCGGCGAGCACGGTCAGGCGGAGGGCAGGGGCGTTCATACGCCGACCTCCCGCAACCGCTTCGCGCGTAAGAGCGCGATCAGGAACGGCACGCCGACAAAGGCGAGCACCGCGCCGATCGGCGCTTCGCCGGGGGCGACGATCAGGCGCGCCAGAATATCGGCGAGCACGGCGATGATTGCGCCCGTCAGCATGGCAAGCGCGGCCATGCCGAAAAAGGCGGGGCGTTCCGGCGAAAGCCGACGCGCGATATGCGGCGCGATCAGGCCAAGAAAGGCGACCGGGCCGGACATCGCCACCGCGCCGGCGGAAAGCAGGGCGGCGAGCGAGAGTGCCGTGATGCGGGTGCGCGCCACATCGACGCCGATGCCGGCGGCACTCTGGTCGTCTAGCCGCAGCGCATCGATCGACGGGCCGAGGAGGGCGCAGCCGGCAAGCGCGATCACGAGCGCTGAAAGGCCCACCCAAAGCAGCGCCAGCGGGCGATCGGCAAAGCCGCCGGAGAGCCAGAACAACAGCGTTTCCAGCGCAGTTTCGTCCAGAAGCAGGGCAAGCTGGGTGAGCGAGGCGAGCATGGCGGCAACCGTGACGCCGATTAGCAAGATGCCCGTCGGTCCCGTCTGCGGTCCGAGCGCGGCGGA
This sequence comes from Martelella sp. AMO21009, assembly GCF_053484295.1. NCBI lineage: Bacteria > Pseudomonadati > Pseudomonadota > Alphaproteobacteria > Hyphomicrobiales > Aurantimonadaceae > Martelella > Martelella sp. AMO21009. The sequence continues at coordinate 212,540 of NZ_JBAKFR010000001.1, forward strand.
CAGGCCGAAGACCAGCGCGGTGGCGGCAAGCGCGCCACAGACGGCAAGCAGGCCGATCGCGCCGACCGAGACCACGCCGAACAGCACCAGGCCGAAGGCGACCGCGAAGGCGGCCCCGGCGTTGACGCCCAGAAGGCCGGGTTCTGCGAGCGGGTTGCGCGTGGTCGCCTGCATCAGCAGGCCGGAGACGGCCAGCGCCGCGCCGGTCGCCATCGCGTTCAGCGTGCGCGGCAGGCGTAGCGTGCGGATGATGATGTCGGCCGTGTCATTGCCGCCCGAAAACGCCGACCACACCGTCGCCGGGCCATAGATGCGCACGCCGAGATGCAGGCTTGCAATCGCGGCGATCAGCAATGTCAGGCTCAACAGCAGCAGCGTCCTTCGCACGGGTTCCCCTTTCGCAGCGACGATTGACATTGCTGATTGAAATGGTCAACTTTAAAACCGAAAACATGAACGCAATATTCAAGTTGAGAGTCTCCGTGACCCGATTGATCCGACTGGCGGCTGCGGCTGCCCTTGCCGCCCTGTTCGCAACACCGCTTGCCGCCCGCGAGGTGAGCGATGCCATGGGCACCGTCACCGTTCCCGACCTGCCGGAGCGCATCGTGGTGCTCACCAATGAGGGCACCGAGGCGCTGCTGGCGCTCGGCGTTCATCCGGTCGGCGCGGTCAATTCCTGGCAGGGTGACCCGTGGTGGGATCATATCGAGGCGCAGATGGGCGATGCCGAGCCGGTCGGGACCGAAAGCGCGGTCAATCTCGAAATGGTCGCGGCACTTGAGCCGGATCTGATCATGGGCAACCGCCAGCGCCAGGAGGATATCTATCCCCAGCTTTCCGCGATCGCGCCGACGGTGATGTCCAGCGAGTTGCGCGGCGACTGGAAGGTCAATTTCGAGCTCTATGCCGAAGCGCTCGGCCTCTCCAACAAGGGCGAGGAAGTGATCGCCGAATATGATGCCAAGGTCGCCGATCTGCGGGAAAAACTGGGCGATGCGACGAATGAGGAAGTCTCCGTCATCCGTTTCCTGCCGGGCCAGATTCGCATCTACCAGCTCGACAGTTTTTCCGGCGTGCTCTTGAAGGATATCGGGTTCCAGCGTCCGGAGAACCAGAATGTCGAGGAATTCGCGATCCGCACCGGCAAGGAGAGCATTCCCGACATGGACGGCGACCGGATCTTCTATTTCACCTGGGAGGTGGGCAATGGCGAGGGCAAGGCGCTTGAGGAGGAGGTTCTGGCGGACCCGCTCTGGCAGTCGCTCTCAGCCGTCAAGGCCGGTAGGGTCCATGGCGTTTCCGACGCGATCTGGAACACCGCCGGCGGCGTGATCGCGGCCGACCTGATGCTCGACGATATCGCCCGGATTTACGGCGTTCAGTAACGGTTTCAGACTTTTTGAAGCATTGTGCCGCGCGGGTGGAGAGCCCGCGCGGCCTTTGCGTCTGAGCGCGCCCGATTGACCTTATGGCAACGAAGCGGTAAACGGGCGTCCCATGGCGTCCGGCCGGGTTCGAACCCCGTCAGACCGGATCGAATAGAACACGAACGAACCAGGACTTTTATGACGAGAGCTACCTCCTCGGCGCCCTCCCAGCGCATGCTTCGCGTTGGCGAACAGGTGCGCGCCGCCATCACCAAAGTGTTGCAGCGCGGCGACCTTCTCGACCCGCTGATCGAGACCACCGTGATTTCCATCTCCGAAGTGCGGATGTCGCCGGACCTGAAGATCGCGACCGCCTATGTCACGCCGCTCGGCCAGACGGATCACGACGCGGTGGTCAAGGCGCTGAACCATCATGCGAAATTCCTGCGCGGCCGGATCACCCGCGAAATCCGGCAGATGAAGAACATTCCCGAGCTCCGCTTCCGCGACGACACGAGTTTCGAGAATTTCCGCAAGATCGACGAACTTCTGCATTCGCCCGAAGTGGCGCGCGATCTCGATCACGATGAAGACGACGGTAAAGAATAAGAAAATGGCGCGACAGAGAAAACCCAAGGGCCGTCCGATCTCCGGCTGGCTGATCCTCGACAAGCCGATCGATTTCGGCTCCACCGAGGCCGTTTCCAAGATCAAGTGGCTGTTCAAGGCGCAGAAGGCGGGGCACGCCGGCACGCTCGATCCGCTCGCCTCCGGCATGTTGCCGATCGCGCTCGGCGACGCCACCAAGACCGTGCCTTACGTGATGGACGGCCGCAAGATCTACGAATTCACCGTCACCTGGGGCGAGGAGCGCACAACGGACGACCTCGAGGGCGAAGTCAGCGAGAGCTCCGATAACCGCCCGCAGCGGGCCGACATCGAGGCGCTCATCGAAAAATATACCGGCGTGATCGAGCAGGTGCCGCCGCAGTTTTCCGCCATCAAGATCGATGGCAACCGCGCCTACGATCTGGCGCGTGAGGGCGAGACCGTGGAAATCCCGACCCGCGAGGTCGAAATCCACCGCCTGACGCTGCTCGGCTGCCCAGACGAGAACACCGCCGAGTTCGAGGTGGAATGCGGCAAGGGCACCTATGTGCGCGCGCTTGCCCGCGACATGGGCCGCGATCTCGGCTGCTTCGGCCATATCTCCTCGCTGCGCCGCCCCTTCGTCGCGCCGTTTTCCGAGGATATGCTGGTGCCGCTTTCGGAGCTCGTCGCGCTCGAGGAAATCGAGGACGATGAGGAGCGCTTCGCAGCTCTTGAGGAATATCTGGTAGACACCTCGGAAGCGCTCGCCAGCCTGCCACATGTTCCGGTCAATGAAGACCAGGCCCGCCGGCTGAAGCTCGGCAATCCGATCATCCTGCGCGGCGCCCATGCGCCGGTGGAAGAGCCGGACGCCTACGCCTCGCTCGCCGGCAAGCTGGTCGCGATCGGCGAGATTGCCGAGGGCCAGTTCAAGCCCAGGCGGGTCTTCGGCTGAGCCATCCGCGTCAGGGCCTCGCCTTCAATGCGAGGCCCTGAGCTGGGACGCCAACGCCGCGAAGGCGCCCGCAACGGTTGCTTCGTCAATGGCCTCGTCGTTGTTGACTGTTACCGAGATGCAGTAGCTTTGCCCGTTCTCGCCGGTCAGCGCAGCGGTGAGGTTCAGGACTCCCGGTTCGCTGCCACCCTTGTAGGCCACCGATTGCCAACCGCGCACCGGCCCCTTGTTGATGGCGAAGATATCCGCCGCTTTGACATCGCCCGCGAGCCGGCAGAGCGTTTCCGCCGAAAGACACCATTCGATCCCGTCGATTGCGTGTCCGCTCGCGTCTCTGGCGGCCGGCAGGGGAGCATCGGAGATCTCGGCAAGCAATTCGGCACGCCCTGCACCGGAGGCGGTTCTGTAGCGTTCGGCAAGAGCGGGATCGGCCTTCAGGGTAAACAGCGCGCGGGTGGTGAGCACGTCGTCGAGCCCAAGGGCCTCGGCAACGCGCTCGGGACCGAGAATGCGCATCAGCATGTCGGTCGCGGTGTTGTCGCTTTCCGAGATCATCAGCGCCGCCAGCGTATGCAGCGTGAAGGGAGAGCCCGGCGGGAAGGTCTGCAGCTTGCCCGAGGGAAGCGATAGGTCCTCGGGCTGGAGCCTCTCCACATCCGCCCACTGGCGCTTGCCGGCCGCGATATCGTCCATGAGAACCTTCAGAACGCCGAGCTTGAAGGTGGAGCCGACCGCGAGCGGGACCTCCGCATTTTGTTCGTGCAGTGTTTCGCCCTCCGCTGTCACCAGATAGGAAACCGTGCCGGGCAGGGCTGCGATATCGGCAAGCGTGTCCTCGATGCTTCCGCCGCTCGGCTGGAACGGGTGAAAGAACAGGCCGGTGATTTTGCCCGAAGCGTCGAGTTCGATTTCGGCGGGTATGTCGCCGGCCTCCGCGCGGATAAGGTAGCCGTCACCATCCTCCGTGATGCCGGTCACCGGTCCGGCCTGGTCGTGGAGGCTTTGAAGTATAGCCGTCAACTGCGCGGTCGGAACGGCTTTTGCGAAGCTTTCGGACACGAGGCCGGCGGCGCTTTCAGGCGTTTCGATCAGGCTCCTGAGCGTTTCGATTTCGCGATCCTCGGCATGGGCGGTCGCGGTCTGCAGCAGCAGCGCGGCGCATGTGGCCGTAGCGATGCGGCGGAGAGCGGGCAGCATGTTTTCCTCCTGCGGTAACGGGTCGATACAGTGCTGAAAGCACCTTCTCGCATATAAGACGGTCTTTCGAAACGGGAGGATGGCTAAGAACGCGAAAATCCGGGCAGCCATTGCGTCGCCGTTCATCCTGTGTTGGAAAATTTGTTGTAGGGGGAGCGTGTCGTTCCCGCCGGATTTGCTGTCCCGGGCCTTTCGGTTCCGGTGGCAAAAGCGTACAGAGTCTGATAACGCTGGCTTACTACAAGGGGAGGTTGCATGCTGGATATGCTCATGCGGTGCATCGTGCCGATCGCCGCCGCCTTTTTCACCGTCGTCGCGATTGCCACCGGCTGGTTCTGGATCCTGCTGATCACCATCCCGGTGCTGGCGATCGCCTTTTACGACTGGTTCCAGTCGTCCTGGACGATTACCCGCAACTATCCCGTTGCCGGCCGCATCCGCTGGATCGCATTGTCGCTGCGGCCCTTCATACGCGCCTATGCGGTGGAGGACGACACCCACGGCACGCCCTATTCCTATGCCGCGCGGCAACTGATCCGCACCCGGGCGCATGGGCTGTCAGACACCGTGCCCTTCGGCACGGAGCTTGAAGTCTACGAAGATCCGCATCACTGGATCTCCCATTCGATGGCGCCGCATACCGATCCCGACCGCTCGCCGCGCGTCACGGTCGGCAACGAGCAGTCGTCCAAGCCTTACGAGGCGTCGATCCTCAATATCTCTGCGATGAGTTTCGGCGCGCTTTCGGCGAATGCCGTGCGCGCCATGAATATCGGCGCGAAGACCGGCGGCTTCTATCAGGATACCGGCGAGGGCGGGCTCAGCCGCTACCATCTCGAACATGGCGGCGACGTGGTCTGGGAAATCGGGTCCGGCTATTTCGGCGCGCGCGACAAGGACGGTCATTTCGATCCCGAGAAGTTTCGCGACAAGGCCGCCAATGACGCCGTCAAGATGACCGAGATCAAGGTCAGCCAGGGGGCGAAGCCCGGCCATGGCGGCATGCTGCTCGGCTCCAAGGTCACGCCCGAGATCGCCGAGGTGCGCGGCGTGCCGGTTTATCAGAACTGTCTGTCGCCGCGCGGCCATTCGGCGTTTTCAACGCCGGTGGAGATGCTGGAATTCGCCGCCCAGATGCGCGACCTTTCCGGCGGCAAGCCCGTTGGCATCAAATTCTGCGTCGGCCAGCCGCATGAGCCCTTCGCGCTGGTGAAGGCCATGCTTTCCACCGGCATCTATCCCGATTTCATCGTGATCGACGGTGCCGAGGGCGGCACGGGCGCTGCCCCGCTGGAACTTGCCGACTGGGTCGGCATGCCGCTCTGGGACGGGCTGATTATCATGCGCAACGCGCTGGTCGGCGCGGGCGTGAAGAAGCATGTCCGCCTTGCGGCCAGCGGCAAGGTGTTTTCCGGCATGGGGCTTGCGCACAATCTCGCGCTCGGGGCCGACTGGTGCAATGCGGCGCGCGCCTTCATGATGTCTGTCGGCTGCATCCAGGCGCAGCGCTGTCACACCGGCACCTGTCCCACCGGCGTCACCACCCAGGACAAATGGCGCCAGCGCGCGCTGGTGCCGGAAGAGCAGGGCGCCAATGCCGCCCGCTTCCACAAGAAGACCGTCGAGGCGCTGTCGGAAATCGTTGCCGCCTGCGGTTATGCCCATCCGCAGGACCTGCAGCCGCATCACATCATGCACCGTCTCGGCTCGCATGATGCCGTGCCGCTCGACAAGCTGCATACCTTCCTGCCGGAAGGCGTGCTGGTGGATGATCCCGATTCGACGCTCTATGCCGACTGGTGGCGGGCGGCGAGCCCGGACAGTTTCCGCCCCGCCGCCGATCTGGTGCGGATGCGCGCCAGCGCCGGCTGAACCGGCCGGTCCGTTCGGCAAGACCGCCGTTTGATTGGTTCCGGTTGCAATTTGGACGCAATGCCGATGAATTTGAACGCAGGGCGGGAAACCGATTGACTCGGTTTCGCGCCCGTTCAAATAATTGAAGCCGAAAATTGCATATTCATTGTAGTAAGCCAGCAGGGGTGGTCGGCTGCACTCGTTGAGGCGCATTGAGCTAAGGGGGATTTTCTATGGCGATGCGACGCGAAATCGGGCTGATCGGACTGACATTTGTCGCGGTCGGCGGTGTTCTGGGCTCCGGCTGGCTGTTTGCTCCACTTGATACGGCGCAGCTTGCGGGACCCGCCTCCATCATAGCCTGGCTGATCGGCGCGGTGGCTATGCTGTTGATCGCGCTGACCTATGCCGAAAATTCCACCCTGTTTCCGATTGCCGGCGGCATCGCCCGCATTCCGCAATTCTCCCACGGTCGGCTGCTGGCGCTTGCCATGGGCTGGAGCGCCTGGGTCGGCTATTGCACCACCGCGCCGATCGAGGTGAAGGCCTCGCTCGGCTATGCCTCCTCCTATCTGCCGTGGCTGACCAACAGCGCCGGCGGGCTGACCGTTTCCGGCTATCTCGCCGCTGCCGTGTTCCTTGCGGTGCTGACGGTCATCAACGTCTTCGGCGTGGCCTGGTTCGCCCGCATCAACACCGCGATGACCTGGTTCAAGCTGTTCGTGCCGGTGGTGTTCATCGTGGTCATCGTCGCGTCCCGGTTCGAGTCCTCGAATTTCACATCCGCCGGCGGCTTCGCGCCGTTTGGTGTTCCCGGCATCTTCGCCGCCGTCTCCACCGGCGGCGTGGTTTTCGCCTTCATCGGCTTCCGCCATGCTATCGATCTTGCAGGCGAGGTGCGTAACACCCAGCGGGTCATTCCGCTGGCGCTGATCCTGTCGGTGCTGATCTGCCTTGCAATCTATGTCGGCCTGCAGATCGCCTTCATCGGCGCGATCGACCCGGCCTCGCTTGCGAACGGCTGGCAGACCATCGAGGCGACCCATGAGCTCGGCCCGCTCGGCGCGCTGGCAACCTCGATCGGCGTGTTGTGGCTGCTCAGCATGCTGAACGTCGCCGCCGTGATCTCACCCGCCGGCAGCGGCCTCGTCTCTGTCAGTTCGAATGCGCGTCTGGCGCTGGCGATGTCGAACAATGGCGTGTTTCCGCGCCTGTTCGCCAAGCTCAACCAGTATGGTGTGCCGCTCTGGGCGCTGATCCTGAACTATGTGGTGGCGCTGTTCATGCTGATCGTGCTGCCGTTCCAGCAGATTCTGGCGCTGAACAGCGCGGCCGTGGTGCTGTCGTTCATCGCCGGCCCGGTATCCATGGTGGCCTTCCGCTATCTCGCGCCCAACGCGCATCGGCCCTTCGTGGTGCCGGCCGCGGGCTTCATCGGCGCCGTCGCCTTCGTGATCGCGAGCCTGATGATCTTCTGGTCCGGCTGGAGCACGATCTGGCTGCTGCTGGCGCTGCTTGCCGTCGGCGCGCTGCTGTTTCTGCTCCGCTTTGCGGTGATCGGCCGGGAGGATCTGGAGCCGAAGAGCGCGGTCTGGTTCGGCGTCTACATGGCCGGCATCGCCGTCATCTCCTATCTCGGCGGCTATGGCGGCGGCCTCGGCGTCATCCCGCACCCGCTCGATTCGGTTCTGGTCGGCCTGTTCGCCGTGGTGATCTTCCTGATGGCCGTCCGCGGCCGCGTCTCCCAGGACGTCTTCGACCGCTTCCGCCACGAACAGCACGAGATCGAACGCCAGGAATATGACGGCGACGACATCGAGGACGCGATGACGCGGGAGTAGTCTTGTTTCACTTGCTACCCAACAAGGAAGGCCGGTGATTGAGGTCACTGCCTTCCTTGCCAGTGGGAGCGGCCGAATCTTTTATGCTGTTCCGTCTTGAGGCAAAGCTCCAGCCGCGCCTAGGTCCTGCAACTCGATTTCGCCAGGGTCCGGTGCATTCCGAGGTTTTATCGGTTTGGGTGGTGCAGCCTGCCACGCTTTGAGGTTGACGCCAGCGATGTCGTAAAATGCTGGTACGAACTTCTCCAAGTCTTCAATAAAGGTCTTCCTTCCAGAGAAGCGCTTCCCGAGAGAATCTACCAGGAGTACCTCGAAGCTGTGCGGCACGAGGTCGGCGTTCTCGGTCTGGATCGATTCCGGTGTTTCGCGTAACTCCGACAATAATTTCGTGGTCGGTGCACCACGTCCGGGCCAGTGTGCCCTGACGAGCAGCCTTTCATCGTTGTCCGGCAGCATGCGGAGTAACCAATTCATCCGAGCCTTGGTCGATTTGCGATCACCTGGCGCTTTAACCGTCATTGAGCAGCATATCGTTTTTCGCGCAAGATCCGCCACCAGCGCGATATCCGAGGCGCAATCCGGTACGCGGATCGTTGATTTCAAACAATGATGCTCTACCAACGCATCAATTTGCTGCTTTCTCCGTCCTTCGGGATCGCCCTGCAGGCGTCGCTCGATAATGGCCTCAACTTGCCTACCCACATGGCTTGAGAGGTGGAGACACAAATCACGCTCCTCCGCGAGCCAACTCGAAGCAACGTTTTCCACGTCCTGCGCAGTCTTCTTCAGCTTGACGTCATTGGAAATCGCTTGGACAACATCTTTCCATTCCGGCGCCATTTGTGTGAATCTTTCGATGCCTGTCGCCGGGTGGGCGAAAAAGTCATTGAGTTGATTGAGCAGGTAGGATTGTTCGCTATCGGTTACTTCTTCAGCGTAAGCCAAAATTTCGCAAATTGTGGCCAGCCAAGTCCATGACCAGTGGTAGAGACCAACCTTTCGAAGCAAGTTTTTTGGCACCGGGACCGGAGGTTGGTCGGCGCGAGCGACGAACTGATTTGAAATTGTAATGACGGCATCAATTCCCTGCGACCGCGCAACCTCCACGTAGCGCTGAACCTGATCAGAATCGAGGTCGTTCTTGCCTACTTTGGCTTCAATCAAAGCGGACCAGGTGTTCCGTCCCGTCTCGACCACGATTAGGCCGTCAGGCCGGCAACCGCTGATGCTCTTCTCTCTGAATACGACTTCGGTGAAAGCTCTGACTCGAGTTCGCTTTCCCACTCGGACGCCCACTGTGCCCAGCACGTTTTCCGCGACGGCGGGGATTTGGGTCATGACCGAGAGAAATATAGAAGCTACACGTTTCTCTTTACTGGTTTCGGCCAAGATCGGAAATAGTCTGGCCTGATCCCCACTCGAAAGATATTCTGGTAGTTCTGTCATATACGGTTCCCCCTCCGTTTCTCAAACAGAATAGCGAGGGAATATATTGGTGTCTATGGTGCCGGTTTCATGAATGGACGTGGGCGGCTCTCAATGCCGGCTTCCTGCGTCGTAGGGCGAATCGAGCGAGAAGGCCGGGATGTCGATCTTGAGGAGGCGGTTGTCGGCGGTTTTGACGATGTAGTGGCCGACCATGATGCCGGAGGGTGTGTCGAGCGGCGCGGCGGATCGGTAGCTGTAGCGCTCTTCCGGGGCGATCATCGGATGCTTGCCGGCAATGCCGTCGCCCGACACGGTTTCGACAATGCCGCTGGCATTGGTGATCGTCCAGTGACGCGAGACGATCTCGATCCGGTCTCTGCGATGATTGGCGATCTCGATCTCATAGGCCCAGACGAAATGCTCGTCCTCCGGCATGGAATGGTTTTCCAGAAAGCTTGGCCTGACGCTGACCTCGATCTCGTGGGTGATCGCCCTGTAGTGCACTGGTTCTCCCTGGATAGCCCCGGGGCGGCTTAGCCGCCCGTGAGGCCAATGTGGCTCAGACAGGCAGTTTTGCAAGGGCCTGGGCGAAATCCTCGATCAGATCGTCGGTGTCCTCAATGCCGGCCGAGAACCGGATCGTGCCGCCGGTAATGCCGAGTTCGAGGCGAGCTTCCTCCGCGAGGTTCTTGTGCGTCGTGGTCGCCGGATGGGTGATCAGGCTCTTGGCGTCGCCGAGATTGTTGGAAATCGAGACGATCTCCAGTTGGTCCTGCAGCGCGAAGGCGGCGTCCTTGCCGCCCTTCAGCTCGAAGGCGACGAGGGTGGAGCCGGCGGCCATCTGCTTCTTCACGATCTCGGCCTGGGGGTGGTCATCGCGGCCGGGATAGATCACGCGCGCGATCTGCTTCTGGTCGGCCAGGAAATCGGCGATCTTTCCGGCAGTCTCGGTCTGCTGGCGCACGCGCAGCGGGAAGGTTTCGAGACCCTTCAGAAGTAGCCATGCATTGAACGGGGAGAGGGCAGGGCCGGTATGGCGGAAATAGTCCTGCAGCTCTTCCTCGATCCATTCCTTCGACGACAGCACGAGACCGCCGAGCACCCGGCCCTGGCCGTCGATATGCTTGGTCGCGGAATAGACGACGATGTCGGCGCCGAGTTCAAGCGGCTTCTGGTAGAGCGCGGTGGCAAACACATTGTCGACCACGGTGCGGGCGCCGGCCTGTTTGGCAAGCGCCGCAACGCCGGCGATATCGACAACTTCCAGCGTCGGGTTGGTCGGGCTTTCGAGGAAGAACAGCTTGGTATTCGGCCGGATCGCAGCTTCCCAGTTGGCAAGGTCGCGGCCATCGACCAGCGTGCACTCGATGCCGTACTTCGGAGCAAGCGTCTCCACCACCCAGCGGCAGGAGCCGAACAGTGCGCGGGCCGCGACGATGTGATCGCCGGCCTTCAACTGGCACAGGATCGCGGCTGAAACGGCGGCCATGCCGGAGGCGGTGGCGCGGGCATCCTCCGCGCCTTCCAGCGCGCACATGCGTTGCTCGAACATCGCATTGGTGGGGCTGCCGTAGCGGGCGTAGATGAAACCCTCTTCCTCGCCCTTGAAGCGCGCCTCGGCGGCGGCGGAATTTTCATAGAGGAAGCCCTGCGTCAGGAAGATGCCCTCCGACATTTCGCCATATTGCGAACGGAGGCTGCCGCCGTGAACGAGCTTGGTCTGAGGACGCCAGGACTTTTTCATCATATCTCTCCAAACAAAAAAACCGGTCGCGCGGGACCGGTTCACCCGGCCTTTTAGCTAGTTGTTTAACGTGGCTGCAAGCCGACCGGCCAAATCACCACGGGTATAAAGGCGGCATAATCCCTATAAGCGCTTGCGTCAATTCTGAAAGCTTGGTTTTGTCGCGCAACAGGAGCAAAACATGTCACAAAAGCCCGGAATTCTGGCCGATCGCGCGATCGCCAGCCTGTTTGAGAACGGAAATCTGATCGCCAGCGCGCCGCGCGACCACGACCAGATCCAGCCGGCAAGCCTCGATCTGAGGCTTGGTGCGAAGGCCTATCGCGTGCGCGCAAGCTTTCTGCCGGGCCCCGGACACAAGGTCGAGGACAAGCTTTCCCGCCTTTCCCTGCACGAGATCGACCTCACCGAAGGCGCGGTGCTGGAGACCGGCTGTGTCTATATCGTGGAATTGATGGAGGCGCTGAAGCTTAAGGACGGGCTGTCGGCCTCGACCAATCCGAAAAGCTCCACTGGCCGCCTCGACATCTTCACCCGGGTGATTTCCGACTATGCCCAGGAATTCGACATCATCCCGGCTGGCTACGAAGGTCCGCTCTATCTCGAAATCTCGCCGCGCACCTTCCCGATCATCGTCAGGCAGGGGTCGCGGCTGTCGCAGATCCGCTTCCGCACGGGGCAATCCGTGCTCACCGAGTCCGCCCTTCTGGCGCTGCACGAGCGCGAAACGCTGGTGGCGAGCGAGATGCCGAATGTCTCCGGCGGCGGGATCGCGCTGTCGATCGATCTGGCGGGCGAGGGGCTGGTTGGCTATCGCGGCAAGCACCATACCGGCGTGATCGATGTCGACCGCAAGGCCGGCTACGACGTGCTGGATTTCTGGGAGCCGATCCATGGGCGCGGCAAGGGCGAACTGATCCTCGATCCGGACGAATTCTACATTCTGGTCTCGCGCGAAGCCGTCCACGTGCCGCCACTCTGCGCCGCCGAGATGACGCCGTTCGATCCGCTGGTGGGCGAGTTCCGGGTGCACTATGCCGGCTTCTTCGATCCAGGCTTCGGCCATGCTGGCGCCGGCGGCAAGGGCGCGCGGGCGGTGTTGGAGGTGCGTAGCCACGAGGTGCCGTTCATCCTCGAACACCGCCAGATCGTCGGCCGGCTGATCTATGAGAACATGCTGGAAATGCCCGAGACGCTTTATGGCGCGGGCCTCGGCTCAAACTATCAGGCGCAGGGCCTGAAGCTTTCCAAGCACTTTAAGGCCGGATGAGCGAATCAATTCTGCGTTGCGACGGGCGTGCTCAGTAGAGCCGCGGCATGACGCCGGTCAGGATCAGGCGCTGCAGGAAGAACACGATCAGGAGCACGATCACCGGGGAGATGTCGATCCCGCCGAGATTGGGCAGGAAGTTGCGGATCGGCCGGTAGACCGGTTCGGTGACCGCATAGAGCCCGCGACCGATCGAGTTGATGAATGGGCTGTGCGCATTGATGATGTTGAAAGCGTAGAGCCAGGAGAAGATAGCGCTGGCGATGATCACCCACTTATAGATTTCAAGTGCGTAGTAAATCGTCTCGAACAGCGCGATCATGAATGACTCCCGTTTTTTCCTTGCAAACATTTAGACATTCAATTCTAAACGAGCAAGGGGCGGTGGGTTTTGTCCGGTATTTATTGCCGGTTGCGCCCTCAGCGCATCATGTCTCCCGAAAGCTTATCCAAGATGACCCTGTCCCCCTCCGGCGCCCGCTTCGATGCCTTCCGTCACAAAGGCTATTCGCTCTATTTCTTCTCGCGGTTTCTCGGCACGTTCGCGGTTCAGATTGTTTCCGTCGCCGTCGGCTGGCAGATGTACGACGAGACCGGCAACGCCTTCTATCTCGGTCTCATCGGCCTGTTCCAGTTTTTGCCGGCGTTGCTTCTGACGCTGGTGACCGGCACAGTCGCCGACCGCTACAACCGCCGGATGATTGCCGCGATATGCTTTGCAGTTGCCGCCGCCTGCGCCGCCTGCCTTCTGGCGATCACCGTGCTTGGCCTGTTTTCGCCTTGGCCGGTGTTCGCGCTTCTGGCGGTATTCGGCACGGAACGTGCCTTTTCCGGCCCGGCACTGCAGTCGCTCGCACCCAACCTTGTGCCCGAAAAGGATCTCGCCAACGCGATCGCCTGGAACTCCTCGTCCTGGCAGATCGCCTCGATCGTCGGCCCGGTCGCGGGCGGCCTGCTTTACGGCGGCGGCGCGACGCTTGCCTATTCCACCGCGCTTGCGCTCTTCGCCGCGGCTACGGTGTTGATGCTGACCGTGCCGAAGCCGAGCCAGCGCCGCCCGACAAGCGCGGTCACGCTCAACACCATTCTCGCGGGCTTTCGCTTCATCACATCCGAAAAGGTCGTGCTCGGGGCAATCTCGCTCGATCTGTTCGTGGTGCTTTTGGGGGGGGCTGTGGCGCTGATGCCGGTCTTCGCCCGCGACGTTCTGGATCTCGGCCCGTGGGGGCTCGGCCTGCTGCGGGCCGCGCCGGGCGTCGGCGGCGTGCTGGTCGCGCTGCTGCTTGCCAGCGTGCCGATCCGCCACCATGCGGGCTATTACATGTTCGCCGGCGTGGCGATTTTCGGCCTTTCCACCGTGGTCTTCGGCCTGTCCGAGAGCGCCTGGATTTCGATCGCCGCACTCGCCGTCATGGGCGGGGCCGACATGATCTCGGTCTATGTCCGCGAAACGCTGATCGCGCTGTGGACGCCGGACGAGCTGCGCGGCCGGGTCAACGCCGTCAACATGGTGTTCGTCGGGGCCTCAAACGAACTCGGAGAGTTCCGCGCCGGCACCATGGCCCATGTCATCGGCGCCGTGCCGGCGGTGGTCTTCGGCGGGGTTGGGTCGCTGGCGGTCGCTGTGGCATGGGCGATGACCTTCACCAAGCTCAGGAAGGTCGACAGCCTGGAGACGCCCGAGCACCTGCTGGGCGAATCGGATCAGCCCTGAAGCGATTGCGCCGTCGTGCGCTCGAACACGATGTCGAGGAATTCGCTGAGCCAGGCCTTCAGCGCCCGGTCGTGCAGCATCCGGCCTTCGAGGTGAAGGTGGCCCGCCTGCGCCTGGGGCAGCGAGAACCGGCTGGCGCCGTGCACCACCCATCTTTGCATCATCGCCCGGGTCAGTTCGGCGTGAAACTGCACGGCATAGGCTTTCTCCCCATAGCGGAAGGCTTGGTTCGGGTAGAGGTCGCCGCTGGCCAGTAATTCGGCGCCATGCGGCAGCTCAAATCCTTCGCGGTGGAACTGATAGACCATGGACGGCCATTTCATCATCAGCCGTCCGTGTTCGGTCGCGTGCAGCGGATACCAGCCGATCTCGACCGAGCCGTCACTATTGCTCTGGACCCGGCCGCCGAGATGGCGGGCCAGCATCTGGGCGCCCAGACAGATGCCGAGATAGGGACGGTTTTCCTTCAGCGGAATTGACAGCCAGTCGATCTCGCGACGGACATAGTCCTCATTGTCATTGGCGCTCATCGGGCCGCCGAACACCACCGCGCCCGAATGGGCGGCGAGCGTCTCCGGCAATTTGTCGCCGAGCGCCGGCCGGCGGATGTCGAGGCGGAAGCCCTTTTCGACAAGCATCTGGCCAACGCGGCCGGGGGTCGAGCGTTCCTGGTGAAGGATGACCAGGATCGGTCGTGTCGGTTCAATCGTCACCGGGCAGTTCTCCATCGTCGACAATAGCGGCGCGCTTGAGCGCGGCCTGACGCTCCAGCACCCGCTCGCGGCTAGATACCCCGATCAGTTCGGCAATCCGCCAGACGACGTTGTCTTCCATCTCGCTGCGATTGCCATCGGCATAGGCGATGTCCCACAACAGCCCAATCAGGCGCACGCGCTGGCCCTCGTCGAGATGGCGCTTGACGTCGGAGGTGAAGCGGTAGAAATCGACCGCCTCGTTGCCGGCCTCCTCGCCGGCGGAAATCAGTTCTTCCAGACCGGCGCCATGCAGGTCGTACTGGTTTTCGATCAACTCCCGAAGCCTGTTGCGTTCGCTGTCGCTGATGACGCCGTCGGCCTCCATCACCTGATAACAGAGCGCCACCACGGCCACGCGGGCATCGTCGGGCCGGGCCTCGCCCCTGGGTGCGTCGCTGCCGATGTCCTGGAGAAACCTGCTGATCTTTTCTAACATTCTCGGAGATTCGCCTTGTTCACTGCGCCATCATGACCCGTGCGGGCCGCTACGCCAATAGATCACTTAACATCGGTCAATCAAATTACGGTTATGACACATGAGCGGACCGGATCAGAAAAACAGGCGTTTTTTCGCGGCCGGCGGCGTGTCGTCATCATCGCTATCGTCAATACCCGGATCGTCCGGCGTGCGTCCGCCAAAGGGCTTCAACGGGGCGTTGGCGTCATCGTCCTCTTCCACGCTGCCCTCGGCGGGTTTCGGCGGAATGTCTTCCGAGCGGGCCTCCACCACGAGCGGCTTTTCCTCCGGCGCGACCTTCGCTTCATCAGTTTTGATCGCGGATGCGCCGGGGGCGGGGTCCATGATCACGGGCCGGATCGTTTCCGTTTTCGGGGCCTCATTCTTGCTTTCGTCCTCGGCGGGGGCCGCAGGCTCGGGCGCTTCGGCCGTCTCGGCCTCAGCTTCGGGCTTGGCGTCCTCCTGGAAAATAGGAGCGTCGTCCGCGGGCGTTTCCGGTTCCGCCCGGCTGCCGCCCACAGGGGGAAGGCTCTTCAAGGCCTCGTCGAGACGCGAGGCGCTGCCCTCCTCGATCGGACCGGCGATTTCGCCGTAGGGCACCTTCCATGAGAAGGCGTCGAGCTGGCCGGTCGTGGGCGAGAACGGCCGCCAATATTCGGATACCAGACCATCGGCGACCCAGGTCGGGTCGCGTTCGGATCTGAGCGCCTGCGCCATCCAGTGGCGCACGCGGCCCTGGTCGCCGGTTTCGGCCTCTTCGATATCGGCGAGAAGCAGGAAGGCGCTTTCGCGCGGCTGCATGCGCGCGGCGGCTTCGGCCTTTTCTCGGGCCTTTTCGAATTCGCGGGCGTCGAGCGCGGCGCGGGCGACGACCATCAGCGAGACCCAGTTGTTGGGCTTCAGCGCCTCCAGCTTTTCGGCCCGCTTCAGCCTGTCGACGGCGCTGTCGCCGCCGCGGGCGCGCACGTAAAGCGCGCCGGTCTGGGGGTGGGGCTCCTTCTTCCACACCATTTCAAGAACGCCGGCGGATTTGCGGAGATTGCCCTGCGCCAAATAGGCCTTGGCGGCGATGATCGCGGCGGGGTGGAAATCGTCGCGCAGCTTCAGCGCCTGCAGCGCATCGGCAGCCGCACCCTTCGGATCGGTGTCGAGCCTGCTTTCGGCGCGCGCGGTCAGCACCACCGATTTCAGCCGCGCCGATTCGTCCTTGTCGGTCACCTTGGCGGAACGCT
Source organism: Martelella sp. AMO21009 (assembly GCF_053484295.1). Taxonomy (NCBI): domain Bacteria; kingdom Pseudomonadati; phylum Pseudomonadota; class Alphaproteobacteria; order Hyphomicrobiales; family Aurantimonadaceae; genus Martelella; species Martelella sp. AMO21009. The sequence continues at coordinate 228,948 of NZ_JBAKFR010000001.1, forward strand.
GCTGGTCCAGAAGGCGGATCGCGTCGTCCCAGCGGCCCTGGCGGGCGCGCGCTTCCAGCGTCGCCTTGGCGGCCCAGGCGAGATAGGGCGCCTTGTCGGCGGCCTGCTCGGCGAAATGCTGTGCGGCCTCGTCGGCGCCGACGCGCTTGGCCTCAAGATAGAGACCGCGCAGGCCGAGTTCGGCGGTTTCCGGATCTTCCGACATCGCCTCGAACAGACGCCGCGCCTTGTCGTAATTGCCCTCGGTCAGCGCCACCTGCGCATCGAGCACGTGGATGAGCGGCTCCTGATCGGCGCTCAGAAGCGCATGGGCGCGCGTGCTCATCTTGCGCGCCTGAACCAGATTGCCGGCGCCGACGGCGATCAGCCCTGTCGAGATCGCCTGATAGCCGCGATCGCGCTTGCGGGCGCGGAAGTAGCGGGTGACGCTTTTCGGCGAGGTCCAGATCGCGCTGATCAGCCACCACACGATCATCACCACGAAGATGAGGGCGATCAGCAGCGCCAGTGCGGTGGTCAGCGGGGTTTCGAACATCTGGCCCTGCCAGACGAGCGTCAATTCGCCGGGCCGGTCGGCAAACCAGGAAAAGCCGAGCGCGAAGGCAAGAACGATGATCGCGAAAATCAAAAGTCTGATCATATCCTACCTCCTCAATTGCCGGACGGCGTGACGGGCGCGCCGGCGGTTGCGCCGAGCGCGCTCGATAGCGTGGTGGAGACCAGATCATCTGCTTCGATGCGCGCCTTCAGCCCGTCGGCGAATTTCTGCGAGGCCTGCTTTGCGGCGTCAGGTAGTTTTTCCCACTCGCTTTCCGCCGTCTTCAGGTCGCCCTTGGTCAGCGCGTTTTCGATGCGCGCGACGATCGCCGGCACGGTGTCGCCTTCGACATCGCCGACGGGGCGCACGCTGACGAGGCCCTTGGCGCTGTCGACAAGACGGTTGAAGATATTGCCTTCCGGGGGCGGCGGTTCGGCGGCCGCGATAATGGCGTCGGCGGCGTCGGAGAATTCGGCCGAGAGTTCCTCGCGGGTCGGGATGCCGCTCGTCGCGAGCGCCTTCAGCTTCGAGAGATCGGCGTCTGCCGGCGCAACTTCGGCATAGGTCGCAAGCTCCGTCGCGAAATTGTCGCCCCGGTCGATCGCCGATTTCAGCGCTGCGGCGGCAATGGCGCGGGCGACGGCCAGATCCTTGCCGGGCGTATTCACCTTGGCCTCCAGCGCCGAAAGCTTCTGCTGGATGTCCTGCTGGTCGGAGCTCAGGCTGGATTTCAACTGGTCGAGGCCGGACTGCAGGCTTTTCACCGCGCCGGCATCGTTCTGCTGCGTGCTCTGGATGGAGCTTACCTGTTGCTTGAGAGAGGCAATGTCCTCGCCCGAGCCTTTGGAACTCTGGACCTGCTGCTTCAGCGCGTCGAGCTGCGACTGGAGCGCGGCCGAACCGTCATTGGCCTTGAGCGCTTCGATTTCCTGACGGAGCGCGGCGATCTCGTCATTGATCTTGCCGCCTACGCTACCGCCCAGCATGCCCGCCGAGGACAGCGCGTAGGCGCCCGCAAGCGCGATCACGGCGCCGGCCACACCGGCCAGAAGCACCGGGCCGAAGCCGGGGCCTTTGCGTGGCGGTACGGCCGATGTGGGGGGCTCCGGCGGTGGTGGCGGTGGGCTGTCTGCGTTTTCGTCGACGGTCTCTCCGTCGGCGCGCTCTTCATCGCCGAGGCTCGCCGCCTCCGAAATTTCCTTGTCCTGATGCTCCTCATGGCGCTTGATAGCGGCGGCGACATCGGCCATCGCGGTTTCAACGGCGGCATCATCGGTGCGGGGCGGGACGGGCGCTTGCGCGTTCGTGGCTTCCGGCGCCGTGTCTTCTGTTGTCGCGTCGTTTTTCTTGTCGTTTTTCGAAGACGGCGTATCCGAAACCATGGCTACCTCTTTTGCAGTTCTCGGTTCTAGGGTAGTGGCCGAGTGGTATTAAGAAAAGGCTTTTGTTGAAGACTTGTTCCCCGCTGCCCCGGCCTTTCTGGCGAAACCCCTCAGGCCAGCAGCGCAAGCAGGCTTTTCTCGGTCGTCCTGTCGGCAATGCGCACGTGATCGGCCAGCTCCGCCGGCACGGCATGCGCGACATTGGCCGAAAGGCAGATGAGGGCCGGCGGCTCGCTGCGTTTCGCGAGCGCCTCGCCAGCACCGAGCGCGAAGAAGCGGGCGGCCGTCATATGGGAATAGAACAGGACCGCGTCAGCCGTTTTGACAAAGGTATGGATGTCCGCCGCATCATAGTTCAGCGGTTCCATGGCATAGACGGTTGCGGTTTCGAACGGCACGTGCAGGGCCTCAAGCCTGCGCTCCAGCCAAGGCGCGCGCGGCGAACCGGCTAGGTAAAGAAGCGGGGCGCGGACGAACAGCGACGGTTCGGCGGCGATCGCCTCGGCCAGCCGCTCGCCATTGCCCTGGCCGGTGAAGACGCGCGCAAAGCCGGCCTCCTTGGCTCTACCGGCGGTCTCGGTTCCGACGGCGAAGACCGGTCGTTCGATCATGTCCGGCGCGTCGCGCTTTGCCTCGATCCCGTGCAGGGCCTCGGTGCTGGTGGCCGCAAGCGCCGCCCAGCTTTCGCGGGCGATTGCCTCCCTGGCTCTGTCCGGGTGGTGAACGGTCTCGAACAGCGGCATCGCAACCGGCTGATGGCCCATGGCGGCAAGCAATGCGCCTGTCTTCTCGGCCTTGTTTTGCGGACGGGTTACCAGAACGCGCATCGCAGACCTCAGACCCAGTCCTCGAAGAAGCGCGGGCCGGCGCGGCCGCGCAGCGTCTCGCCGGCCGCGCGGCCGAGCGCCTCGGCTTCAGCGCGCGTGCCTTCAACGGCGATGTCATGCGCCTGCCGTCCATCCGGCGTCAGGATCAGGCCGGAGAAACGGATCGTTTCGCCGTCAAGCAGGGCATGACCCGCGATCGGCGTGCGGCAGGAGCCATCGAGGGCCGCCAGAAAGCCTCGCTCGCAGGCGACGGCATCATAGGTGTCGCGGTCGTTGATCGGGGCGAGCAGGGCCGATATCCGTTCGTCGCTCTCGCGCTGCTCAATGCAGATCGCGCCCTGGGCCGGGGCAGGAATAAATTCCTTCGGATCGAGAACCTCGGTCGCCACATGCTGCATGCCGAGCCGCGTCAGGCCGGCATAGGCGAGGAAAGTGCCGTCGACGGCGCCGTCTGCGAGCTTCTGCAGCCGCGTCTGCACCGAGCCACGGAAAATCACCACCTCGATATCGGGTCTCAGCCGGCGAATCATCGCCTGGCGTCTGAGCGAGGAAGAGCCGACGATCGCGCCCGCCGGCAGGTCGGCAAGGTTTTTCACGGTGCGGCCGATGAAGGCGTCGCGCGGGTCGGCGCGCGGCAGGAAGGTGGAAAGCGTCAGTCCTTCCGGCAGCGCTGTCGGCATGTCCTTGGAGGAATGCACGGCGAAATCGAGCGCGCCGGACAGCAACTGCTCCTCGATTTCCTCGGTGAAAAGCCCCTTGCCGCCGATCGCCGCCAGCGCGCGGTCGGTGATCCGGTCGCCCTTGGTGGAGAGCACCACGATCTCGAACATATCCTCCGGCAGGCCATGGGCGGCTATCAGCCGATCGCGGGTTTCATGCGCCTGCGCCAGCGCCAGCGGGCTGCCGCGCGTTCCGATCCTGTAAGGTTTCGTTTGCATCCTGCGTCCACCATTGTTACCGGGTGTCTCGTAAACCGGATTGCGCCCTGCCGCAAACAATCGCGATGAAAAAACAGACAGTCTTTCTCGGCATCGAATCGAGCTGCGACGAAACCGCCGCCGCCATCGTGGCGATGGACGAGGCCGGTCGCGGCGAAATCATCGCCGATCTGGTGCTGAGCCAGTTGGAAGAACATGCGGCCTTTGGCGGTGTGGTGCCGGAGATCGCCGCGCGCGCCCATGTCGAGGTGATGGACGGGCTGATCGCCGGCGCTCTTGCGGAAGCGGGGCTGGGCTTTGGCGATCTCGACGGCATTGCCGCGACAATCGGTCCCGGGCTGATCGGCGGGCTGATCACCGGCGCGATGAGCGGCAAGGCAATCGCCTATGCTGCGGGCAAGCCGTTTTACGGAATCAATCACCTCGAAGGTCATGCACTGACCGCGCGGCTGACCGACGGCGTCGCCTTTCCCTTCCTGATGCTGCTGGTCTCGGGCGGCCATACCCAGATCGTGCTGGTCAAGGGCGTGGGCGAATACGAGCGCTGGGGCTCGACGATCGACGATGCGCTGGGTGAGGCCTTCGACAAGACGGCGAAGCTTCTGGGGCTCGGCTATCCGGGCGGGCCGGCGGTGGAGAAGGCGGCTGCGACCGGCGATCCGCGGCGCGTGAAACTGCCGCGACCGATGAAGGGCGAGGACCGTCTCGATTTCTCCTTCTCCGGCCTCAAGACGGCGGTGCGCCAGGCGGCGCAGGGACTGGCGCCGGTAAGCGTGCAGGATATCGCCGATATCTGCGCCGCCTTCCAGCTTGCCGTGACGGATACGCTGGAAGACAGGATTGCCCGCGCGCTTCAGCGCTTCAAGGCCGAAGGTCTCGCTGGGGATAATCAGCCCGCGCTGGTGGTCGCGGGCGGCGTTGCCGCCAATGGTGCGATCCGCGCTATGCTCACCGGGCTTTGCGCAAAAGAGGGCTTCGCCTTCGTCGCGCCGCCCTTGCGCCTGTGCACGGACAATGCGGTGATGATTGCCTGGGCGGGGCTGGAGCGTCGGCGCGCCGGTTTTGATCCGGACGACATGGAAATCTCGGTGCGCTCGCGCTTTCCGCTGGACGGCAATGCCGCGGCGCTGATCGGCAGCGGCAGAAGAGGGGTCAAGGCATGACCAGGAACACAGTCGTCATCGGTTCCGGGGCGTTCGGCACGGCGCTTGCCGCCGTCTTTGCCCATGAGGGCGAGGACGCCGTCACCCTGCTCGGCCGCGATGCCGGGCTGATCGGGATACTGAAAACGACCCGACGTCACCAGGCCGCGCTTCCGGGCATCGCCCTTCCGGCCGCGCTGTCGTTCACGATCGACCCCTCGGTGCTTGAGACGGCCGATATCGTGGTATTGGCAATGCCGGCACAGGCCCAGCGTGCGGCGGCGCTCTACTACGGCCCCTATCTCAATCCCGATGCGGTGATTGTCTCCGCCGCCAAGGGCATCGACCGCGCTAGCGGCCGGCTGATCACCGAGGTCCTGAACGAGACGCTTCCGAACCATCCTGCCGGTGCGCTGTCGGGGCCCGGCTTCGCCGTCGATCTCGCCGCCGGCAAGCCGATCGCCATGGTGCTGGCCTTCGCAAATGGAGAGCGCGCCAAAGAAACCGCGACCATCCTTTCCGGCCGGACCTTCCGGCTCTATGCCTCGAGCGATCCCGTCGGCGTGCAGATCGGCGGGGCGCTGAAGAATGTGCTGGCGATTGCCTGCGGCATCGTCGAGGGCGCGGATCTCGGCGAATCCGCCCGCGCGGCGCTGATTTCGCGCGGTCTTGCGGAAATGTCGCGGCTGGCGGTTGCCATGGGCGGCGAACCGGAGACGGTGCGCGGGCTTTCCGGCCTCGGCGACCTGGTGCTGACCGGCACCTCGCGCCAGTCGCGCAATTTCCGCTATGGCGTGGCGCTGGCCGAGGGTAATTTCGAGAGCGTCAATGCGGCGCTGGTCGAGGGCGTCTACAGCGCCTCCGTTGCCAGCGAACTTGCCGCAAGCCATGGCGTCGAGATGCCGATCTCAAGCGCCGTCGCCCGCGTGCTTGAGGGCAAGCTTAGCATTCCGCAGGCGCTCGAGGAACTGATGAGCCGGCCGATCACGACCGAATGAAGGAGAAAACCATGCTCTACGCCGTCTTGTGCAAGGACAAGCCCGACCATATCCATATCCGCATGGAAAACCGCCCGCGCCATCTCGAATGGCTCGACGGGCTCAACGCGGCGGGCACGCTGAAGATCGCGGGTCCGTTTCTCAACGGCGACGACAAGCCCTGCGGCTCGATGCTGCTCATCGAAGCCGACACCCAGGCGGACGCGGAAGCGATCGCGTCCGAGGACCCTTATGGCAAGGCTGGCCTGTTCGAAAAGGTCGAGGTCAAGCCCTACAAATGGCTCTACAACAATCCGGAGGCGTGAGGCATGGCCTATTGGCTGTTTAAATCCGAGCCGTTCAAATTCTCCTGGCAGATGCTGAAGGACAAGGGCGCGGGCGGAGAAGAGTGGGACGGCGTGCGCAATTATCAGGCGCGAAACAACATGCGGGCGATGGAAATCGGCGACAAGGGGTTCTTCTACCACTCCAATGAGGGGCTGGAGGTCGTCGGCATCTGCGAGGTCTGCGCGCTCGCCCATCCAGACAGCACGACCGATGACCCGCGCTGGGAATGCGTCGACATTCGCGCCGTCGAGGACATGCCCAAGCCGGTGACGCTGAAGGATGTGAAGGCCAATCCAAAGCTCGCCGACATGTCGCTCGTCACCTCCATGCGGCTCTCCGTTCAGCCGGTGAAGGAAGACGAGTGGCTGGAAGTCTGCCGCATGGGCGGGATGGACGTCTGAGAGGCGGGAAAAGCACACGGGAGATATTTGATGATCTGGAAGCTGATGATCCTGGTGATCTTTGCGATCGGCTACATCTGGCCCGTCACGATCATCCTCAAGCGCATGGGCTATTCGCCCTGGTGGGCGCTTCTTTCGGTGTTCACGCCGCTGAACATGATTGGCCTGTGGGTACTGGCCCGCGCCCGCTGGCCCCGGGTTGAGGAAAAGCTTTAGGTCCCACACAGCCTGTCATGTCTATCGTCTAAAGTGCGCGAAGGGCACTTGACGCTTCGGCTGGAGCCCATCACTCTCCCTTTGGCTGCGGGACGCGGGAGGAACAGGACGTCCGGCAGCGCTATACGGCGGTTTCGAACCAGCCGGCAGGTGGGAAACCTTCCGACAGGGCGAGTTTCGCCGTGAGGTCAATTCGGCCGTCCTGCGCCTTCGCGCCGGCCGTAGAGGGAAGGAAAGCGAAATGACGATACTGCTTGCCGTGATTGTCTGCGGCCTTTTGTCGATCGTATACGCCCTTTGGGCGATCCGCTCGGTCATGGTCGCCGATCAGGGAACCCCGCGCATGAAGGAAATCGCGGGCTATATCCGGGAAGGGGCGCAGGCCTATCTGACGCGCCAATATACCACGATCGCCATTGTCGGCGTGGTCGTCTTCATTCTGGCCTGGCTGCTGCTTTCGCTGACGGCGGCAATCGGCTTCGTCATCGGCGCGGTGCTTTCGGGCGCGGCCGGCTTCATCGGCATGCATGTCTCCGTGCGCGCCAATGTGCGAACCGCCCAGGCGGCGTCCTACAGCCTGGCTTCGGGCCTCGATATCGCCTTCAAGTCGGGCGCGATCACCGGCATGCTGGTGGCCGGTCTCGCGCTGCTCGGCGTCTCCGTTTACTATTATATTCTCACCGCCATTCTCGGCCACGCGCCCGATGACCGTCATGTCATCGACGCGCTTGTCGCGCTCGGCTTCGGCGCATCGTTGATTTCCGTGTTCGCGCGTCTCGGCGGCGGCATCTTCACCAAGGGGGCCGATGTCGGCGGCGATCTGGTCGGCAAGGTCGAGGCCGGCATTCCGGAGGACGACCCGCGCAACCCGGCAACCATTGCCGATAATGTCGGCGACAATGTCGGCGATTGCGCCGGCATGGCGGCCGACCTGTTCGAAACCTATGCCGTGTCGGTGGTCGCGACCATGGTGCTCGGCGCGATCTTCTTCGGCGGCGCTGCGGTGCTTGCCGATGTCATGCTACTGCCGCTCGCCATCTGCGGCGTCTGCATCCTGACATCGATTGTCGGCACCTTCTTCGTCAAGCTCGGCACCAATGGCTCGATCATGGGCGCGCTCTATCGCGGCCTGATCGTGACCGGGCTGCTGTCGATCGTCGGCATCGGCCTTGCCACCTGGGCGACCATCGGCTTCGGCTCGATCGGCGAGGTCGCGGGCCGCAACATTACCGGTCTGGCGCTGTTCATCTGCGGCATTGTCGGCCTGATCGTCACGGCGCTGATCGTGGTGATCACCGAATATTATACCGGCACGGGCAAGCGCCCGGTGACCTCGATCGCCCAGGCCTCGGTCTCCGGTCACGGCACCAATGTCATCCAGGGGCTTGCGGTTTCGCTTGAGGCGACCGCGCTTCCGGCGCTGGTGATCTGCGGCGGCATCATCGTCACCTATCAGCTTGCCGGCCTGTTCGGCACCGGGATCGCGGTGACCGCCATGCTGGGGCTTGCCGGCATGATCGTCGCGCTCGATGCCTTCGGCCCGGTCACGGATAACGCCGGCGGCATCGCTGAAATGTCCGGGCTTCCGCCGGAGGTGCGCAAGTCCACCGACGCGCTCGACGCGGTCGGCAACACCACCAAGGCGGTCACCAAGGGTTATGCGATCGGCTCGGCCGGTCTCGGCGCGCTGGTGCTATTCGCGGCCTATTCGAACGATCTCGCCTTCTTCGCCGCCAATGGCGATCAATATCCGTTCTACGCGGATATGGGCGATATATCGTTCTCGCTCTCCAACCCCTATGTCGTGGCCGGGCTGATCTTCGGCGGGCTGATCCCCTACCTCTTCGGCGGCATCGCGATGACGGCTGTGGGGAGGGCGGCGAGCGCCGTGGTGGCCGAGGTGCGCCAGCAATTCCGCGACAAGCCGGGCATCATGGGCGGCACGGAAAAGCCGGATTACGGCCGGGCCGTGGACATGCTGACCAGGGCCGCGATCCGCGAGATGATCGTGCCGTCGCTGCTGCCGGTGCTGGCGCCGCTGGTGGTGTTCTTCGGCGTCTGGCTGATGTCGGGCTCCAAGGCGTCGGCCTTTGCGGCCCTCGGGGCATCGCTGCTCGGCGTGATCGTCAACGGACTGTTCGTCGCGATCTCGATGACGTCTGGCGGCGGTGCATGGGACAATGCCAAGAAGAGCTTCGAGGACGGCTTTGTCGATTCCGACGGCGTTACCCACGAAAAGGGCTCGGAGGCGCACAAGGCGTCCGTCACCGGCGACACCGTCGGCGATCCCTACAAGGACACCGCCGGCCCCGCCGTCAACCCGGCGATCAAGATCACCAACATCATGGCGCTGCTGCTGCTGGCGGTGTTGGCGTAAGGTCCATTCCCCCGGCTTCGGCCGGGGGAATTTTTCGAGTTGGACGAGTCCACGGAAAAAAGAGGAATTGCATGAGAAGACTTTTGGCGGCCGCTCTCGGCCTCGGCCTTCTTGCGGGCTGCCAGTCCACGCAGGAAGCGAATGAATTTGCTGTGGCCCAGACGGCGCTGGCCGGCAGCAAGGCCATGCAGAGGGAAGTTTCAAAAGAGTGCGTCAACGAGATGAAGGCGCTCGGCGCCGAAGATATACGCATGATTGCGGTCTTGCTCGACACGACAAAGTCCAAGGCTCTGCCCCTGCTGTGCTCGCGCATCGTAACCGGCATGGCCAATGGTGATCTGACCTATCAGGATTACAAGGCTACCCAGCGAGGAGAGCTTTCGCCAAAGGTCGTTCGGGTGATGCAGGGCACGAACTGATCGCCTGCGAAAATCGCCGGTCAAATGAAATGGCAGGCTCGAAGGCCTGCCATTTGCGCTTGAGGTTTACGGTCCGACCACACCGGCATTGTTGCCGGCGCCGAAGAAGTCGCGCGCGGCGTTGCTGCCGGTGCCCTGCAGGATCTGCTGGATGAAGGTGATGTCCTTGCCGCCGGTCGGCGTCGTTTCGGTCGCCATGTCGATGACGTTGCCGTCCTGCAGCGTATAGCGGCCGATGCGCTCGACCCGGCCATTGCCGTCGAAATAGACCGCCAGGATTTCCTGGTCGACAAGACGCGGCTTCTGGAAGGTGAAGCGCTTTTCCTTCTTCTGCGAAATGTAGAAGAACACTTCATTGTCGAAGGTCGCGGTGGTCGAGGGCTCGCCAAGCGTGAGCACAACCTGTTCGCGGCTGGAGCCGACCTTGACCAGCTGCAGCATTTCCTCGTCGACGACATAGCCCTGGTAATAGACGTTCTTGCTGCCGATGACATCGCTGGTCGAGCAGCCTGCAACCAGAAGGGTGACGGCGACAAGGGCACCGGCGGCCGCCGGGCGGGCCGGCTTCAGATCAAATTTCACACCGTGCGTCTTCAACATACACTCCCTGGCAGGTCTCGGCGCCGGTCGGGCGAACCCGCCGGCTGATTGTTTTCATCTTTCGCCAGCTTCAGGCAATGCCTGTTGCCGGCGACGATTCCCGGTTGCGGCCAGCCCCCGCGCAAACTACCATTGTCTATGGTTGGTTCATGGGGACTTCAGCCATCTTCGGTCGGCCCGTCATCGAGCTTCGCGTTTTCCAGGGTAACTGGATAAACCAGCTTGGGTCCGGATGCAATTGCGTCGGGCGGGTGCGATGCCATGGAATTTTTGTAGAGAGAGTGGGACGACCTTGGGACTATTCAGCAGAAGACGCGGCAACCGTCAGGTGGTGGAGCGCCAGTATGGCGTGATCACGACCACGGCGCGCCAGCCGTGTTTTTATACCGATTATAACGTGCCGGACACGGTGATGGGTCGTTTCGAGATGCTGTCATCGGTGATGATCCTGTTCCTGTGGCGCACCGCGAAGTCCTCCGACAGCGGTAAACAGCTCTCGCAGGAGGTGGTTGACGCCTTCTTCCTCGACATCGACTACTCCATCCGCGAACTGGGCGTCGGCGACAATTCCGTGCCGAAACGGATGAAGAAGCTCGCCGGTATGTTCTATGGCCGGCTGGAGCGTTATGTGCGCTGCCTCCAGGATCGCGATCTCGGCCAACTCGCGATCGCGCTTTCGCAGAATTTCCACGGGGTCGAGTCCGAACCGGTCGATATGGCGGAACTCGCGCGCTGGATGCTGGCCAATGCCGATCATCTCGGGCGCATGGACGAGGTCATGGTCGAAACCGGCATGGTGAGTTTTCTGGTGCCGGAAAGCACGGAGGTCGCCCGTGGCTGAAGAAAACGCCGAAGACCGAAAACTGCCCTTCTCCCGGCCGTTCGCCGTTGCCCGCGCCTCATCCGCAGCCTTCGACATGCGTCTCGAGGCCGACGCGGCGGAGCGCGCGGCGACGGCGGAGTTCCTCGATGTCCGCTCGGTCGAAAGCCTTTCGGCGGATTTGAGGATTTCGCCCTGGCGGCGCGATGGCGTCCGGGTCAAAGGCACGGTCAGAGCCGAGATCACCCAGAACTGCGTGGTCACGCTGGAGCCGCTGGAGGCGACGATCGAGGAGGAGGTGGACGCCACTTTCCTTCCGGAAAATTCCCGCCAGTTCCACCGCAAGTTCAACGAGGAAGGCGAGTTGATCGTCGATCCCAACGGGCCGGACGAGCCGGAGCCGTTTACCGGAAGCGAGGTCGATATCGCTGCACTGGTGATAGAGACGATCGGCCTCGCGATCGATCCCTATCCGCGCAAGCCCGGTGCCGCCTTGCCGGAGGATTTGGCCGAAGGGGATGACGCGGAAGATGACGCCGCGCCGTCTCCCTTTGCCGCGCTGAAGGACTGGAAAAACAAATCCGAATAGATTTTTGCTGGTTGGCGGGTCGGCCGCAGGCGGTGGAAACTGATGTTTTTCAACCGGCCTAGTTGTCTCGGGAAGCAAAAAGGGTATTTTGGCCCGGCTCCGCCGATGCACGTGTAAACAGGGACCTGGAACGTTTGATTAGAATTTCCATTGATGTCATGGGGGGAGATGTCGGGCCGGAAGTCGCGATTGGCGGCGCTGCCCAGTCGCTGATGCGGCATCCCGATATCAGCTTTCTCCTCTACGGCAGGAAGGACGCGATCGAACCGCTTCTCGCAGGCTATCCGAAGCTTGCCGAGCGGGCTGAGGTGATCGATTGCGAAGTCACCGTCGAGATGGATGAGAAGCCGAGCCAGGCGCTCAGGCGCGGCCGCAATGTCTCCAGCATGTGGCGCGCGATCGACGCGGTCAAGGAAGGCCGGTCCGATGCCGCCGTCTCCGCCGGCAATACCGGCGCGCTGATGGCCATGGCGATGTTCTGTCTCAAGACCATGCCGGCGATCGACCGCCCGGCGATCGCCGGCATCTGGCCGACGCTCAGGGGCGAGAGCATCGTGCTCGATATCGGCGCCACGATCGGCGCCGATGCCAAGCAATTGCTCGATTTCGCGCTGATGGGCGGGGCGATGGCCCGCGCGTTGTTCGAGATCAAGAAGCCCACGGTCGGCCTCGTCAATGTCGGCGTCGAGGAGGTCAAGGGCGTCGAACAGGTCAAGGAAGCCGGCAAACTGTTGCGCGAGGCCGATATCGACAATCTCGAATATGCCGGCTTCGTCGAGGGCGACGATCTCGGGCGCGGAACCGTGGACGTTTTCGTGGTCGAGGGCTTCACCGGCAATATTGCGCTGAAGACGGCGGAGGGCACCGCCCGCCAGATCGCCGAATATCTGCGCTCTGCGATGTCGCGCACCTGGATGACCCGGCTCGGATATATCCTTGCCCGCGGCGCGTTCCAGATGCTGCGCGACAAGCTCGACCCGCGCAAGGTCAATGGCGGCGTGTTCCTCGGGCTCAACGGCATCGTCATCAAGAGCCATGGCGGCACGGATGCGGAAGGCTATGCCTCGGCGATCGACGTGGCTTACGATATGGTTCACAACGGATTGCAGGCCAAGATTCAGCATGATCTGAACGAATATCACGCCCGTAACGAATCACCGATGGGTCCGGAAGCGGCCTGAGGCCGGCAATACCGGATAAACGCAGCCCTGCTGCTGCCAATAAGGAAAAGAAACATGACCCGTTCAGTCGTTTGCGGTTTTGGTAAAGCCCTGCCCAGACGCGTCGTGACCAACGAGGAGCTCCAGAAGCTCGTCGATACCTCCGATAGCTGGATCCAGCAGCGCACCGGCATAAAGCAGCGCTATATCGCCGGCGAGGGCGAGACCACGGCTTCGCTCGGCGAGGCCGCCGCGCGGGAAGCCCTTGCCAATGCCGGGCTGACGCCTGATGACATCGATCTTATCGTGGTCGCAACCTCGACGGCCGACAACACCTTCCCGGCCACCGCCGTCAATATCCAGCATCGCCTGGGGATGAACCACGGCTTCGCCTTCGACATGCAGGCGGTCTGCTCGGGTTTCGTCTACGCGGTGACGACGGCGGACAATTTCATCCGCGCGGGCAGGGCGAAGCGGGTGCTGGTGATCGGCGCCGAGACCTTCTCGCGCCTTCTCGACTGGACCGACCGCACCACCTGCGTGTTGTTCGGCGACGGCGCCGGCGCGATCATCCTTGAAGCCGTCGACGACGCGGCGGCGGGCGATCGCGGCATCATCGCCGCCAGCCTGCGATCCGATGGCGCGCATTGCGAAAAGCTCTATGTCGATGGCGGCGTATCGACGACCGGCGATATCGGCCATCTGCGCATGCAGGGCCGCGAGGTCTTCAAGCATGCTGTCGGCATGATCACCGACGTGATCGAGGCCGCTTTCGACGAGGCCGGCATCACCGCCGACGAACTCGACTGGCTGGTGCCGCATCAGGCCAATCGCCGCATCATCGAAGGCTCGGCCAAAAAGCTCGGCATTCCGATGGAAAAGGTCGTGGTCACGGTCGACCAGCACGCCAATACCTCGGCTGCCTCGATCCCGCTGGCGCTGGCCGCTGCCGCCGGCGATGGCCGGATCAAGCGCGGCGACACGGTTATGCTGGAAGCCATGGGCGGCGGTTTCACCTGGGGCGCGGTGCTTTTGCGCTGGTAGCGGCGCTCATCGCGGATTCCGTCCCATCAAGCGCTTGACCGCCATGCCGGTCGGCAATAGTGTTCTGGCGACGGGGAAATAGACAAAAATCGGGATGCGGTAATGCCTGGCAAAACTGTGACGCGCGCGGACCTGGCCGAATCGGTTTTCCGCAAGGTGGGACTTTCGCGAACGGAATCCGCCGAACTGGTGGAAACCGTGATCGACGAAATCTGCGACGCGATCGTGCGCGGCGAAACGGTCAAGCTCTCTTCCTTCGCGACCTTTCAGGTGCGCGACAAGAACGAGCGCATCGGCCGCAACCCCAAGACCGGCGAGGAAGTGCCGATCTCGCCCCGGCGCGTGATGACCTTCAAGGCGTCCAACGTGCTGAAGCAGAAGATCCTCAAGTCGCATCTGATGCGCCGCAACAAGGCCGAGAAGGCCGCCGCCAAGTCGGCTGGCTGATCCGTCCCCTGCCAATTTTCGATTCCGCCTTGTCATCGCGGCGCGTTCGCGATGAAATAGCCGCGATTCGATAGTGTTTTCGCGCGTCCGGGCGGGAAACCCACTCCCACTTTTTCTGGACGCGCTTCAGCGGGGAGCGTTTGACTGGCATGGACAAAAGTCCCGAGGCGTTTCGCACCATTTCCGAGGTTGCCGAAGAACTGGAACTGCCCCAGCACGTGCTCCGGTTCTGGGAAACGCGCTTTACCCAGGTCAAGCCGATGAAACGCGGCGGCGGGCGGCGCTATTACCGGCCGGAGGATATCGAACTCCTGAAGGGCATCCGCCACCTTCTCTATGATCACGGCTACACCATCAAGGGCGTGCAGAAGCTTCTGAAAAGCAACGGCAATCGCTTTGTCACCGCCGTCGGCAGCGGCGATGCCGAACTGATCGAGGCGCTGGCGCCGCAGCCCGAGGTCCGCAAGGACGATCAGCATTCGATCTTCGACGATGACCAGGTCGTCGGCCGTCCGAAAAAGGCGAGCGGCAAGAGCTTCTTCCGGCGCGCCAAGGAAGGCGAGGGCGAAATCGATCCGGCCTTCGGCCTCGCGCGCTCGGACGACGCGTTGCTGAAGGAGGTGCTCTCCGACCTTCTGGAATGCAAGCGGCTTCTCGATCAGGTTCGATAGGCGCTGGCAAAAACATGCCGGTTTGATCGACGTCATCCAAATATCGCGTTTTTCGTGTAGCGATCCTTTCGTACACGCATATTGCCAAACCGCCCGCGTTCTGTTTCCACTTATGGTGGCGAGACCGTGCGGTTTCGCAAACGCCCTTGCTGGAGTTGGACGATGGCTGATGAAGCGGCAGGAACGGACCTCGAAAACGCGCCGGTCGACGCGGTTGTTGAAAAGCTGAAAACCGATATTGCGTTGGGGCTTTCCGAAGATGAGGCCGCCAGCCGGCTTGCGACCTACGGCCCGAACGCACTTCCGGAGGAAAAGACCAGTCTGGCGCGGCAGATCCTGCGCCACTTCGTCGGTCCGATTGCCTTCATGATCGAGGCGGCCGCTCTGGTCTCGCTTCTGCTCGGCGATAGGGGCGATTTCGTCATCATTTTCGGCCTGCTGCTCTTCAATGCGGGCCTCGAATTCTATCAGGACAGCAAGGCCACCAATGCGCTTGCGGCGCTGAAGAACTCGCTCGCACCCCAGGCAAGCGCGATGCGCGGCGGCGTGGTCAAGACGGTGGATGCCGCGACGCTGGTGCCGGGCGATATCGTCAACATTCATCTCGGCGGCATCGTGCCGGCCGATATCAGGCTGGTGTCCGGCGACTATGCCTCGATCGATCAGGCCGCGCTGACGGGCGAATCGCTGCCGGTTACCAAGAAGGTCGGCGATCTCGCCTATTCCGGAAGCGTGGTGAAGCAGGGGGAGATGGCGGGCGTCGTGATCGCCACCGGCGGCAACACGTTCTTTGGCCGCACCGCCAAGCTTGTGGCGGGCGCCGGCGCCGTCAGCCAGGCGCAGAAGGCGATGTTCCACATCGGCAATTTCCTGATCGTGCTGGCCGTGGTTCTGGCGCTGATCATGGTTGCGGTTCAGGTCTATGTCGACATCGTGAAGGCCGACAATTGGGGCCTTGCCGATGCGCTGGCGATCCTGCAATTCGTGCTCGTGCTGCTGGTCGCCTCGATCCCGGTCGCCATGCCGGCCGTGTTCTCGATCACCATGGCGCTCGGCGCGCTGGCGCTGTCGAAGGAAAAGGCAATCGTCTCGCGGCTCTCCTCGATCGATGAAATGGCCGGCGCCGACATCCTGTGCTCGGACAAGACCGGCACGCTGACCAAGAATATCCTGACGCTCGGCGATCCGATCCCGCTTGATGGCGCCGATGCCGCCGAGATCGTTCTCTTGGGCGCTCTCGCCTCTCGCACGGAGGACAGCGATGCGATCGACGGCGCGGTGATTGCGGCACTGCCGGACAAGGGCGTACTCGGCCAGTACCGGCTGTCGCGGTTCACGCCGTTCGACCCGGTTTCGAAGCGCACGGAGGCTGCCGTTGCCGGGCCGGATGGCACGGCGTTCCTGGTCTCCAAGGGCGCGCCGCACGCGATCGTGGCGCTCTGCGGCGGAGAGAACGCGGCGGCGGTCGATACCCATGTGGCGGCGCTGGGCGAGAAAGGTTACCGCGCGCTCGCCGTGGCGCGCTCGGATGATGACGGGGCGCATTGGCGGCTCCTCGGCATTCTGCCGATGTACGACCCGCCACGCGATGATTCGAAACAGACCATCGACAATGTCCGCGCCAAGGGCGTGACGGTGAAGATGATCACCGGCGACGACACCGCGATCGCGCGCGAAACCGCCCGTCAACTGGGTCTCGGCGCCAACATTCTCGCCGCTGCCGATGTGTTCCCCAAGGACATGGACCCCGACAATGTGCCGGGGCCGATCGCCAACCGCATCCTGACGGCGGACGGTTTTGCGCGCGTGTTTCCCGAGCACAAGTACGCCATCGTCAAGACGTTCCAGAAGAACGGCCATCTGGTGGCGATGACCGGCGACGGCGTCAACGACGCGCCGGCGCTGAAACAGGCCGATTGCGGGATCGCGGTCTCGGGCGCAACCGATGCCGCGCGCGGCGCCGCGGCGCTGATCCTCACGGCATCGGGCCTTTCGGTGATCGAGAACGCCATCGACGAGGCCCGGCGGATTTTCGGGCGGATCACCAGCTACACCGTCTATCGCGTGGCGCTGACCATGACGATCATGTTCCTGGTGGTGCTGTCGACGATCTTCCTCGGTTTCCAGCCGTTGACGCCGATCATGATCGTGCTGATGTCGCTGCTTGACGATATCCCGATCATGACGGTGGCCTATGACAACACCACCGTTTCGGATCAGCCGATCCGCTGGCGGATGCCGCATCTGCTCACGGTCGCGGCCGTGCTCGGTTTCGCTTCGATCGTCCAGTCCTTCGGTCTGTTGCTGATGGGCATGGAGGTGATGTCGGAGCCGGCCCGCTGGCCGGGGCTTGGCATAACGGACACCGCCCATCTGCAATCGATGATGTTCCTGCAGCTTGTCGCCGGCGGTCATCTGCTGCTTCTGGTCGCGCGTAAGGAGAACTGGTTCACGAAGAGACCCTATCCGGCACCTCCGCTGATGATCGCCATGGTCGCCACGCAGCTCGTAGCGGTCCTGATGTGCGGTTTCGGCATTCTGGTGCCGCAAATTCCGTGGCTGCTGATCGGTCTTGTATGGGTCTATCTGATTGCCTGGCTGTTTGTGCTCGGGCTGGTGCGGATCGGCATCGATTATGTGCTCGAAAACCGCAGCGCGCGGCGGGCGATGTCGATCGACGTGGTGAATGAACGCCTGTTCCGCTAGCCAGAATTTGCTGCCGTTTTCGCCGCTCGTGCGTTAGGTTTGATGAAAGCGCAGAGCATGGGAGTATGTCATGGATTTCCGCAAGAAGCTTGCCATCGAGCCCGGCAGCACGGTTTCGCTTGCCGATATCAATCCGGAACAGGATGGCGGGATCGAGAGCAAGGAGGAGGGCAAGGAGAAGCTTTCCGGCATACTGGATGAAATCACGCCGCTGCAGGAAATGCTCTACGCTGAAAAGAAGCATGCGCTGCTGATCGTGCTGCAGGGGATCGATGCCGCCGGCAAGGACGGCGTGTGCTGGCACGTGATTCGCGCCATGAACCCGCAGGGCACCTATGTGGCGAGCTTCAAGCAGCCGACCGAGGTCGAAAAGGCGCATGATTTTCTCTGGCGCGTACATCAGCGCGTGCCGGCAATGGGGCAGGTGGCGGTCTTCAACCGATCGCATTACGAGGACGTGCTGGTGGCGCGTGTGCACAATCTCGTTCCCAAACAGGAATGGTCGAAGCGCTATCACCAGATCAACAATTTCGAGGAGTTCCTGACCGAAAGCGGCGTCACCATCGTCAAGTTCTTCCTCTATATCTCGAAGGATGAACAACTCGAGCGGTTCGAGAAGCGGCTGGAGGACAAGGACCGGCAGTGGAAGATTTCGGCTTCCGATTATGCCGAGCGCGATCGCTGGGACGAGTATATCGAGGCTTATGAGGCGATGCTGTCGCATTGCTCGACGGCCCATGCGCCCTGGTATGTGATACCCGCCAACCGCAAATGGTTCCGCAATCTCGCCGCTGCGGATATCATTCACCGCGCGATGCTCGACATGCAGATCGAGAGCCCGCGACCGACGGTGGATATCGATGAGATTTATCGGCGCTATCATCACGCCGTGCGGGAGGCGTAAGCGCTTTCGAACGGGAGGAAAGCGCGGTGCGGTTGCGCTTCTGACAAGGTGCCCCGACATCGGAGGTCTTTCTAGCGGCGTGATGCTCTTCGGAGAGACAGTGCTTCCTGTCCTTTTTTCTGGTTGAATGCTGTTGTTGGTTGCGTAAAGTGGTAATTGCTTTTTGACGGCTTGCAAGGAGCCGGTTATGCGCATTTTCAAGTGCAAGAAATGCCATCATCATCTTCGATATGGTCGCGACGCCTGTTCGATCTGTTACACACCCTCGCCGATTGCCAACAGGAAATGGGCTCTGCCGGCGATTCTTGTCGTGATCATCGGTTTGGTCGCGGTTCCTATATCTTTCTTCTGATCGATTTTCGTAGCCGGCTGGTGGCGTTCAACCCAAACCGCCTTTCGGGCAAACAATGGCTGGCTGAAAACCTGTCGCGGTTTTTGTGCGCAAAGCCGGTTTTGCCTCTTGCGCCTGCTTGAGCGAAAGTCTAAAGGGAACGGGCCGTCTAGACGGTTGGTCGGGGTGTAGCGCAGCCCGGTAGCGCACTTGACTGGGGGTCAAGGGGTCGTGGGTTCGAATCCCGCCACCCCGACCATTTTAAACAAGAATTTCAGTATATTACCAACTGACTTGGCCCCGACAAATCCTTCTGGTTTGCCGGTTTTGCGATTTTTTACCGTTCTGATGGCTGCGACAACGCGCCGTTGGCAATCGCCACACAAAATTGCTAGACCGGTGGCGATAAAACCGACTTGAGACGACCGGGAGCAGATCAATGAGTGGCAAGGGCAGTTGTTGCGCCGTATCACGGAATGCCGGGACGCCGGCGGGCGAGCCAGCCGCTGTTATTACGGCAACCGGCGGTGAACGCTCCAACGCGATTGCCATACCCGGCGGGCGCAGCCATGTCGGCATTGATAATCCCGCAATCCCGCAGGATGGCGAGGGCCCGGCGCGCTTCGTCAAGCTCAATCCCTTCGCCCTTGAAGCGCAGACCGTGACGAACCGCCGCTTCGCCGAATTCGTCGAGGCGACTGGCTATGTCACCGAGGCTGAGCGCTTTGGCTGGTCGGCGGTGTTTGCTGGCCTGGTCTCGAAAGGCACCGAGGTTACCGGCGGCGCGCCTGACACGCCGTGGTGGTGGCGGATCGACGGCGCCTGCTGGCGTCACCCGGAGGGACCGGGCAGCAGCGTCGCGGAACGTCTCGATCATCCCGTCACCCAGGTTTCCCACGCCGATGCCGTGGCATTCGCCACCTGGGTCGGCGGCAGGCTGCCAAGCGAGGCCGAGTGGGAGCGGGCCGCCCATGGCGGCGTTGTCGGCCGCAAATTCGTCTGGGGCGACGAGGAGCCGACCGACACAAAGATCTTCTGCAATATCTGGCAGGGGCGGTTCCCCGACCACAACACCATGGCCGACGGCTATATGGGCACCGCGCCGGCGCGATCCTTCGAGCCGAACGAGGGCGGGTTCTACAACATGGCCGGCAATGTCTGGGAGTGGACCGCCGATCCCTATCGCATACGCTCGCTCTCCCGCCACGCCAAGCAGCGCAATGCCGCAGCCGTTGCCGCCGACGAGCGCCTGCTCAAGGGCGGCTCGTTCCTTTGCCATTACAGCTATTGCTATCGCTACCGGATCGCCGCGCGCATGGCGTTGACGCCGGACAGCGCCGCCAGCAATGTCGGTTTCCGCGTCGCCTACGACGCTTGAGACACTGGCATCAGCCGAGTTCGCTTTCGGGCCGGTGCGGCATGCGTTCCGGGTGAACGCCGGCCTGCTTCAAAGTCCGCTCCAGCAATTGCTCGTAGATCGGCTGTCCGCCAAGCCAGCGGGCCGCGATATTGGCGGTGACGCAGGTTGCGATCAGCGGCAGCGTCATGGTGTAGGCTCCCGTCAGTTCCAGCGTCAGCGCAACGCCGACCACCGGCGCGCGCACCGAAGCCGAGAACAGACCGCCCATGGCGGCGATGCCGAAGGCGAGGGGGATGGCGGCGCCTTCCGGCAGCAGGCCTTCCAGGATCGTGCCGAAGGCAAGGCCGATCGCGATCGCAAGCGCCAGCATCGGGGCGAAGATGCCGCCGGGCGTGCCGGCGGAATAGCTCACCACCATGGTGGCGAACCGTAGCACCGCGAGCAGCAGCAGCGCGCTCAGCACGACATGGTCGCGGGCAAGCGAGACGATCACATTCTCGCCGCCGGTGACGGCGCGCGGAAACACGATGAACAGCGCCCCGATCGCAAGCCCGATCAGCGCCGGCATCAGGTAGGGAATGCGCTTCTGCATCGCAATGGTGAAACCGGAAACGCTCATCAGGCTGGCGTTCAGCGCCACGCCGACGAAGCCCAGAAGCGCACCGAGAACGATGAAGGCCGGCAGCAGGGCGAGCGCAGGCGTGGCAACCGACATGGCGAAATCCGGCGCCGTTCCGCCGATCACCTCGGTCATCACGGTGGCAAAGAAGGCGGCGACGATCACGCCCATATAGCTGCGGAAGTTATAGGGAAACTGGTTGTGGGTTTCCTCGATGATGAACAGCACGGCGGCGAGCGGCGCGTTGAACGCGCAGGCAAGGCCCGCTGCCGCACCCGCGCCCAGCAGGCCGCGCCTTTCGGTATCGGAAACCTTGAAGAAATCCGTGGTCGCTGCCGCGATCGATGCGCCGATATGGATCGTCGGCCCCTCTCGCCCGAGCACAAGGCCGGATGACAGCGCGCCGATGCCGGTGAGGAACTTGACCGGCAGAACCCGGCGCCAGCGCACATTGCGCAGATTGCTCATCGCGCCTTCGATTTCCTGAACCCCGCTGCCGGCGGCCTCTGGCGCATAGCGGCGCACCACGGCGACCATGGCGACGGTGACGGCCATGGTGATCAGCGCCGCCGCCAGAACAAGCCAGGGCCCGTGCAGAAGACGTCCCAGCGCCTGCGGCCATGTCGAAAGCCGGTCGATCGCGAGATGAAAGAACGACCCGATCGTGCCGGTGACAATGCCTGTCACGGCGGCCATGGCGATGAAACGGGTCTCCGCGCGCCGGTCGCGCCTCTCGAGCGTTGCCTCTTCAGATTCGCTCATCGGGCGCGCACCGCGATCGGGCGGTGGATGAGCAGGGCAGGGTGGCCCGAAGTCGATCTGTGCATGAATGGCCCCTCTTTCTGATTGCACTATGCAGACTGGAAATGTCTTGTCCAGAGCGCCGCCAGCAGCACGCGTCCCCATTCAGCGACATAGTTTGCTGTTGATTGCATTCGGCTTTCGGGCAAGACTCCGGCCCGATCGAAAACGGCCTGCAAAGAGGGGACCTGAATGGACCGCGAACACGATCCAAGCCAGCTTGAAATGGTGGTGCTGATGACGCCGGACATGGCGAATTTTTCCGGCAAGGTGCATGGCGGTGCGCTGCTGAACCTGCTCGATCGCGTGGCCTATTCCTGCGCTGCGCGCTATTCACAGGATTATGCGGTCACGCTGTCGGTGGATCAGGTGACGTTTCGCGAGCCGATCAATGTCGGCGAACTCGTCACCTTCCGGGCCTCGGTGAACTATACCGGCCGCACCTCGATGGAGATCGGCATCAGGGTCGAGGCCGAAGAGGTGCGCAGCGGGCATCGCCGGCACACCAATTCCTGTTATTTCACGATGGTTGCCGTGGACGAACATGGCAAGCCAACACCGATCCCCAAGCTCGATCTCAGCACGCCGGACAAGGAGCGCCGCTTCAAGGAGGCGCAGATGCGTCACCAGCTCCGTCGCGAATATGAAAGCCGATTCAAGGAGTTGAAGGCGGAATAGAGCCCTTCCGGCTCTGGCGCAATAATGCCCCGCGACGGCATGGATCCGGCGCGGGGCATCACCTTCCCCTCAGTAATACGGCGAAACGCACTGCTGCCGCGGCCCGTGATAGGGCTGGTAGGTATTGTCCGAGACGCGGTAGGATTTGTAGTGATCCTCGCACCACTGATAGTGCTTCGGATTGATCGTGGGCGTGGTCGCCGTATTGACGGTGCTGTTGTTGGTTGCCGCCACGACGCCGCCGCCGATCAGCGCGCCTGCCGCAAATGGAACCCAGGCGGTGCCGTTCCAGCCCCAGCCCGGACCATAGGGACCATAGGGCGGACCGTACCAGTAGGGGCCAAGTGCTGCCGGTCCGTCATAGGGGCCCCAATTGGGCGGCGGCGGACCATGCCAGTGCGGCGGCGGCGGGCCGTGCCAATGCGGGGGCGGGCCGCCATGCCAGGGCTGACCATAGGGCGCGCGAACCGGGCCGGGGCCGCGCGGGACGCCGCCATGCGGGCCATTGTGCCAGTAGGGCGGAGGGCCCTGCCAGTGCGGATTGCCGCCGCCGTGAAAGGCCGGTCCATGCGGCGCAAACCCGCCATGGAACCCGCCACCATGAAAACCACCGCCGTGAAAGCCGCCTGCCGGGTGGGCAAGGGCCGCCATCGGCGAAAGAGCAAGCGCCGCCGCCATCGCGAGGGCCACAAGTTTACTGCGTGCAAGTCCGAACATCGCATTCCTCCTGCATCAAGGAGATCATCGCCGTGCAGGCGCCATGATCCTAAACCGCAGGTAGCATCGTCTTGCTGAACGCAAGC
This sequence comes from Martelella sp. AMO21009, assembly GCF_053484295.1. Classification (NCBI taxonomy): domain Bacteria; kingdom Pseudomonadati; phylum Pseudomonadota; class Alphaproteobacteria; order Hyphomicrobiales; family Aurantimonadaceae; genus Martelella; species Martelella sp. AMO21009. The sequence goes on from NZ_JBAKFR010000001.1 coordinate 252,046, forward strand.
TGAATAATCCGGCTTCGGCAGACGAGGCTCTCAGCCGTCCTCCATGCCCAGCAGCACATTCGCGACATTGTGTCCGATCTCGGTGACGCCGTAGCCGCCTTCCATGACGGTGACGATCGGCAGGCCCGATGCCGCCAGCATCGCGCCCATGCGCCGGAAATCGGGCGTGGTCAGCCGGAAGAAGGAGATCGGATCCTTCTCGAACGTATCGACCCCGAGCGAGACCACCAGCGCCTCCGCGCCGAAATCCGTGATCCGCTTCATCGCGCTCTCCAGCGCCGCGCTATAGGCGCTCCACGGCGTGTTGCGGGGCAGCGGGAAGTTGGCATTGAAGCCTTCGCCCCTACCTTTGCCGGTTTCCTCCACATGGCCCCAGAAATAGGGGAAGGCATCGTCCGGATCGCCGTGGATCGAGGCGAAGAAGATATCGTCGCGCTCATAGGTGATGTCCTGCGTGCCATTGCCGTGGTGGAAATCGACGTCGAGGATCGCAACCTTCGCCGCGCCGTGATCGATCAGTCGCTGGGCGGCGATCGCGGCATTGTTCAGGAAACAGTAGCCGCCGAACAGATCGATGCCGGCATGGTGGCCCGGCGGGCGGCAAAGCGCGAAGGCATGGCGATGGCCGGCCGTGACATGGTCGGCCGCCGAGATCGCGCAATCATTGGCGGCGACGGCCGCCCGGTAGGTGCCGTCGGTGATCGAGGTCTCGACCGAATTGGCGTAATAGCCGAGCAGCCCGTCGATATTCTTTGGCGGGCGGGCGTGATAGGAGCGGCGGACAGGCAGTGAAATCGGAATCGCCTCGCTGGTGAAGCCTGCGGCGACCCACCGCTCCCATATGGTTTCCAGAAATTCGAGATAGCCGGCATCGTGAAGCTTGCCCGCCACCGAAAGCCCGTGCGCCTCGGGCGCGACAATGTCCGAAAATCCGCCTTCCTGCAGCGCCGCCAATATCCATTCCGCCCGGAACGGCCCCTCGAACGGCTTCACCAGTTCGCCGCCATGAAGCTCCGTCTTGGCATCGCGGAACTTGTGGTCCTCGGAATAGATAATGCGCATCGTCAAAGCCTTTCCTGTTGGCGTTTTCATAGCGCATCTGGAGGAAAACAGGAATCGCTTTCAGTGGATCATGCCGCCATCAAGGTGCCTGAGCTTGTCGGGATTGCGCATCACATAGATCGCGGCGATCTTCCCGTCGCGGGGCAGGAGCGCGGTAACTTGAAACTCGCCGTCGGCTTCGCGCGTGATGAAGCCGGGCAGGCCGTTGACATAGCATAGCCGCACCAGCGCGCAGCCCTGGTTCCAGGCGATCTCGGCAAGTCTTTTGTGAATGGTGATGATATCCTCGACGCCGGTGACAACCCGGAATGCGGCGGAACGCTTGCCGCCGCCATCGGAGTGGAAGGCGGCATCGGCGGCCAGCATGTCGCGCAAGGCTGCGATATCGCCGCTGCGCGAGGCGGCGTGAAAGGCGCGGGCGAGATCGAGCCCCAACTGGGGTTCAACCGGGAAGCGCGGCGCTTCCTCGCGAACGTGGTCGCGGGCGCGGACCGCAAGCTTGCGGGCTGCTTCCGGGCTGCGCTCCAGCGCGTCGCCGACGGCGGCAAAATCCATTCCGAACACGTCGTGCAGCAGGAAGGCCGCCCGCTCCAGCGGCGACAGCCTTTCGAGCGCCAGCATCAGCGGCAGGGTGAAATCGACTTCCGGCTCCTCCTCGATCGCCGGTTCGGGCAACCAGGGACCGATATAGGTCTCGCGTCGCGTGCGCGCCGATTTCAGCTGGTCGAGGCAGAGCCGGGCAATCATGCGCCGCAGGAATGCCTCGTCCGAGCGCACGGTGTCGTGATCAACCTTCATCCAGCGGATGAAGGCCTCCTGAACTATATCCTCGGCATCGGCGTGGGAGCCGAGCATGCGGTAGGCGATGCGACGCATGAGGGGACGGAACGGCTCAAACCGCTCCGCCGCACTGACGTCACCACGCGTCATGCCGCGGCCTTTGGCTCGAACCACATCTGAAAGCCGACTGCGATGCGGTTCCAGCCATTGATCACATTGATTGCCATGGTCAGGCTCACCTGTTCCTCCGCGCTGAAATGGCGCGCCAGTTCATCATAGATGTCCGCAGGGATCGGCGCCTGTGAAATCCGCGTCAGGGCATCGGTCCAGGCCAGCGCCGCGCGCTCGCGTTCGCTGTAGCACGGCGCCTCCTGCCATGCGGAAAGAAGATAGATGCGCTGCTCGCTCTCGCCTGTCTGGCGGGCATCGATCGTGTGCATGTTGAGGCAGTTGGCGCAGCCATTGATCTGCGAGGCGCGGATTTTGACAAGCTCCAGCAGGCTATGCTCAAGCCGGCCGCTGACGTCGTTGGACAAGGCGTGCCACTGGCGCGCCAGTTCGGGGCCGGCGGCGTAAAAATCTATGCGTGCAGTCATGGGAAACCTCTTTTGATGTGTTGCATCTCCATGACGAGCGGGATTCGCCAAATGTGACATCCCGCCAAAAGAAAAACCGGCTCACATGCGGCTGTCGATCAATCGCTTGTAGAAAAACGTCGTGCCGCAATAATCCCCGTCGGGGTAGAGCGCGTATTCGGGCACAACGCCGACGCGCTGCCAGCCGAGACGGGGATAGATCGCCTCTGCAGCACTTCCGGTCGCGGTGTCGAGCACCATCAGCCAGCGGTCGCGCTTCAGGCATTCCGCCTCCAGCCGCTCCATCAACTGGCGGGCGATGCCCCGGCCGCGCATGTCGCGGCGCACGATCAGCTTCATCACATCGCCACGATGCGGCTGATTGGTCTTGCGCGCAAAGCCGGCCTGCACCGTGCCGACGATATCGTCTCCGTCCGCCGCAACGGCGACCACGGTAAAGCCGTCCGCCACCCCGTCGGCGACGCCCTGCCAGAAGGCGCGGGCCTCTACCGGATCATAGGGTGCCATGAAGCCCATCGAGGCGTTGTCCTCGATGCTGTCGCGCAGGAGTTCGCTGAGCGCCGGGATCGCGGCGACGGCTTCCTCGGCGGAGAGGAATCTGATGGTCGTCATGACGCTCCTTATCGCGTTCGCTCGATGATGACGGCGTAGAGCACGTCGGTGTCGCCGGCATTGGTAAAGCTGTGCGGATCGGCCACCGGCATATAGAGGCAGTCCCCCTTGAACAGGAGATGGGTCTCCTCGCCGATTTCGACCTGCAGCGTCCCGCTCATGATCCAGATATGCTGGCTCAGCCCGTCAGCGCCGTGTTTGGGCGGATAGGAGATGCCGCCGCCGACCGGAAAGCGGATCAGCACGATGTCGACGCCGGAGCCGGTGCCGGATGGCGAGATCGAGCGGCGCGAATAGCCGGTTTCCGGATCGCGCCACACCGGCTGGTCGACCCGGCGCGACAGCGGATCAACGGGCCGGTCGGCATCGGCGAAGAACGCCGACAGCGTGGTGCCGAGCGCGGCGCAAAGCTTCGCCAGAATGAGCGCCGACGGCGAGGCTTCCGCCCGCTCGATCCGCGAGATCATCGCCCGGCTGACGCCGGAGGCTTCCGCCAGCCCATCCAGCGTAAAGCCGCCGGCGGTGCGCAGGCGTCTGAGATTGACGGCAATGGCGTGGTCAAAGGTAAGGTCTAGATTTTCCATGATATGATCATGGAATTCTATTATTGTAGAGTCAAGGGCTTTTTGTTCACATCCTTGGGTATCGCCGGCGGGGGATTTCAAGGATAGGAATACCTCCCCGGTCCGCCATTGAAGCGCGTCATGCTGCCATCATCAGGAAACTGCGAAACGAGGTTGATGGTGTCGCCTTCTATGTAGGCACCAGGAAACAGATACGGCGCTTCAAAACTTGTTCCGGCGACAGGATAGTTGACCACCAATTTTCCGTCGCTTGACCGCCAGCCCTTGATGACCTGGCCAGGTAGCGGGGCAATGCCGGTAACGCCTGTCGGCGTGACATTGCGAACGTAAACATAATTGTCGTCTTGCGATTGACCGATGACCCAGACAAAGGCATCCGACTGCGGCCCATATTCTTCAAAGGACGCAGTGGCTTGTATTCTATCGCCATCGTCCAGGTTTGCGTCGAAGCCCACGGACCAGGCGCCGTTTCCATCAGCCTGCACAGGAGGATAGTATCGGGTTGTCGTATTCTCTGTCACAGCAACCGTCACCCAGCTATCGGGCATTGCCTTCCCGCTTACCCAATAATTTCGGCAGCCGTCAACGGTCTTGCTCAGTGTCAGGATGCCGCCAGGAAAGGATGTGACCCATACGATTCTGAACCCGGAAAAATCACCATACATTCCCGGTGAGCAAACTGGATATGCTTCCTCAAGTTGGTTGGCAGCGCTCCAGCCCGAATTCCTCGTCCAGGCCGTCGTCAACGCGTGCACGTTGTCATACCCGTACCATGTCATCCGCAGTTCTTCACCATTGCTTGCAAGAGCGGGCGCCCATTCAGAAATGTAGTTGGCATTAATGATTGCCGGTGTGGACAACGTGTCGTTTGCGTAGCGAAGGTAGACAATCGGTGAGTTGTTACCTCTAGCGCAGGCAAAAAATAGTTCGCCATTATGCGCCGCCATTGCCGGGCCACCAGAGATGAAATAGCGGGTATTATGCAGTGCCGACCATTTTGTTCCGTCAAACCAGCAATACGAGAGCGTGGGAGTACTGTCATTTGTGCTCCAGGCAAGAAAAAGTTGATTGTTATAGACTGCAAGTGCCGGAGAAGCATTTGTATAAGCGTTCGAAATCCGTGTCGCGTCACTCCAGTTGCGATTATAAACCGACCAATAAATCGCGCCGGATCCGGGGTCTTTATAGGCAGCGTGGACCTGATTTCTATAGGTCGCTACGCCGGGAACCTCGTCTGAGGAGAACCTGAACGGATACGCGGAGCAGGAGGGCCACGTTTGATCGGTTCCAGACTTGTAGAGGATGGTATTGGAGTATAAGTCCTTCCAGAACACCCAATCTTCGCCGTTGAGACGCGTACAGCGTGCTCCCGAATTCGCCTGATAATACAGATGAGAGGCAACTTCGACTGGGTCACCCCAATATAAAAGGTCGCCAGAAACATATCCACGCATGCCGGGCTTCATGTGCTTATCCAATGGTATGTTCAGATGGTTGATTGCAATTTATAATTGAATTCTTACCAAACTTTGCAACTTATGTGTATCTTACAACGCCGCTGGCATCGCAATTTGGTTAGCCCATTGCCATTCATGGGTGTTTCAATCCGTGCAAATAAACTGTCAGGCTGTCGAGCTTGCCGGAGCCGCTTCCGGTGACCGTCGACGAAAACATTAAATTGGGCGTCCTTCCGGCCTTGTCGAGTTAGCTTGAGCAAGCTTGACGAACATTAGGGTTCAGGATCTCCAAGGTCTCTGGCGGGAGGGCTATTATTGAACCCTCGTGTGCAATTTCGCTTTCAGGAAGCCGCGTCCGCTGCTATATGCGCGCGCATGAGCACAAATGACGATCGCGTTCCACTCGACCATATCCGCAACTTTTCCATCGTGGCCCATATCGACCACGGCAAGTCGACGCTTGCCGACCGGTTGATCCAGACCTGCGGGGGGCTGGCCGAGCGCGAGATGTCGGCGCAGGTGCTCGACAATATGGATATCGAGCGCGAGCGCGGCATCACCATCAAGGCCCAGACCGTGCGCCTGCACTACAAGGCGAAGAACGGCGAGACCTATGTCCTGAACCTGATCGACACGCCCGGCCATGTCGACTTTGCCTACGAGGTCTCGCGCTCGCTTTCGGCCTGCGAGGGCTCCTTGCTGGTGGTCGACGCCTCCCAGGGCGTGGAGGCGCAGACGCTCGCAAACGTCTATCAGGCGATCGACAACGATCACGAACTGGTCACCGTGCTGAATAAGGCCGACCTGCCGGCCGCCGACCCGGAACGGGTGAAGGAGCAGATCGAGGACGTGATCGGCATCGATGCCTCCGACGCGCTGCTGATTTCCGCCAAGACCGGCATGGGCGTGCCGGATGTTCTGGAAGCCATCGTCCACAAGCTGCCGCCGCCGAAGACGGAAAAAGGCGCCGACGCGCCGCTGAAGGCGCTGCTGGTGGATAGCTGGTATGACACCTATCTCGGCGTCATGGTTCTGGTGCGCGTCATCGACGGCGTACTGAAGAAGGGCCAGACCATCCGCATGATGGGCACGGATGCGAAATATCCGGTCGACCGCGTTGGCGTGCTGACGCCGAAAATGCTGGTGGTCGACGAACTCGGCCCCGGCGAGATCGGCGTCATTACCGCCTCGATCAAGGAAGTTGCAGATACCCGCGTCGGCGATACGATCACCGAGGACAAGCGCCCGACGGAGAAGATGCTGCCGGGCTTCAAGCCGGCGCAGCCGGTGGTGTTCTGTGGGCTGTTCCCGGTCGACGCCAATGATTTCGAGGACCTGCGCGCCGCCGTCGGCAAGCTCAGGCTCAACGATGCGTCGTTCTCGTTCGAAATGGAAAGTTCGGCGGCGCTTGGCTTCGGCTTCCGCTGCGGTTTTCTCGGCCTGCTGCATCTGGAAATCATCCAGGAGCGGCTGGAGCGCGAATTCGATCTCGATCTGATCGCGACCGCGCCGTCCGTGGTTTACGAACTGACGATGACCGACGGCAAGGAAATCGAACTCCACAATCCCGCCGACATGCCGGATGTGGTCAAGATCGCTGAAATCCGCGAGCCCTGGATCAAGGCCTCGATCCTGACGCCGGATGAATATCTCGGCGGCATTCTGAAGCTCTGCCAGGACCGGCGCGGCATCCAGACCGACCTTACCTATGTGGGCAATCGCGCGATGCTGGCCTATGAACTGCCGCTCAACGAGGTGGTGTTCGATTTCTACGACCGGCTGAAGTCGATCTCCAAAGGCTATGCCTCGTTCGACTATCATCTCGCCGACTACCGCGCCGGCAATCTCGTCAAGATGTCGATCCTCGTCAATGGCGAGCCGGTCGATGCGCTATCGATGCTGGTGCACCGCACGGCCGCCGAAAAGCGCGGCCGCGACATGTGCGAGAAGCTGAAGGAGCTGATACCGAAGCACATGTTCAAGATCCCGATCCAGGCCGCCATCGGCGGCAATGTGATCGCGCGCGAAACCATCTCGGCGCTCCGCAAGGACGTGACCGCCAAATGCTATGGCGGCGATGCCTCGCGCAAGCGCAAGCTGCTCGACAAGCAGAAGGCCGGCAAGAAGCGCATGCGCCAGTTCGGCAAGGTCGAAATCCCCCAGGAAGCCTTCATCGCCGCGCTGAAGATGAGCGACGAGTAAGGGCGCCCGACGCCTGACGAGCCACTCCAACCGAAACTCAGTCGATTTCCGGCTGTCGGCATTTTGGCGAGCCCATCAACATCAAATCTCTCCCCTTGAGGGAGAGATGCCCCGACAGGGGCAGAGAGGGGTCAACCGTCTCCTCATGCGCGGAGTTTGCGGCTCATGCCCGATACCCCTCTCTGTCGCTTTCGCGACATCTCCCCCTCAAGGGGGGAGATTGGGAACGGTGGGGCCTCAGGTGAGGGGACGCCTCGTGATTCGGCGCTTATCGGTTAAAGATATGCAGTTCGCCAACCCGCGCTCAGGCTCGACGCCCGTTCGCCCCGTCACTCCGCCGGCGGCGTTGCCGTGGCGGCGGCGCCGAGGGGGCGGATGCGCAGTTTGGTGATGCGGTTCTTCTCGCGTTTCATCACGATGAAGCGCTTGCCGTAGAAGGTGAAGGACTGGCGCTCCTCGGGGATGGTCTGGCTTTCGTGGATGACGAGACCGGCGATGGTGGTCGCCTCCTCGTCGGGCAGGTTCCAGTCGAGCGCGCGGTTGAGGTCGCGGATCGGCACCGTGCCGTCGACCACGATCGAACCGTCGGCCTCCTGCTGGACGCCGGAGATTTCCAGGTCGTGCTCGTCGGCGATATCGCCCACGATTTCCTCCAGAATATCCTCCAGGGTGACGATGCCCTGCACCTCGCCATATTCGTCGACCACCACGGCGATATGCACCTTGCGGCGCAGGAAGGCGTTGAGCTGGTCCTTCAGATTGGTGCTGTCGGGCACGAACCACGGCTTCTGCGAGACCTTGACGATATCGATGGTCGACGGCGCGGCATGCGGTTCGGCAAGCGCGCGAGAGAGATCCTTGGAATGGACCACGCCGATGATGTTGTCGATCGAGCCGCGCCAGACCGGAAGCCGGGTATAGGGGCTTTCGAGCACGGTCCTGACCGCCTGTTCCGGCGCATCGTCGGCATTGACGGCGCGCATGGCGGTGCGGTGGATCATCACGTCGGAGACTTCGAGCTCGCCGAGGTCGAGCACGCCGCCGAGGCGGTCGCGGTCGGCCTTGATTACCGAACCCTCGCGGTGGAGCAGGTCGACCGCGCCGCGCAGCTCCTCATGCGCGGTCAGCATTTCCGTGCCCTTGGTCAGCGTCACGCCGAAGACGCGCAGGATGCCGCGCACCACGATGTTGACGAGGCTCGAAAGCGGACCGACCACGAGAACGAACAGCCGCACGAAAGGCGACACCACAAGCGCGAACCGGTCGGTGGCCGAGATCGCCCAGCTTTTCGGAAGCACTTCGGCGAAGATCACCAGAAGCGTCGTCATGATCAGCGTCGCATAGGCCACCCCGCTGTCGCCGAAAATGCTCAGGAACAGCGTGGTCGTCAGCGACGAGGCCAGGATATTGACGAGGTTGTTGCCGATCAGAAGCGCGCCGATCAGCCGGTCGCGCCGCGCGATCATGGCGTTGACGAAGCCGGCGCGCCGGTCGCCCTGCTGTTCGAGCGTGTGCATGCGCGCGCGCGACACGGCCGTAAGTGCGGTCTCCGAGCCCGAAAAGAAGGCCGAAACGACGATCAGGGCGAGAATGACCGCCATGGTCAGCCCGTAATCGGAGAAGAATTGCGAAATATCGCCTGTGGTCATTGCGGATGTTTTTCCGTCAGAAACGCCAGAACCTCGGAGGGCGGCACGTCATCTGCGATGAAGGCTTCTCCGATGCCGCGGGTAAGGATGAAGGTCAGCTTGCCGCCCTTCACCTTTTTGTCCTGGCCGATGGCATCCAACATTATATCAGGCGGGGGCAGGTCCCCGTCAATATCATCAAGCGATGTCGGCAGGCCGGCATCCTTCAGATGCGCCGCCACGCGTTTGGCGTCATCTGGGCTTGCAAGGTTCATGCGCGCCGAAAACTCGTGCGCCAGCACCATGCCGATCGCGACCCCCTCGCCATGGACCAGCCGGGCGCTGTCGTAACCGGTCGCCTTTTCCAGCGCATGGCCGAAGGTGTGGCCGAGGTTCAGGAGCGCGCGCCGGCCGTTCTCGCGCTCGTCGGCGGCGACGACGGCGGCCTTGGCCGCGCAGCTTTGCGCGATCGCCTCGATCCGGGCATCGCTGCCGGCAAACACCGCCTCGCGGTGCTTCTCAAGCCAATGGAAGAAGTCGGGCTGGTCGATCAGCCCGTATTTGACGACTTCGGCATATCCCGCGGCAAATTCGCGCGGGCTCAGCGTATCGAGCGTCGCGGTGTCGGCGAGCACCAGATCGGGCTGGTGGAAGGCGCCGATCAGGTTCTTGCCGTGGCGCGAATTGATGCCGGTCTTGCCGCCGACGGAACTGTCGACCTGAGCCAGCAGCGAGGTCGGGACCTGGATAAAGCGCACGCCGCGCCGGGTGATGGCGGCGGCAAAGCCGGTGAGGTCGCCGATCACCCCGCCGCCGAGCGCGATCACCGCGTCGGCGCGTTCGATCCGGGCATCGAGGATGAAATCGACCACGGCGGTGAGATTGTCGAAGCTCTTGGTCTTCTCACCGGCGGCAAGCGTCAGCGCGAAGGTCTCGATGCCATCGGTCTGCAGGCTTTCGACGAGCGTGTCGAGATAGAGCGGCGCGACATTGACGTCGGAGACGATCGCGACCTTGCGGCAATCGAGCCGGGCGAGCGTCTCGCCGCCGGCGCTTGTCAGAAGGTCCGGGCCGATCAGGATGTCATAGCTGCGGTCGGCGAGGTCGACGCGGACGATCCGCTTGTCGGATACGCTTTCAGTCATGGGAATATTTTCCTTCATCAACGGCGGCGAGCGCCTTCAGCACATCGCGCATCACGGCTTCCTTGCGGACATTGCGGGAGTGGACGGTGACATCTGCTTCTCCATAGACCGGATAGCGCTTGTCCATCAGTTCCTTCAGTGTCTGCTTCGGGTTCTCGGTCTTCAGCAGCGGACGGGTCTGGCGGCGCTTGACCCGGTCCCACAATGTCTCGAGGTCGGCCTTCAGCCACAGCGACAGGCCGGAACGGGCGATCAGTTCGCGGTTCACCGGGTTGATGAACGCGCCGCCCCCGGTGGACACGATCGCGGGCCCCTCCGCCAGAACACGCTCGATCACCCGCGTTTCGAGCGCCCGGAATTCCGGCTCGCCGTATGCGGCAAAGATATCGGCGATCGACATCTGGGCGGCGGCTTCGATTTCGTGATCGGTGTCGATATAGGGCAGGCCGAGCTGGGCGGCGACGAGCTTGCCGATCGCGCTCTTGCCGGCGCCCATCAGGCCGACCAGAATCAGATTGCGCCCGGCAAGGCCGGCAATCGCCTTTTGCCGCAGTCCCGCGCCGCCGGTATCTTGTTTTACGTTCATAGCGTGCCCATTCTTGTCCTGCCACGTATCGGCAAATGCCGTGATGGCGTCAAGGCGAAGGGCGCCGAATTCCGGTTTCGGACAACAGGGAGTTAACCGTATTGGATCTTTCCGGCGCCCATATCGAGGCGTTCATCGAAATGCTGAGCGCGGAGCGGGGGGCAGCCGTCAATACGCTTGCCGCCTATCAGCGCGATCTCGACGACTATCGCGATTTCATGATCGAACGCGGGGTCGCGGTCGATGACGCGGCGTCCGGCGATGTGTCCGCCTATCTTTCAGACCTTGCGAAACGCGGCTTTGCGGCCAGTTCCCAGGCAAGGCGGCTTTCGGCGCTGAAGCAGTTCTATCAGTTTCTCTATGCGGAAGGTCTCAGGGGCGACGATCCGACCGGCGTAATCGATGCGCCGAAAAAGGCGCGGCCGCTGCCGAAGACCCTTTCGGTCGCCGATGTCGACCGGCTGCTGGATCAGGCGGCGGCAGAGGCCGGCGCGCCCGGTCCACAGCATTTTGAGAAGCTGCGCATGAGTGCGCTTCTGGAAACGCTCTATGCCAGCGGCATGCGGGTTTCCGAACTGGTGACGCTGCCGGCGAGCGTGATGAAGAAGAGGGAGCGGTTCCTCACGGTGCGCGGCAAGGGCAACAAGGAGCGCGCCGTACCGCTGTCGCGCCGCGCGCTGGAGGCGCTTGTCGCTTTCGACGCCGAGCGGCGGAAGATGGAGGGCGATGACGAAAACCCCTATCTGTTCGCCTCGCGCGGCGCTGCCGGGCATCTGTCGCGCCAGGTCTTCGCCCGCGATCTGAAAGGATTGGCCGCGCGGGCGGGGCTGAGGACCACCGCGATCTCGCCCCATGTGCTGCGCCATGCCTTCGCTAGCCATCTGCTGCAGAACGGCGCGGACCTGCGCGCGGTGCAGGAAATGCTCGGCCATGCCGATATCTCGACCACCCAGATCTACACTCATGTGCTGGAAGAAAGGCTCCGGGAACTGGTGGAAATGCATCACCCCCTTGCAAAAGAAGCCAAAAAACGGGATTAAGCGGCACAATATTGTAAGTGGAAGCCCGAGAACGCGGTTCCGGGCGCGGCGGAAAACCCAGGGAAATTGCGACAATGTACAGCTATCTCGATTTCGAAAGGCCGATCTCCGATCTGGAGGCCAAGATTATCGAGCTGAAGAAACTGGCCGACGACGGCGAGAGCATCGACACGTCGGAAGAGATCGCGCGCCTGGAAACCCGCGTCAGCGAGGCGATGACCGATATCTACGGCAAGCTTTCGCCATGGCAGAAGGCACAAGTTGCCCGCCACCCCCAGCGCCCGCACTTTCTCGACTACGCCAAGCGGCTGTTCACGGACTTCACCACGATTGCCGGCGACCGCAATTTCGGCGAGGACGCTGCGATCCAGGCAGGGCTGGCCCGTTTCCGTGGACGTCCCGTTGCCGTGATCGGCGAGGAGAAGGGCCACGACACCAAGAGCCGTCTGAAGCATAATTTCGGCATGCCTCGGCCGGAAGGCTACCGCAAGGCGATCCGCCTGATGGAGCTTGCCGACCGCTTCAACCTGCCGGTGATCTCGATCGTCGATACCCAGGGCGCCTATCCGGGCGTCGGGGCGGAAGAGCGCGGACAGGCGGAGGCCATCGCCCGCTCGACCCAGATGTGTCTCCGGCTCGGCGTGCCGATGATCACGCTGGTGATCGGCGAGGGCATGTCAGGCGGCGCGATCGCGATTGCGGCGGCCAACCGGGTCTATATGCTCGAACACGCGATCTATTCGGTGATTTCGCCGGAAGGGGCAGCCTCGATCCTGTGGCGCGATTCCGCCCGCGCCAAGGAAGCGGCCACCAATATGAAGATCACCGCCCAGGACCTGAAGGGTTTCGGCATCGTCGAGGAGATCATTCCCGAGCCGGTCGGCGGCGCGCACCGCCATGCCGATACCGTGATCGACGCCTCGGGCGACCAGATCGCCGAGGGGCTCAACGAATTCGAGGGCAAATCGGCGGAAGAAATCCGCAATATGCGGCGGCAGAAATTCCTCGCCATCGGCCGCAATCTCTGAGGGCTGCGCGCTCCTGCCGGGTTGCCGCTATCGGGGCGGAAAGAAAGACTTAACGCTTTCTTGAAGTTTGACTGTGCATTATGGTGCCGTAGCGCGGCGGGCGACCGTTGCGTTTGAAGGCAAAATCCGGCAGGTTCTATTCATGCGCTTGACTGTACTGGCCCCGATAATGTTCGCCGCTGTGGCGCTGACGGGCTGCAACAGCTTTTTTGACAGTACCGACTTCTCCTCCGTGCAGGAGAAGATGAACTATTCTTTGCCGTCTTCCATGGTGGCGAAGATGAGCAAGCGCGACATGGCCAAGAACGCGCCGATCACCATTCGCATCTTCAAGGAAGAGGGCGTTCTGGAAATCTGGAAGCAGAAGCGCGACGGCACCTATGGCGAACTCGAGACCTACGAGATTTGCGCCTGGTCCGGCAAGCTCGGCCCGAAGAAAAAGGAAGGCGACCGACAGGCGCCCGAGGGCTTCTATCCGCTGTCCAAGGGCCTTCTGAACCCCTATTCGCAGTATTTCCTGGCGATCAATACCGGTTATCCGAACCGCTATGACCGCGCCAACCAGTTCACCGGCTCCGACCTGATGATCCATGGCGCCTGCTCCTCGCGCGGCTGCTACTCGATGACCGATGAGCAGATACTGGAAATCTTCGCCTTCGCGCGCGATGCCTTTTCCGGCGGCCAGCAGGCGATCATGCTGCAGGCCTATCCCTTCCGCATGACCGCGGAAAACATGGTGCGTCACCGCTATAACGAGAATTATCCCTTCTGGCAGATGCTGAAGGAAGGCTACGACTATTTCGACGTAACCCACAAGATTCCGGACGTCGATGTCTGCGGCGGCGAATATCTGTTTAACAAGGACCCGGTCAATGGCGGCGATGTCGCCTCCGACCGCGCCTGCCCGGTCATGGCGTCCAATCTTACCGCCCAGGACAAGATGGCGCTGGCGAAGAACCAGAGCGAGTATCAGGAGCAATTCGCCAAGGCGCTGGCCGAGAACGAGGGCAAGGTCTGGATCGATCCGAGCGAAGCCGAGCGCAAGGCGCTGGTCGCCGATCTGCGCGAGGATCCGACGGATGCGCTCTACCAGCCTACCGGTTCCTCGCTGGAAGCCGGCCGTTTCGTGACCGTGGAACAGTATCGGATCTCGAAATACGGTCCGCTGGAAACGCCGGCCGATATTCCCGGCGAAATCGATACCGTCACCCAGACGGCCGCGATCCCGGATGTGCCAGAGGTCCCGGTGTCTTCTTCGGTTCCGATCCCCGAGCCGAGCCCGATGGCGGCCTATGCCGAGCCGGAGCAGTCCACGAAAGGCGACAGGCCTTTCTGGAAATTCTGGTGAGCGACGGCTTCGTGCCGCAGTCCTTCCATTATGATCTGAAGGGGCTGAAATGCCCGCTGCCGGCGTTGAAGACCGGCAAGCGTCTGGCTGAGCTTGCGCCCGGAAGCCTGTTGACGGTGGAAACCACCGATCCGCTTGCCGTGATCGACATCCCGCATCTCTGCCAGCAGAACGGCCACCGGCTGATCGAAAGCGTGGCGACCGAAAGCGGTCATCGCTTCGTGATCGCGCGGGGCTGATTGCTTCGGATGCGCTGAAAGGATCAGCGCCTGAAGCCGAAGGCCGCAAGCGGGTTGTCCTCAAGTGCCGCCCGGTCCGGACGGTCGACTGCCGGCCGGTCCAGGAAGCTTGCAAACAGATCGCGCACCGCCTTCTCGCTGAGGTCCGCGCCAATCACGACGATCCGCGTTTCCGGCGCGCTGTCCTCCGGCCAGGCGGCAAGGTAACGCGAGGGATAGACCGTTGCGCCGACGCCGTGGATCACGAGCGGTCGGGGCTCGCCCGCAACCGCCACGATCCCCTTGATCCGCAGGATATGGTCTCCATGCTCGCGGGCAAGGCGATGCTGGAAGGCATCGATGACCTGCCGGGACGGGAGTGCGTCCGCAAGAAGCGCGAAGGCGCGGATATGCTCGTCATGGCGGTTGACGTCGTGATGGTGGTGATCGTGCCCGGTTTCGGCCGCCCGCAGCCATTCGCCCACTTGCGGCGATTTGCGCGCCGGATCGAACAGGCCCGCCACCAGAAGACTGGGATTGGCGGCCATGGGCGCCGCGCCATCGACGATTTCGGCGGTCGGATTGATGGCGGCGAGCCGTTCGGCAAAGCTTTCCGCGCTTTCGGCGGAGACGAGATCGGTCTTGGTGATGACGAGGCGATCGGCGACGGCGACCTGGCGGGCCGCTTCATCGTGGCGCTCCAGCGTTTCTATCCCGGTCACCGCGTCCGCCAGCGTCACCACGCCATCAACCGAAAAGGCGGCGGCGATCGCCGGATGCGCCATGATCGCCATCAGCACGGGAACCGGATCGGCAAGGCCGGTGGTCTCGATGATCACCCGGTTGACCGGTTTGATCCTGCCGGTCTGCATCCGGTCGAGCAGGTCGGCGAGCGTGTCGATCAGTTCGCCGCGCACGGTGCAGCACAGACAGCCATTGGCAAGCTCGATGACCGAGTCACCGGAGCGTTCGACCAGGAGATGGTCGATACCGACCTCCCCGAACTCGTTGATGATCACGGCCGCATCGGCCAGCGCCGGATCAGCGAGAAGGCGGTTCAGGAGCGTCGATTTGCCCGCGCCGAGAAAGCCGGTCACGATCGAGACGGGGATGGGATGCTGGGGCTGGTACATTCTGTCGTCTGCTACTGGGGCCGGGCATAGGGCAGCGGCACATAGGAGAGATTGTCGAGCGCGCTTGCCGCGGTTTCGGTGTCGTTGGGCAGGCGGAAGGCGTCAACGGTCGCGTATTCCTTCGGCAGCGGTTTCAGGTAGGGAGACTTGAAGATGTAATTGCCGTCCTCATCGCGAATGTCGCCGCGATCCTGCACGGCCTGTGCGCTGCAGACCTCGTTGGTGATGTCGGCCACCGGGCGGTCCGGGGCGGGCGGCGGCAGATAGGTCGAAAGCTCTGGCCCGGAGCGGTCATTGGTCGTCAGGCCTGCCTGCAGCAGTTCGGCGGCCTTGTCGGCGCGGGCGGGCACGCTGTTGGCGCCGAAGGCTACGGCGATCACCTCGCGACCGCCGCGCTTGGCCGAGGAGACCTGATTATATCCCGAGGCGCAGACGAAGCCGGTCTTCATGCCGGTGGCGCCGTCGAAATTGCCGACCAGCAGGTTGGTATTGCGGTATTTGCCGCTGTCGGCGGCAATGCCGGGGATGGTGAAGTAGAAGTGATATTCCGGAAAATCACGGTCGATCGCGAGCGCCAGCACCGCCATGTCGCGCGCAGTGGTATACTGCCCGGTCTGCGGATTGGCCATCGAGGTCATGCCGTTGGCGTTGACGAAATGGGTGTCGACCATGCCGAGTTGCTTGGCCTTTTCATTCATGCGCGCGATAAAGGCGTCGCGGCCGCCGATCGCGGCGTCGGCCACGGCATGGGCGGCATCATTGGCCGAGTGGACCAGCATCATCTTCAGCGCATTGTCGACGGTCACGCGCGTGCCGGGGGCGAAATACATCTTCGAGGCGGGCTCGTTGGCCGCGGCGGCGGAAAAGGTGATCGCCGCGCGCGGATCGAGCCGTCCCGCTTTCATGTCCTCGAACACGAGATAGGCCGTCATCAGCTTGGTAAGCGAAGCCGGATACCATTTCTTGAAAGGCTCATTGGCAAACAGCACGCGCCCGGTTTTGGCGTCGACCACGATATAGGGATGAGCGAGCGCCGCCGCGCCGGCAGAGACCAGCGTCGCGAGCGCTATTCCGGCGAACAGCACAGCGGCGGCCATCCTCCGGCCGAGGTGCCGGGTTGTCGATTTCGTCCTGGCGATTTGAAACACGGTAGCTCTCTCTACTTGCCTGTCGGCTGCTATCGATATACCCCTTGAAGGGCTCGTCTTCTTGATGCGGACACGCTCAATATTAGCGTGTTTTACAACGAATTTTGCAAAAATGCAGGGGTATCATTAATGCCGGTGCTGAACTACGCCGCCGAACTCCAAAGTCAAGCGACCGAATGGCGCCATCACCTTCATCGGCATCCGGAACTTCTCTACGACGTCGAGGCGACGGCGGGCTTCATAGCAGAACAATTGCGGCAGTTCGGTGTCGACGAGGTCGTTGAAGGCATCGGCCGCACCGGGCTTGTCGGCGTCATCCATGGCCGGGCGGGCGAGGGGCGCACGATCGGCCTGCGCGCCGATATGGATGCGCTGCCCATCAATGAAAAAACCGGTAAGCCGTGGGCGTCGACGGTTCCCGGCAAGATGCATGCCTGCGGCCATGACGGCCACATGGCAATGCTGCTGGGTGCTGCGAAATATCTCGCCGAGACGCGGAATTTCAGGGGCAGGGTCATCGTGATCTTCCAGCCGGCGGAAGAGGGCGGCGGCGGCGGCAAGGCGATGATCGAGGACGGGCTGATGGAGCGGTTCTCGATTGCCGAGGTCTACGGCATGCATAATTTCCCCGGCCTTCCCGTCGGCGAATTCGCCATTCGTCCGGGCCCGATCATGGCGGCGACGGACGAGTTCCGGATCCTGGTGCGAGGCAGGGGCGGTCACGCCGCCCAGCCGCACACGGCCATCGATCCGGTGGTGATCGGCAGTCAGATCGTCGGCGCGCTGCAGACCATCGTCTCGCGCAGCGCCGATCCGGTGGGCGCGCTGGTGGTTTCGGTGACCGAGTTTCATGCGGGCTTTGCCCATAACGTCATTCCGTCCGAGGCCGAACTCGGTGGCACGGTGCGCTCCTTCACGCCGGAAAACCGCGACATGGCGGAAGAGAAGATCAAGGCCATTGCCGAGGGTCTTGCCGCCGCCCAGGGCGGCGAGGCCGTGGTGACATACACTCGCAACTATCCGCCGACCGTCAATCACGAGGAAGAGACGCGGCATGCCGCCGACGCGGCAATCACGGTTGCCGGAGAGGCGGCGGTCAATACCGCGGTTGCGCCATGGACGGCGGCGGAGGATTTTTCCTACATGCTGGAGGCAAGGCCCGGCGCCTTCATCATGCTCGGCAATGGCGACAGCGCCGGCCTGCACAATCCGGACTATGATTTCAACGACGAAGCCCTCGCCCACGGCATTTCCTACTGGGTTCGGCTTGCCGAAGCCCGCCTCGCAGCCTGAGCCACGGTTGCTGCAAAGCAAAAACAGGGCTTTTCATCGGGGCCCTGCTTTTGTATGGAGAGGCGAGTGGTCCCGTAGCTCAGCAGGATAGAGCATCAGATTCCTAATCTGAGGGTCGCGCGTTCGAATCGCGCCGGGATCACCATCGATTTCAGACATACAGTCCGTCATCCGAGTTCGCTTTCGGCGGCGAAATGATATCGCCCCTATGGCAAAGGGAGGGGTGGGCGGCCTATAAAGCTTGCGATACACATGCTGCCCGATAGCCTTGGCGCGCGGAAAATCCGGGTTCCGGGGAGATCTGGCCGTCATCGGAGGCGGAACTGTCGATGAACGCTTGGCTTCCTAAATATCTCAAGGCCGGCCTTCTTGCCATTGCCGCGTTCGGGCTTGGCGCGGGACTCGCCCTCAACCTGGCCGGACTGTCAGGGCCGGCGACCGTTCTCTGGGCGGCGGGCGTGGTGCCCGTTCTTGTCGCTCTGCTGGTCGAGATCGTGCGCAGCCTTGCGAAGGGCGAGGTCGGGCTCGATATCGTGGCGGCTCTGTCGATGTCGGCGGCTCTGTTGGTTGGCGAAACTCTCGCCGCGGCGGTGGTCGCCGTGATGTATTCGGGCGGCACGTTTCTGGAGAGTTTCGCCGAGGGCCGCGCCCGCCGCGAAATGAGCGATCTTCTCTCCCGCGTGCCAAGAACCGCGACGCGGTACAGCAATGGCGCGCTGGAGGAGGTGCCGTTGAACGCCATCGCGCCGGGCGACCTTCTGCTGATCCGCCAGGGCGATGTGGCATCCGTCGACGGCACGGTGGAAAGTGATCGGGCGGTGCTGGACCAGTCGGCGTTGACGGGCGAATCCATGCCCGTGCGTCTGGACCGCGGCCAGGATGTGATGAGCGGCTCTACCAATGCCGGCGATGCGTTCGATCTGCGGGCCACGCGGCGGGCCGCCGAAAGCACCTATGCCGGGATCGTCCGGCTGGTCGAGGCCGCGCAGGCGTCCAAGGCCCCGATGGCCCGACTGGCCGACCGCTGGTCGCTGATATTCCTCGCCGTCACCATCGCTCTTTCGGCGGCGGCCTGGTGGACAACCGGCGATCCGATCCGCGCCGTGGCGGTTCTGGTCGTGGCGACACCCTGTCCGCTGATTCTCGCCGTTCCGGTGGCGCTGGTCGCGGGCATGTCGCGGGCGGCCCGGTTCGGCGTTCTGATCAAGGGCGCAAAGCCGCTGGAGGCGCTGGCGCGGATCAGGACGCTGATTCTCGACAAGACCGGCACGCTGACGGACGGACGCCCGCAGCTGGTATCAATCCAGACGTTTGGCGATATGACCGAAGACGAAGTCCTCTATTTCGCCGCCGCGCTCGATCAGGCATCGAAACACCCCATTGCGCAGGCGGTCGTGGCCGCCGCCCGGCAGCATGATGCCATTCTCCCGGTTCCGGAAAACGTGGTCGAGATGCCCGGACAGGGCGTTTCGGGAACCATCGCAGGCAGGAAGGCGGTGGTCGGGGGCGCGCGTTTCGTCGCCTCTCAGATCGGTATGGCTGACACCGACAGCGCGGTGGTCGCGGCCGGTTCGGTCGTCGTGTCGCTGGCGGTCGATGGCAAGATCATGGGCCATCTGGTGATGGCGGATGCGCTGCGGGTGGGCACCGCAGGGCTTCTGGCGGGATTGCGCCGGCTTGGGGTTGCGCGCATCCTCTTGGCGACCGGTGATCGCCAGGCGGTGGCGGAGGCCGTGACGGACGGTCTGGGTCTCGATGCGGTTCGGGCCGAACTGACGCCGGACCAAAAGGTGCTCCTGGTTCTGACCGAGCGCAAGAACGGCCCGGTGATGATGGTCGGCGACGGCGTCAACGATGCCCCGGCCTTGGCGGCGGCCGATATCGGGGTCGCCATGGGCGCACGCGGCGCGGCGGCCTCGGCGGAGGCCGCGGATGTGGTTCTCCTGGTCGACAGTCTTGACCGGCTTCTCTCGGGGATCGAGATCGCCCGGCGGTCGCGCAAGATCGCGCTTGAAAGCGTGGCGGTCGGCATCGGCCTTTCCGTTGCCGGGATGATTGCCGCGGCCCTAGGGTATCTCACGCCCGTCGAGGGCGCGATACTTCAGGAAGTGATAGACGTTGCCGTTATCCTGAACGCGCTACGCGCCTTGAGGATCGCGCCAAGGCAAGCGGCGCAATCCGCAAAAGGCCTCCAATCAACGGGCTCCACTGAGCAGCGGGTCAGTGCGCGGCCATGAGCCCGTCGGCATCGCTCGCGCTCTGGCTCAGCTTCTCGAGCGGGACGACCTTCGGCGTCGATGCCTTCTCCTTCAGTGTCGCCAGATCGAACTTTACATAGCCGAGGCTGTTATAGGTTCGGACGAAGACGGCGCCGCGGGCGAGGTCGATCAGGGTGATCCATGAGGTATATTCGGTGATGAATTCGGGCGGGGCGCCGGCGGACTGGCCGGTCAGGTCGCCGGCCGATTTGGTCAGGGCGCTGGCCTTGGCGCTGGAGTAGACCGAGGCGCCCTTCGGGCGGTCGAACTTGTTCATCACGTGACTGAGCTGCCGGATTGTGGCGTCCTGTCCGTCGGTCTTTTCTGAGAAATTGGCATAGTAGACCGCGCGCACGAAGCGATCGACGGCGGTGTCGGAGGAGGGCAGCGTGACCGTCGCGATGCCCGAATCCGGCTGGATGAAGTCCTGGCCGAGCAATGTCGCGTTGGAATGGTCGACATTGCTGAGATGGGTGTAGTTGTTGAGGTTGGTCAGATGCCAGTCGAAGCGCGGGCTGTTGGTCATCACCCCGGTCGGGTTGTCGAACACATGGCGCTCGCCATCGAAGAACTCGATCACGATGGAAGCCCCGGTCCTGTCGTGAACCGTGTAGTGGAACGGCGGCACCACGCCGCCAAGCGCCGCAAGCGGATCGACCAACACGGGCTGTTCCTCCAGCGCGGCCTTGACCTCGGCGACCGTGGAAAACCGCGCCAGCATCCATGCGCCGAGATCGATGGCGGAAAGCACGGGCACATCGGCGGCGAACGTGTCGTCCGGGCCATGCGTCTCGGAAAAGGCGAGCAGGCTGAAGTTGAGGCCGGCATCGTTCAGGCCTTCGACGACCTTCAGGTCGTCCGCGCTGCCATTGGGCACGACGATGCCGAACACATCATATTTGCAGTCGTAATTCAGCGGCGCGTGGTCGCCGGCCTTCGATGAAAGTTTCGTGCCCTTCGGCAGGAACGCCACCAGATAGGGCAGTTCCACCGGCAGTTCGAGCGTGCGCCCCGCATAGACGGAGCCTGAAAGGTCTTTGAGAAGAAGCGATGTGCACATGGTATCCTCTTTGAAGCTTTGCTG
Organism: Martelella sp. AMO21009; assembly: GCF_053484295.1. Taxonomy (NCBI): domain Bacteria; kingdom Pseudomonadati; phylum Pseudomonadota; class Alphaproteobacteria; order Hyphomicrobiales; family Aurantimonadaceae; genus Martelella; species Martelella sp. AMO21009. The sequence continues at coordinate 273,248 of NZ_JBAKFR010000001.1, forward strand.
GCCTGGTAGTTCGTTCGCGGTTACCGAAGGCGGATCAGATTACCGTGACGGCGTGTTTTCGTGCACTGTCCGATCGAACAGTCGGCACGGCGGCCGACCGTCGTCCGGCCTCCCCCCTTGTCCTGCCGGTTTCAACATATCGGACGCCATTGTTCAATGCGCCGCATGGCGCGCCTCCACCATGCTGAGCGCGGCGGCGGTGAAGAAGCAGAACGCCCCGAACCAGAGATTGGCATTGGAGGCATCGAGCGCCCATTGTGGGTCCGTGCCGCGGGGTACGTAGGCGACCGTCGAGGCGATCATGAAGGCGATGCAGCCGAGAAGGTTGATCGCGACGATCCACCATGCGAGCTCGCGCCGCGGGCGGACGTTGTGCGCATGGCTGGTCTCGATATAGGCGAGATAGGCCGATACCAGGAACAGCACCGAGCCGATCATGCCCGGCAGCCAGATCACCGCGTTCTGCATCAGCCAGCCGGACGGGGCCTTGATGGCGTCGAAGGTGTTGAAGTTGAAGGCGACGGTGCCGACGAACTGGGTCGCCGCGCTGATCCAGCCGACGCTTTTCGGGTCCCATCCGAACAGGTTCGGCCGCTTTGCGCCGCTGGTATGGGTCTCGTCGGCATTGGCCGCCTGGAAGAGCTGGAGATAGGCGGCGGTGGTAAACGGGATCGATCCGGCGAAGAAGGTGACATTGGTCGTCCAGTCCGGCAGGCCTTTGGTCAGCGCCGGAAACAGCGCCAGCACGCTGCCGAGCATGAACAGGAACGAGCCGATGCAGAAGATCAGCCCCATGATCCAGTTGTAGCGCGCGGTGTGCCATGGCGCCGCCCGGGTGTGCTCCAGCGCGCGCCGTTCCCGGAACAGGCCCTTGCGGTGGTCGCGGGCGAGCCACAGAAGCGACCGTCCGGCCCTGTGATACCGGCGCAGGGTCACGAACGGCCATGGGCCGCGCACCTCTTCACGGGGCTCTCTGGCGGGGTTTTGGGCTTTCTGGTTCATCATCGCGTCCGCACCATCAGCTTATCAGCACGATCACGATGCCGAACAGGGTCAGGATCGTGCTCGATGTCGCGTAGGGGACCGAAAAACCGAGGGACGGCACCTGGCTTTCCGCCTTGTCGGTGATCATGCCAAGCGGCGCTGCCGCCGTGCGCGCGCCGGCGCAGCAGCCGAGCAGGATCGCATCATCGAAGCGGAAGATGTATTTGCCGATATAGATCGACAGCAGCATCGGCAGCGCGGCCGCGAAAATGCTCCACAGCACGAAGACGAAGCCGAGCTCCTTCAGTCCCGCAACAACGCCCGGCCCGGCCGATAGCCCAACGACGGCGATGAACATGTTGAGCCCGATCGAGTTCATGAACCAGGTCGTTGCCTGCGGCACCCGGCCGAAGGCGGGGCGGATCGAGCGCAGCCAGCCGAACAGAAGGCCGACAAGCAGCACGCCGCCGGCCGTCGACAGCGTCAGCGGAACCGAGCCGACCCGAAGCGTCAGCGCGCCGATCAGCGCGCCGACGATGATGGCGGCCGCTATGAAGGCAATGTCGGCGCGGTTGGTCTCGCGGTCGAGATAGCCGAACTTCTTCGCCACCGCCGAAATATCCGCCGAGCGGCCGACCACGGTGACGACGTCGCCGCGATAGATCCTTGTGTCGGGCAGGATCGGAATGTCGACCGACATGGCGCCGCGCCGGATTGCGGTCAGGAATATCCCGCGCGTCTCGGGCATATGGGCGAGTTCGGAAAGCGACTTGCGGTGAATATTCTTCGCCGTCACCAGAATATCCGTGCCCTCGACCTGGACGCCGAGTAGCTCGGCGTCGTCGACCTCCGCCAGCACCCGGCCGATCTCGCCGAGCAGCACGTGGCGCTCGCCGGCGAAGGCAAGGACGTCGCCGGGCTTGATAACCGTGTCGGCGGTCGCCTCGGTGATCGCGCCGTCCCGACGCAGGCGGGCGATGAACAGGCGGTGGCCCTTGAAGAAGTGCTCGGCCTCGAAAACCGTCAACCCGTTGAGCGGCGACCCCTCGTCAACGCGGTAGGCGCGCGCGACATATTGGTGCCAGGCCGTGCCCCGGCCGCTGCGGTCGCCAGCGCCGCCGACCCGGCGGATATAGTCGCGGCAGGCGGCCGCAATGTCCACGCGCATCAGCTTGGGGCCCAGTATGCCGAGCATCACCACCGAGCCGAATGTTCCGATCACATAGCTGATCGAGAAGGCGGCGGGGAGGATCTGGTTGGCGCTGGTCTTGGCGGCCGCGGAGATCGCCGATTGTCCGATTGCGGTCTGGGACAGGCCGAGAGCGGATGACGTCGTCGTCGAGCCGGCGTAGAGCCCGGCGGCGATGCCGACATCATAGCCGGCAAGGCGGACGGCGAGATAGACCGCGCCGAGGCTCATCACGCAGACGAGCGCGGCGAAGGCCGCCTGCTGCAGCCCGCCGGAAAAGAGCCCGCGCACGAATTGCGGTCCCGCGCTGTAGCCGACGGCGAACAGGTAGAACACGAAGAACACGGTCTTGACGTCATCGGAGACGGTGATGCCGATCTGGCCGATCACCAGAGCGGCGAGCAGCGTCGCCGTGACGTCGCCAAGCGAAATCCCCGCGATCTTGACCCGTCCGAGAGTGTAGCCCGCGAACAAAGCGAGGAAGAGAGGAATTTCCACGTTTTCGCGCAGTGTGGTTGCCAGCCAGTCGAGCATGTTATGCATTCACTCCGTTTTCAGGGCACCAGCGTCAGCAAGACAAAGACGACGAAGATGACGAGGTGCACCGCGCCCTGCAGCACCGTCGTCCGTCCCGTGCCAAGCGTGAGCGTGCTCACGAACAGCGTCAGAAGCAGCATCACCATCTGTTCCGGCTCGAGGCCGAGGGTGATCTGCTGGCCGATGAAGATAGACACCAGCGCCACGATCGGGATCGACATGCCGATGCTGGCAAGCGCCGAGCCCAGCACCAGGTTGATGCTCTGCTGGATCCGGTTTCGCGCCGCCGCCTGCACCGAGGAAATGCCTTCCGGCAACAGCACCAGCGCCGCGATCACGACGCCGACGAGCGCATGCGGCAGGCCGGCTGCGGTGATGGCGCGATCGAGCGGATGCGACAGCGCCTCGGCGAGCAGAATGACCACCAGCAGCGACACCGGCAGCATGACGGCGCTGATCGCGGTCATCCGCGCGGACGGCTTTTCGGGGTGCTCGGGGAAGAAGTCTTCCCCGGCTGCGACCGCGCCATCGGGCTCATCGACGAAATAGTTGCGGTGGCGCACGGTCTGTACGAACAGGAAGACGCCGTAAAGCGTCAGGCAACACAGGCTGATCACCAGAAGCTGCGCCCAGGAATATTGCCTGTCCGCGCCGGAGATCGCGAAGTTGGGGAGCACGAAGGCAAGCGTCGACAGCGTGCCGAGCACGGCGAGCGCCGCAGAGGCGGCTGGCAACTTGAAGCTCTGCTCGTGATAGATACGGCCGCCGCGCACAAGGCAGAGGCCGATGATCCCGTTCAGCACGATCATCACCGCGGCGAACACCGTGTCGCGGGCGACGTCTTCCCCGCCCTCGATGCCGGACAGCATGATCGAGATGATCAGCGCGACCTCGATCAGCGTCACGCAGCAGGCGAGGATGATCGAGCCCATCGGCTCGCCGAGCCTGGCGCCCAGCACCTCGGCATGCAGCACCGAGGCGAACACCGAGCCGCCGAGAAGCAGGATCGCCGGCAACACGAACAGCATGGCGGTGTCGTGCAGCACGCCCGTGATTTCCAGCGCGGCCCATGCGAGAGCGGCGAGGGGCAGCAACAGGCTCCACCGGGGGATCGAATTGCGGGCGTGCATGGGTTTCTCTCTTCTCGGCTGTCTGTTCCGGTCATAGTGCCGGAACTGGCGTTCTGTTATCGTGATGTCCCGGCCGGTATCGCGCTGGTCGATGTGCCGAGCACGAAGGCGAGGTTGGCGGCGGCCGTGAATGCCGCCTCGCGCGCATCGCCCTCGGCGAGCCGGGCGTCGAGCAGGCCGTTTTGCGCGGTGGCCAGCGCGGAAACCGTGCCGACGCCATTCTGGTAGGATTCCAGCGCCGAATCATAGGTCTTGTAGGCCGCCTGCCGCAGCTTGACGGCGGAATCATTGGCCTGGATCGCGGTGGTCAGCGCATTGGAGGCGACCACGATTTCGCGGGCGGCGGCATCCTTCAACTGATCGAAATTGCGCTCCGCGGCCTCGACCCGGCTCTGCGCCTGTTTCAGGTTGGCGTCGCGCATGCCGGCGTCGTAAAGCGGGATGGTGGCGCCGAACATGATGTTGCCGTTGAGGCCGCTGTTTTCCACTGCGGGCAGGCCGGCGGCGTCGAGCTCGGTCTGATAGGTGGAAAGCGTCCCGAAGACCCCGATTTTGGGCATGAAGTCCGCCTTTGCCTTCTTGACGCCCTGACGGCTCGCCTCGAGCGCTGCGTAGCCGGCGAAGATATCGGGCCGGTTGGCCAGCGCGATCTCGATCATCGTCTCGGTCGGCATGCTGGAGGCGCGCGGAAGACTGCGATCCTTGGTGTCCTCGATCTTCAGCTTGGTCATCGGCGAGAGGCCGACCGCCCCGAGCAGCGCCTGATAGGTATCCTGTTCGCTGCCGCGCGCCTGGACCACGCGCAATTCCTCCTGCGCCACGATCTGCTCGGCCTGGGCGAGGTCGACCGAGGTGGCGAGCCCGCGATCGCGTCGGGCCCTGATCGCGTCATAGACGGTGCGGCTGTTGGCAAGCGCCTGGCCGGCGGCGCGGCTGTGGGCGCGGGCGGCGTTGTAATCGTGGAAGGCGCTGGTGACCTCGAAAATCAGCCGCTGGTGGGTGGCGTTGAACTGGTAGTTGGCGGCGAGCGACAATTGCTTGGCCCCTTCCACCACCGCGCTGCGGCCGCCAAAATCGAAGGCCAGCCACTGCAGCGCCATGAACGGCACGACGCCATTGATGTTGGAATTGAAATAGGCGCTGCCGCCGATCGGGATCGGCAGTTCGGCGGCATTGTTGTTGCTGCCGCCGATGACATTGGCGGTGATCACCGGCAGGTAGGTCGCCTCCGCCATGCCGACGGCGAGCGCTGCCTGGCGGGCCTGTTCCCAGGCGACGCGGGTATCGGGGTTGCTGCGCTGGGCGAGGTCGATCAGTTGCGGCAGGCTGTAGAGCCGGCTCTCGTCGACCGCCGGCGCGGTCAGCGCCAGCGCGCCGCTTGCCTCGGCCTGCCGGCGCATCTCGCCGGCGGAATCGCCGGCTTGCCATTGCGCATCAGGCGATTGCGGGGCGAGCGCGAGCGTGTCGGCTACGCAACCGGAAAGCGCCAGCATCATGGCAAGAAACGCGCCGCGGCCGAGGGCAGGCATCAGATGTCGTGTCATCGGCTCTCTCCCGTTTCCGCCTGTCCCATCCCGGCCGTTTCCTCCGTTGCGGCGGTCTCGCCCTCATCGATACGCCGCTCCGCGACAGCCAGCCGGGATTGCGTCTCAGCATCGACCACGGGCCTGAAGTACAGCGCCAGCGACAGGTCCTCCAGCATGGCGGCGTCGCGGCGATAGGTTTGACGCTCGGTTTTCCCCGGACGCATATGTCGCGGTTCATAGGAGGCCATGTCAACCGCTTCCCGGATGACGCCGAGGTCGGTCTGGATCGACGCGACGAGCCCGGTGGAGGCCTGGCGCACCGGCTGGTCAGCGTTTGCGAGCGATTTCAGCTTGGCGATTGCCGCCGCCGTGCGCCGCTTCACCTCGTCCTTGACGCTGACCGGCCAGATATTGGTGAAGATCACATAGACGACGGCATTGCCGAGCAGAATGCCGACAATGCGGTCGCCGGCGGCACTCAGGCTGGTGCCGGGACCAAAGCCCTGGATCACGGTCAGCAGGAAGGCGAGCGCGATCTGGACGCCGCCATAGGAAATGCGCTCATTGCCTGTGGAAACCCAGGCGGCAAGCGACACGACGGCGAAGATCAGAAAAGCCAGTCCGCCGACCGAATCAAGCTGCGGGATCACGAACAGGATGGCGATCAGGCCGAAAAACGCGCCGATCAGGCAGCCGGTGATCCGCAGCACCAGCTTGTGGACGGTGTCGCCGGTGGTGCCGAGCGCCGCGACATAGCAGGTGATCATCGCGGTGTGGATGCCCTGCCAGTCGATCGACGTATAGATGAAGAAGCAGGTGACGGCGGCCAGCGTCGTTTTCAGCGCGAAATGCAGGTGGCGCGGATGGGAAAAAATGTCGGGCGCGACCGGCGGATCGTCAACCGGGGCGCCCTTTTCAAGCGGCGTTGTCTGGCTGATGTCGATGAGCGCGCCGGCGACCGGCTCCAGCTCGGAAGGCAGGTCGGCAGCGGGTTCAGGTTCGGGGAGGTCCTTCCTGGCCAGCACCGCCGCGGCAAGCGCGCGGCAGTTTCCCGCAAGCCGTTGCCGCGCCGGGCCAGCATCTGCCGCGGGGTCTTCCTCCGGCAGGGCCGAGACGGCCAGCATCAGGCGATAGCTGTGGGACTGCGTCCGCTCCAGAAATTCATAGGCCCGGCCGCGAAGGATGGAGAGCAGCTTGATCAGCAGAAGCCGCTTTTCCTGTTCGGCGGTTCCCTCGCCGATGAGGTCCATCAGATTTTCGCGGGCGTTTTCCCGTCCTTCCAGAGCATCGGCGGATCGCTCCAGCCGTTCGGCTATGGCCTCGCGCAACAGCTTTTGCGGCGGGATGCCGAACAGCAGATTGTAGACCGCCATCACCGCCATCGGCACGAACACCATCGCCCAGGCATAGAGCACGGCGCGGGTCGCAATCTCGCCAATCGGCACATTGCCGAGCAGCGTCAGCACGAAGGCGATCACCAGCGCCACGATGCCGGCCTGCTCGCCGGCCTTGGTGGCGGAATCGAGATAGAGGAAGATGAACGAGGCGATCACGATCGCCGCGATCTGCGCCGGCGGAAAGTCGATGGTGAGGTTGATGATGCCGATCAGCAGGAACACGACGAGGCTGACCGCGATGATGATGCCGATGCCGGTGACGACATTTTCGGCGGCGTTGGCGCGCATCAGGAAGATCACGAGGTAGCAGCCGATGGCGGCTTCCGGAAAATGGTACATCATCGACAGCACTGTCGAGATCGCGCAGATCGCGCCGATCGACAATGACAGCCGCAGCCGTCCGGGAAACGGCATCAGATCATCGATCAGGCGGTGGGACCGCCGCCTGAAGTCGCTGCGCTCAGCAGTGCTCGCCATGGCGAACCACTGTCGAGGCGGATGCGCCGATGCGCATCAGGTTTTCAGGAGGATCGATGAGCTGGATTCGCACCGGGAAGCGCTGCGCGATCCGGACCCAATCGAGCTCCTTCGGCACATAGGGAAGGGCGCTTTGAATGTCGATCGCGCCGCCGGAGATGACGCCCCAGCCGATGCCCTGCACCACGCCCTTGATCTCGACGGACTGGTCGGCCATCACATAAACCGAGGCGCAGGTGCCGGCCGGCAGTTTTTCCAGCTCCGACTCCCGGTAAAGCGCCGAGGCATACCAGTCGCCGGTGTTGACCAGCGTGAACAGCGGCGCGCCGGAAGCCACGAACTGGCCGCTCGATGTCGTCAGCCCGACCACTCGGCCATCATGGGGCGCGTAAATCTTCGTGTTGGCGAGATTGCGCCGGGCGATGTCGAGGGCCGCCTGCCGGCTCTGGATCAGGGCCAGCGTTTCCTCCGAGGACGAAACCAGAGCGTCCGCCGCCTTGCTTTGCTGCAAGGCCTGTTCGAGCGATACCTCGGCATCGCGTTTGGCCGTGCGCGCGTCCTGCACTTCCTGATCGGTGACGTAGCCCTTGGGCTGGAGCGGCAAAAGGCGGTCGAGGGTTTCCTGTGCGAGTTCGAGATTGACGCGGGCGCGTTCGATCTGCTGGAGGGCGATCTCTGCATTGGCCGATTCCGCCTCGATACTGCGCTTCTGGCTTTCGTGCATCGCCTCGGCGGCCCTCAGGTCCCCTTCGGCCTGGACCACGAGAAGGCGGTAGGATTCGTCCTCGATCTCGAAAAGCAGCTGTCCCTTCTCGACCTTGTCGTTCTCCGCGACGTGGATTTCGGAGATCCGCCCGGGAACGGTCGAGGAAATCTGGGTGATCGGCGCCGTCAGGGTCGCATCCTGCGACAGGACATCGGCGCCCATCCGGGCCATGTGCTTCCAGCCTAGAAAGGCGGTTGCGCCGATGACGATGACGGGGATGAGGGCGAGGGCGGCAGTCTTTGGGCTCAGCATGGCTCTATCGTCCGAACAGGATGAGGGAGGCGGCAAGCCCGATGGCGATCGCCAGGAACAGATAGACGATCACGCGCAGCGGCATCACATCGTCGAGGCCGATCTTGATGAACACCAGACGCACGACGACCGCGCCGACAATGCCGATCAGCGAACAGGCGATCCAGGACGGGAAATAGGCGCCGAAGAAGGGAATCACGGGACTGCTGCTCGCAAACGCATGAAACGGCGTGAAAATTCCCGCCATGAGGAGAAGCATTGAACCCGTTATACGCACGCAAGCACCCAGTTTTGTTATTTTTCCGCCCCCGAGGGTTGTGGCGCAGGAACGACTATCCTGCATAGCAGGAAAGACTGTCAACCGTCAGGGCTGACAGTCTGGGGCTAGAACCGGAAGCTCAGCCCCACCGTCGGGCCTTGCAGGACGGTGTCGAAGACATGCCCGTCATCGTCATAGTCGATGGACATGTATCTGTAGCCGAATGAGAGCGCGGTCGCTTTGGTAATCCGGTAGTTGACCGTGGCCATCGCCTGCCAGGTCAGGTCCGAGCCCACCGAGAAGCCGCCGACATCGGCCTGGCCGACGAGGCTGACGCGGTCGCTGGCATCATAGGCCATCCGGAACCCGAGGGCGGGATCGACCCAGCCGAATTCGCTCTTCGCGCTGTAGGCGCGCGGAACCGAGGGGATGGTGGCCGTGACCTCCGTGGTGAGATGCGCGAAGCGGAGGCCGCCAAGCGCATCGAGGCGCAAGTTATCGGTTTCGGCAAGCCGCACGGCGCCGAACAGCGCGCCGGAAAAGAGCTTGCTGTCGACGCTGACGTTGATGCCCGGCACGGTGATGCCGTAGGCCGGTATCGCCACCGGGCCGGAGGCCTCGTCTGCGGTGGTGTCGACATACATCAGGTCGGCGTAGAAGCCGAAGGCGCCGTTGGTCCCCCAGGCATTGGCGAAGCCGGCAATGTTCAGCTCCTCGAGGATATCCGAGAAGCTGCTGTCGATGTGAACAATGGGCGCCCGCCGGAATGGCGACACGTCGCCAGACATCCCGGTCATCCAAACATAGGGCGTGATCTCGAATTGCCAGCCTTCGGCCGGCGTTTCCACGGCTGCGACCGGCTGGAGCGCGGGCGGCGCGGCGGACAGGTCGGCTGCCTCCGCCGTCAGCGCCATCGGACATGCCAATGCCGACACGGCAAATAAAACGGACTTCAAATATGCCCCCAATTGTCTAGCCATGCAGGTTGTTCTTGAAAATGCGGCCGTCTTTCATGATTACCGCGAAATTGTCCGGATTTGCAACCAGAGCGATATTTTCGAGCGGATTGCCATCCACAAGCAGCATGTCCGCGAAAGCGCCCCTTTCGATCACGCCGAGCCGGCCGTCATAGGGGTTGCGTTCGCCCGACAGCGCCAGAAGCTCGCCGCTGCGGCTGGTCGCGAGCTTCAGCACCTCTGCCGGCGAGAACCATTCGGACAGTCTTGCGAGCTGGGCCCCTTGCGTTTCGGTCTTGGCCGGATTGAACAGGATGTCCGTGCCCCATACCATGCGCTCGAAATTGAATTTCTGCGCCCATTCGAAACAGCGTCTCGTGCCCTCGGCAATCAACTGCTGCTCTCCGCGCTGCTTGTCGGTGCTCATCGGGTTGGCGAATTCGCCGCCGAGGAAGGGCTGGATGCTCCACCAGATGCCCTTGTCGAGCATCATGCGCACAGTCTCCTCGTCCGCGAGCTGGCCATGTTCGATGCACTGGACGCCGTTGTCGATCGAGCGGCGAATGCCCTTTGCGGTATAGACATGGGTGCAGACATAGGTGCCCCAATCGGTTGCCGCCTGCACCGCGGCGCGGATTTCATCCGGCGTGAATTGCAGGCTCGGCACGGGGTCGTAAAGCGAGGAGACGCCGCCGCCGGTCATGATCTTGATCTGGCTCGCGCCGAGCAGCAACTGTTCGCGCACCCGGTTCAGAACCTGCGGAACGCCGTTGGCGATGGAGGAAATGCCGGCCTCCTCGGCATGGCTGAGATTGCTCTGGTCGGAGGCCGGAATCTCGTATTCCATCCGGAAATCGCCATGGCCCGAGGTCTGGGAGATCATCGCCCCGGATGGATAGATGCGCGGCCCCACCGCCTTGCCGCCGTCGATCGCGCGCTTCAGGGCGAAGGACGGCCCGCCGACATCGCGCACCGTGGTGAAGCCGCGCATCAGCGTCTTCTCCGATTCGTTCGCTGCCACCAGATGGACATAGGGCACCTGCGCGGCCATGGCGGTCTGCATCGGAATGGCGCAGAGCAGCGAATGCCAGTGCGAATCGATCAGGCCGGGAATCAGCACCCGATTGCCGCAATCGATGATATCGGCATCGGCGACATCCTCGCTGACCGGGACTAGCGCTTCGATGCGATTGCCGCGCACGAGAACGTTGCGGCCTTCGATCAGCGCATTGGAAAGGCCGTCGAACACCCGGACATTCGAAAACAGGATCGCCCGTTCGCCGTCCTGCGCGAAGGCCGGGGCGGAGGCGAGCGCACTGGCCGCAGCCGCCCCGACGATGGCCTTCAGCACCGAACGCCGGTTGACGCCCTGCATCAGCCGCTCGTTCAGCCGGATCACCTCCGGCGTGTGGCACGGACAGCCTGCATGATGGACAAGGTGCTGGTATTTGGAGCCGGCGCGCATTTCTTCCTCCCGATGCTGTGACGATTTTTTTAGTCGATTGTTTGGGAAGATCGCCGCGATTGCAAGGCGGCGATCCCGAAACGGCACATGCCGACGGTGCGTTCAGGGCGATGGTGTCGCGGCGGCCTGCGCGGGCTCGAAGAAACGGCCGCCGGCCTCGCGGAAGCCACTGCTCACCAGATCGTCATTGTCTTCCAGCTCCTTGTACAGCGCCGCCATGGCGGTGTAGCGGCTGTGGCCCAGTGCATCGCTCGCAGGGATCGACGAGATGTCGAGAAGCAGGATATTCATCTCCTTGGCGGCTTCCACGACCTCCGGATCGGTGATGTCGAATTGGCCGGCGCGTTGGCGGTTGCCCTGGAGCAGGCGGGAGACGCGCAATGCAAAATCATCGCCCGAAACCATAACCATCATCGGCGGATCGAGCGGCCCGATGGCTTCGACCTGGGTAGCGAACACATCCTCGTCGATGTCGGGCGCGGCCAGGATGACGTTGAGTTTCCTGAGCGCCTTGATGTCGCCCTCGAGGCTGAGCTGGCGGAGCGACTCCATGGTCAGCCAGCCGCCCATGCTGTGGCCGAACAACAGAACCGAGCGCACGCCCGGCTGGCCGGTGACCTGCTGCAGCACATCCGTCAGGCCGTCGCGGGAGAAGGTCGCGGATTCCTTGTCGGTCACGTAGTCGAAGATGCGAGCCTGGGAGGGCCAGGAGAACAGGATCGGTACGCCGGATATGTTGGAATCAGCCGAAAGCTGCGCGATCCGGAACACCGCCTCCTGGAAGCTGACATTGAAGCCGTGGACGAACATCGCCGCCTTGCCGCTTTCGCGGGCGGCCCGGCCGATCCGGCTGTCGAACGCGGCCCGCGAGAGCGCCGCATGGCGAAGCACGGTGAAATCCTTGTCCGGACGTGCCTTGCGGGAAAGCGGCCATTCGATCTCGCCGGGAACATGGTCCGGCGGGATCGAGATCACGAATTCGGCATAGCTTAATTCGTCTTCACGCTCCCGCGTGTACCCTTCTATTCGGTTTTCGGCCGGCTCCCGCGTGGTTGCGACATAGATCGTCACGGTCCGCGCGGGCGCTGCGGCATTAGGATGCGGATAGAGGACTTCGGTTCCGGGCCGCTTTCCGCAACCGGCGACCGCGAACAGCAGCAGGCAAAGTAAGATCGCGCGCAGGGCACCGGCCAGCATGCGGCGCGGATCTGCAAGCGTTTGCTGTGGAAACATCCCGTTCCCGCCGTAAATCGCGATCCGCATTGTCGCCGCCCTCGGTAAGTCGTGAATTGTCGTCCTGCGGAAAATCAATGCCGGACCCCTTGTGTTTTTACTACGGACGAAGCCGCCGAAAATCAATGCCGCGGGCTCAGGGAGCCGCCAATCCGAGCATCGAGGCGGTGATCGTGAAATAGAGCAGCAGGCCGGTGAGGTCGACAATGGTGGTCAGCGCTGGGCCAGAGACGACGGCCGGGTCCTGCCTGACGGCGACGGCGGCAAGCGGCAGCACCGCGCCGATCAGCGTCGCGGAGATGACCTGGGCGGCGAGCGCTATGGCGATCGCAAAGCCGATCCCCTCCAGCGTCATCGTGGCGGGCACATCGGCGGCGTTGGAGATCAGCAAGACCTTCAGGAAGGCGAACAGGAACAAGGTGCCGGCCATCAGCAGCGAGACGCGCGTCTCCCGCCATAATATCCAGAGCGTCTCGCGCGTCTTGACGTCGCCGGTCGTCAGCGCCCGCGTCACAAGGCTTGCGGACTGGGTGCCGACATTGCCGCCGGTATCGGCGACCATCGGCATATAGAGGGCGAGGATCACCAGCGCGTCGAGCGCATCCTCGTAGATGTGGACGACATAGCCGGCGGCAAGGCCCGCCACGGCAAGCGCCAGCACCCAGGGCACCCGCCGGCGGAAATCGGACCAGACGGTGTGATCGAAGTAATCATCCTTCACCCCGCCCGCGATGCCGACCCAGCGATCGGCGTCTTCATGCAGTTCCTCGACCAGAAAGGCGTTGGCCTTTTCGGCATGAACCACGCCGGCCACGCGGCCATCGCGCTCCAGCACGGGCATGATGTCGATCCCGCGGTCGATCATGTCATAGGCCGTCCGTTCGGCCCCGGCCTCGCCGCGCCTGACGGTGGGAACCTTCGTCGACATGACCGCTTCGATGGGGCCCTTGCCGTTGAGGCAGTCCCTGAGGTTGACAATGCCGAGCAGGCGGCCACCGCCATCGACCACGCAGGCGCTGGTGTGAAAGGCGCCGCTTCGGCTGGCGAAGCGGTCGGTCGCCTCCGGGCAGGTGAGGTCGGGGGCAAGCAGCAGCGGCGCGGCGTCCCAGATCGCTTCCACAGGATGTTCCGGCGCAAGCATGGAACTGGCTATATCGGTCATTTCGTCGTCCCCATTTCCTTCGGCATGGGCCTTGCGGCGCTTTTGCCGGTCATCGGCGCCGCAGCAATAGCGCGCCAGCATTAAAGTTTTTCGAAAGCCGCGAGCGCGGCCAACGACGAGCGTCAGACAGTGTCAGCTTACCGTCACTCCTTGACCCGAAGTCAACCGCTCGGTACTTCTTTTGCTGGTTCCAGATTAGGGGAGAGACCTGTGGCTGACAAATCCGCCGAGCACGAGCTGTTCGATCCGAATGACGAAACCTACGGTTCAGCAGATTTTCTGACCGTCCTTCCCAAATCGGAGTTCCCTGAGAAGGTCCGTTCGCCGCGATCGGCCTATGCCGCGGTCAAGGACGAGTTGATGATGGACGGCAATGCCCGTCAGAACCTCGCCACCTTCTGCCAGACCTGGGAAGAGCCTGAAGTCCACCAGCTGATGGACGACTGCATCGACAAGAACATGGTCGACAAGGATGAGTATCCGCAGACCGCCGAGATCGAGGCGCGCTGCGTGAGCATGCTCGCCGACCTGTGGAACGCGCCCGAGGGGCCGGCAACCGGGGCCTCGACGACCGGCTCGTCCGAGGCCGCGATGCTGGGAGGCCTCGCCATGAAGCGGCGCTGGGAAGCGCGGCGCAAGGCTGAGGGCAAGCCCACCGACAAGCCCAACCTGATCACCGGCCCGGTGCAGATTTGCTGGCACAAGTTCACGCGCTACTGGGATATCGAGCACCGCGAAATCCCGATGGAAAACGGCCGGCTTTTGATGACGCCCGAAGAGGTGCTGAAGCTCTGCGACGAGAACACGATCGGCGTGGTGCCGACGCTTGGCGTCACCTTTACCGGCGAATACGAGCCCGTGAAGGCCGTCTCCGATGCGCTGGATGACCTGCAGGCGCGCACCGGCCTCGATATTCCCATCCATGTCGATGGCGCCAGCGGCGGCTTTCTCGCGCCGTTCTGCGCGCCGGAGCTCGAGTGGGATTTCCGGCTTCCGCGGGTGAAATCGATCAATGCCTCCGGTCACAAATTCGGCCTGGCGCCGCTTGGTGTGGGCTGGGTGGTCTGGCGCGAGGAAAAGGACCTGCCCGAGGAGATGGTGTTCTGGGTCAACTATCTCGGCGGCAATATGCGCGACATCACGCTGAATTTCTCGCGTCCGGGCGGCCAGGTCGTCTGCCAGTACTATAATTTCCTTCGCCTCGGCCGCGACGGCTATCGCAAGGTGCATGAGGCCTGCTATCGCAGCGCTGCCTATCTGGCGAGCGAGTTAGAAAAGACCGGGCTTGTGGATATCGTCTTCGACGGCGACATGAAGCGCGGCATTCCGGCGGTATCATGGAAGCTCAAGGAAGGGGTGAAGACCGAATACACGCTGTTCGATCTCGCCGACAGGCTGCGTTCGCGCGGCTGGCAGGTGCCGGCCTATACGCTTCCCGCCAATTGCGAGGATCAGGCGGTGCAGCGCATTCTGGTGCGCAACGGCGTCAGCATCGATCTCTGCTCGCTGCTGATCCGCGATATCAAGGCGTCGGTGGACTATTTCAAATCCCATCCGATAACCAGATCGGTTACCGAGGAGGAGGCTTCGGGCTTCCATCACTGAAGCGGCAATGCGTCCGTCGCGTCCTTGAGGCGCGGCGGCGTCGATCCCGTCAATCGCTGAACCCCATCGCGGCATAGAATGCCGCGGCCTGGGCCCGCGAGGTGACGTCCAGCTTGGTGAGAATCTCGCTCACATGGTAGGCGATGGCGCGTTCGGTGCGCCCGACGATGCTCGAAATTTCGCCGTTGGTCTTGCCCTTGGCCATCCAACTCAGGATTTCCACCTGAAGGTCTGACAGCAATTTGAAACGGCGGAGATCGTATTCGGTGAACTGGCCTTCCTTGAAGGCGGCCAGGCGCGCCACCGCCACACTCGACAGGATTGTGACCTCGGGAATGACGTCTGGCGACTGCGGCGTCGGATCGATGGACAGAAGCGTAATCGCACTGGCCTTTCCGTTGAGCGCCGGCAGCGACAGCGTCAGCCCGCCCATGATCCCCTGGAAGCGGACATAATCGTAATATTCCTGTTGATCTGGAAGGTCCCAGTTCTTCTGGTGCCACAAGAGCGGTGTCTTGTTGAACTCCAGATGCGCCATCAGCGGATCGCGCCCGGCCCACCTGTCGTTGACATAGGTGTCCAGTTCTTTCGTCGTGAATGTGCTCAGCGTCGGCTTCTCCATGAACTCGGAGACGGTCGATCTGTTGATGCTGATGTTGTAGCCGACGAAACCCAGCCTGTTCACGCTTTGGGTGAAGGCGCTCTTGACCTCCGGAAGACTTTGGGCAAAGGCGATTCTGGTGACGTCTTTGGATAGCGACTTTAGCACATTGTATCCCCCCAAAAAAAACTCTCTAAATAAGAACATCCTAATGTTACGGATTGATCACTGTCAATTCTGACAGTCGGCGTGTCGCGACCGGTCCGTTCGCGGTGACGCGAATTCGTTTGGCGCGCCTTGATGACAGGGTATGGGGCGGTTCGTGACCATGTGGAACACCGCGTCTCCGGTCTTTTCCGCCCGACTGTACGTTCTGACAGTTTCCTCTTCTGCACGGTATCGTTTAGCTGTTGAAGCGGGTCGAGCCGGATGGTCTTCCAATGGCCGCGGCGGTTTCAACGTCCGATTCCGCGTGCCGATTCCTGGCCGGCGCGCCCACAGCCTCCGGAAAAGTATGATGTTTTTGTCTTGACGTCATACTCGTTCGTACTAAACTGCTTACATATTGAACCGGGGGCATTCATGACATTTTTCAGGGCCGGCGTGTTGATCATATCGGGCGTGCTTGCCGCTGCGGTCCCGGTCGCCGCCAAATCCGAGCTTATCCTTGCCATCGGCGGCGAGCCGGATACCGGCTATGATCCGCTGCTGGGTTGGGGGCGCTATGGCCATCCGCTGTTTCAATCGACCCTGCTGAAGCGCGATGCGGCCCTTGAAACCGTTCCCGACCTCGCCAGCGCGTGGACACTTTCCGATGACAGGCTGGTCTGGACCATCACGCTGCGGCCGGGCGTGACCTTCAGCGATGGCACGCCGCTTTCGGCCGAGGACGTGGCCTTCACCTTCAACGCGGCGGCCAAAGCGGGCGGCGCGCTCGATCTGACGGTGATGGACAGCGCCGAGGCGATCGACGACCTGACGGTGGAGATCCGCCTGAAGCGCCCCTGGGTGACATTTTCGGAGAATTTCTATTCGCTGGGCATCGTGCCGTCGGACGGTTATGGGCCCGGCTATGCCCGCAACCCGGTCGGCTCCGGCCCCTTCAGAATGGTCTCCTGGACGGAAGGTGAGCAGCTCATCGTTGCGGCCAATCCGGATTATTATGGCCGGAAGCCTGAATTCGAACGTCTGACCTTCGTGTTCTCGGGCGAGGACACCAGTCTCGCCGCGGCCCGCACCGGCCAGGTCGACATGGTCTCGGTTCCGGCACTGATGGCGGATGACGACATTGACGGGTTCCGCAAGGTCATCGTGCCCTCCGTCGACAATCGCGGTCTTTCCTTTCCCATGACCGCGCCCGGCGAGTTGAACGGCGAGACGGTGGGCAACGACGTGACGTCCGACCTCGCCATCCGCCGCGCCGTCAATCTCGGCGTCGATCGGGAGCAGCTCGTCGAGGTGGCGCTGAACGGCTATGGCCGCCCGGCCTATGGACCGGCGGACGGTTTGCCCTGGTCCAATCCCGAGGCCGCCATCGCCCATGATCCGGATGCCGCGCGCGCACTGCTGGACGAGGCCGGGTGGACTGTCGGCGATGACGGCATCCGTACCCGCAACGGCGTGAGGGCCACGTTCGACATCTATTATCCCGCTTCCGATTCCGTGCGCCAGGCGCTTGCCGTCGTCACCGCCGAACAACTGAAGTCGCTGGGCATTGCCGCCCGGCCGCTGGGCGCGACCTGGGAGCAGATTGGCCGCGTTGACCACCGAGAGCCGGTGATGTTCGGCTGGGGCAGCCACAGCCCGCTCGAAGTCTACAGCCTCTATAATTCTGCCTGGGGCGGCATCGAATTCTACAATCCCGGCTATTTTTCCGACGAAACCGTCGATGCCCATTTCGCCGATGCCCAGCAATCGGCAAGCCTCGAGGCGTCCTATCCCCATTGGCAGGCGGCGGAATGGGACGGGCAGACGGGGTTTTCCGCGCGCGGCCTTGCCGGCTGGGCCTGGCTCGTCAATCTCGATCACGTCTATTTCGTCAATGAATGCCTCGATATTGGCGAGACCCAGATCGAGCCGCACGGCCATGGATGGCCGATCACCGCCATGATCGAACACTGGACATGGACGTGTGAGTAATCCCGGCTTGAGCTCCGTCCCGAGATTGGTGGCGACGCGCCTCGCGCGGCTTGCGGCCGTGCTTATTCTCGTGGCCGTCGTCGCCTTCGCGCTCGCCAAAATCTCCCCGGTCGATCCGGTCAATGCCTATCTCGGTATCGATATCGCCCGCGTCGGTCCGGAACAGCGCGCCCTGATCGCGGCGCGCTGGGGGCTCGACCAGCCGCCGCTGGCGCAGTTCACGCTGTGGGTGAGCAACCTCCTGCATGGCGATCTCGGCTATTCGATGATCTACAATGCACCGGTTTCCGAGGTGATTGCCGCGCGGTTCTGGACCTCGCTGCCGCTCGTCGGGCTGGCATGGCTGTTTTCCGGCATTTTCGGTTTTGCGCTTGGCGTCGTCGCGGGCGCGCATCCGGGTTCCTGGGCCGACCGGGTGATCCGGCTTTACGCCTATTTCCTCTCCTCCGCGCCGACCTTCTGGATCGCGATCCTGCTCTTGATCGTATTCGCGGTCGAGCTGGGCTGGGCGCCGGTCTGTTGCGCCGGACCGCTCGGCGTCGTGCCCGCCGATGTCACTTTCGCCGAGCGGCTGCAGCATCTCGCCCTGCCGCTCGCGGCGCTCTCCCTGCTCGGCGTGGCGCAGGTGGCGCTGCACACGCGGGCCAAGATCGCCGAGATCCTGCAGCTTGACGCCGCCCTTTACGCCCGCGCCCAGGGCGCGGGCAAATGGGACGTCGTGCTCCGGCACGGGGTGCGCAACGCGGCGCTGCCGGCGATCACCATCCTGTTCGCCTCGCTGGGAGAACTGTTTGGCGGCTCGATCCTGGCGGAACAGGTCTTCGCCTATCCGGGTCTCGGGCAGGCCGCCGTGGCCGCAGGCGTGCGGGGCGACGTGCCGCTGCTGCTCGCCATTACCCTGTTCCTCACCTTGTTCGTGTCGGTCGGCAACATGATCGCCGACATGCTCTATCACCGCGTCGATCCGAGGATACGGGAAGCGGAATTCACGGCGGGAGGCGCGCATGGCTGAAACCCTCCACGCGCCGGCGCCGGAACCGATGATCCTGCCGCGCATGGGCAACCGGGTCTGGACGCTCTCGGTCGCCGCGCTCGGGCTGGCGCTGATCCTGTTCGTTCCCCTTGCCGTGCAGATGGCGGGGGCGGCGGGGGTCGCCCCCGATTTCGCCGCCCGGCTGTCGCCGCCGGACTGGCAGCACTGGTTCGGAACCGACCAGATGGGCCACGACATGCTGGCGCGCACGTTGAAGGGCCTCAACACCAGCCTCTGGGTCGGGCTTGTGGCCTCGACCTGTTCGGTGCTGATCGCCACGGTTCTGGCGATCGTCTCCATCGTCGGCGGCAAGTGGGCCGACGGGCTGGTGTCGCTTCTGGTGGACGCCGCCATCGGCCTGCCGCATCTGGTGCTGCTGATCCTGATCTGCTTTGCGCTCGGCGGCGGACCGGTTGCCGTGACGCTCGCAGTCGCGCTGACACATTGGCCGCGCCTGACGCGGATATTGCGCGCCGAAGTGCTGCAGATCCGGCAGGCGCCCTATGTCGTCGCGGCCCGCCATTTCGGCAGGTCCTGGGCGTCGATCGCCTTCGGCCACATCCTGCCGCATCTGCTGCCGCAGATGCTGGTCGGCCTGGTGCTGATGTTTCCGCATGCGATCCTGCACGAGGCGAGCCTGACCTTCCTCGGGTTCGGCCTTGATCCGACGCGGCCGGCGATCGGCGTGATGCTGGCGGATTCGATGCGCTACCTGACCGCCGGGAAATGGTGGCTGGGCCTGTTTCCCGGCCTCTGTCTGCTGGCGCTGGTGCTATGCTTCGATGCCGTCGGCAACGGCGTTCGTCTGATCCTCGATCCAAGGACGGCAGAGACATGACGCTTCTTTCCTTCCACGATTTCGGCATCGGCTTTCGCCGCTACAGCGGCCTGCTTTCGATGCGGGAGGTGCCGGTCGTCAGCGGCATCGGCTTTTCCGTGCGGCGCGGCGAGGTGGTTGCCCTGATCGGCGCTTCCGGCGGCGGCAAGAGCCTGATCGCCCATGCGCTGTTCGGCGTGCTGCCGCCCAATGCCTGCACCTCCGGTGCGATCCGCTTCGAAGGACGGGTGGTCGATGAGCCGAGCCGGCCGGCCCTGCTGGGACGGCGCATGGCGCTGATGCCGCAATCGGTGAGCCATCTCGATCCGATGGCGCGCTGCATCAGCCAGCTTCGCTGGGCGGCACGGCGGGCGGGAGCGCCGGCGGATGATGCCCGCCTTGAAGCGACCCTCGCGCAGTTCGGGCTCGGCCGGGAGGCAGGCAACGCCTTTCCCCACCAGCTTTCCGGCGGGATGGCGCGGCGCATGCTGATGGCGATCGCGACCATTGGCGATCCGGACCTGATCGTCGCGGACGAGCCCACCAGCGGCCTCGACGACGACAATGCCGATATCGTGCTGGCGCGGCTTCGCAAGCTTGCCGGCGATGGCAAGGGCGTTCTGCTGGTCACGCATTCGCTCGCATCGGCGCTTGCCTATGCCGATCGGGTCTGCCTCATCCGCGACGGCCGGCTCGAAGGCGAGGAAGACGCCGCCGGCTTTTCGGGCGGCGGAGGCGGGCTGCACACGGCCTATGCCCGCGCCTTGTGGCAGGCCCTGCCGCAAAATGCGTTTCGAGGCGGCGACCATGCTTGAGGCGAGGCGCGTTTGCTTCGGCTACGGCGTCAGCGCGCCGGTGGTCGACGGGGTCGACATTGCCATCGGCCCGGGCGAGATCGTCGGCCTTACCGGCCGGTCGGGCGCCGGCAAGTCGACGCTGGGGCGGCTCCTTGCCGGCTACCACAGGCCGGCCTCCGGCGAGGTGCTGGTCGATGGCAAGGCCCATGCGAAGGGCTACAACGCGGTGCAGTATCTCCACCAGTCGCCGATCTTCGCCGTCGACCCGCGCTGGACGGTGGGCCGGATCATCGCCGAGGGCTGGACGCCCGACGAGGAGACCCGGCAGGCGCTCGGCGTTTCGAAGAGCTGGTACGACCGCTTTCCGCACGAAATCTCGGGCGGGGAACTGCAGCGGATCGCGGTTTTGCGCGCGCTCGGCCCGCGCACAAGATACCTCGTCGCCGACGAGATATCGGCGCCGCTCGATCCGCTGACCCAGGCCCAGATCTGGGACGCCCTCATCGGCGCGGTACGCAAACGCAATCTCGGCATGCTGGTCATCAGCCACGACCGTCCGCTGCTCGCCCGCCTGTCCGGCCGCCTCGTCACGCTTTGATCCTCGCTGCCCGGTTGGCGAATGCTGAGAAGGCGGCTATCAAGGGGTGGCGGAGCAATGAAGGAAACCAGCCATGCAGCGCGTCACCGTAACCCTCGACGACAATCTGATGGATGAACTGGACAGGGTCGTTCGTGAACGCGGCTACCAGAACCGCTCGGAGGCGATCCGCGACCTGACGCGCGCCGGCATGCAGCAGACCCTCGTCGACAGCGGCGCGGTGGAGGAATGCATCGGCGTGTTGAGCTATGTCTATGATCATGAAGCGCGCGATCTGGCGCGCCGGCTGACGAACACCTTCCATCACGATCACGACCTCTCGATCGTCAGCACCCATGTTCATCTCGACCATGACCGCTGCCTGGAGGTCTCGATCCTCAGGGGCGAGCCGCGCATGGTGAAACATCTCGCCGACCACGTGATCACCGAGCGCCATGTGCTCCACGGCAAGCTGGTCCTCATCCCGGTGGACGACAAGGAGCCCGGCGGCGAGGGCGCCTGACCGTTTCCGCCGGTCGCTCAGGATTTCTCGGCGTTTGCCAGCAAAGGCAATATCAGCGCAGCGAGCGCGATCCCGCCGATGGTCAGCAGAACACGGTTGGCCGTGATCGCGAGAACGCTGCCATCCGCCTGCAGATTGAAGGCCAGGGCGATCGCGGTCAGGCAGAAGGACCACGGCGCGTATTTCTTGGCGCCGATCATCAGCATCGTGAAAACGAGCCCACCCACAAGCGCGGCATGGAGCCACGGGATGGGGGAGAGGCCGAGGATCAGCCCGCCGGCTGCGGCGCCGAGCGTGGTGCCGAGGCCTCGTGCCTTCATACGGTAGAGCGTCTGCTGCCGCGTCGGCTTCATCACCCTGAGGCCCGCAGCGGGAAGCCAGCACGGATGCGCGCCGGGCAGCAAGCTTGCGATGCCGCTTCCCGCAAGCGCAACGCCGACCATGCCGGCGGCAAACCGCCGCTGGCCGGGATCCGCCGCAAGGGCGAGCCGGCCGCTTTCGGGCGGGGAGACGGCCAGGGGAATGACGAGACTGACGAAAATGCCGGCCCAGAGCGTTCCGGCGAGAAAGCTCAGCCCATAGGCGGGAACCCCTCCGGCGGGCACCTGACCGACCGAGAGAAAATAGGCGAGCGCGCCAAGGGCGATCGGCAGGCGAAAATAGCCGCCCTTCAATTCGCCGAGGCATTGCGCCAGCGCCGCGATCACCGCGCCGGCGAAAAACAGGCCGGATCCCAGCGAAACGGAAGCGCCCAGCGTTGCGAACAGGCTGATGGCGACGGCCGAGGCGAGCAACAGCGGAACGCGGCCGGAAGGCGGAAGGCGGGGAAACGACACGCCAAGCAGGTAGGCCCCGAAGGAAGCCACCATGCCGTGCCCGGTCTCGCCGGAGGCAATGCCTGCGACCCAGGGCGCGATAATGGCCAGCGCCATCACGGCTGCGCTTCGACCTCTTCCCCCAAAATCAATGAAGTGCATTGCCGAACCTGGACTGCTTTACGCGTGAGAAGGCCGTTGGCGGTCGCAGACCCGTCGCCCGTGGCGGTCGCCTTGGGCGCGTTCGCAAAAATGGATGCCAGCCACAGATTAGCAAGAGTGCCTCCGTTCGCAAGACTTAACAACTGTCAATCCTGACAGTTTATCGCGCAATAGGTTGCTCATATCCTCTTTTTCACAAAGCGGGACTTCAGATCGAAGCGGCTTCTTCTGGGCACCGGAAACGTCTCCGGAACCGGGTGGAAGAGATAAAATCGTTACTTTTCAGTATTTTGCCTTGGCGGGTATCGTCGACCACGACGTTTTTCTGAAGATCACGCCGGTGCGCATCCAGCCATTGTGACAGGGGAGATTTATATGCATTTCACGCCTCGAGAGATCGACAAGCTGATGATCTACACGCTCGCGCAGGTGGCGCAGCAGCGCAAGGATCAGGGCCTGAAGCTCAACCACCCCGAAACCGTCTCGCTCATTTCCGTGGCTGCGCTCAATGGCGCGCGCGCCGGCAAGACCGTCGAGGAAGTCATGGAAATCGCGCGCAAGGAAATCACGCGCGACGATGTGATGGAAGGGGTCGTCGACATGATCCCTTACGTGCAGGTGGAGGCCGTTTTCACCGATGGAAGCCGTCTCGTCACCATCCACGATCCGATCCAGTGAGGGCCTGAACATGGCGAATGAAAAGAAAACCCCGGTCGGCGGTCTGGTCCTCGGCAAGGGCGACATCGAGATCAATGCCGGCTATCCGACGACCACGCTCAAGGTGCGCAACACCGGCGACAGGCCGATCCAGGTCGGCTCGCATTTCCATTTTTTCGAGGTCAATGCCGCTTTGGAATTCGACCGTGAACAGGCCTTTGGCAAGCGCCTGAACATTCCTGCGACAACCGCCCTCCGCTTCGAGCCGGGCGATGAGAAAGAGGTCACCCTTGTTCCCTACCAGGGCAAGCAGCGGGTGCTCGGCTTCAACGGCCTGGTGAACGGCTGGGTCGGCGATGAAAGCTACAACGACAGCCGGCCGCGACTGGTCGACGCGATGGAGCGCGTCGAGCGCTACGGCTTCAAGTCGTCCAAGTGATCGCCCGATAGAACCTCATTCGACAGGATTTCTGAAATGGCCAAGATTTCAAGACAGCAGTATTCCGACCTCTACGGTCCGACGACGGGCGACAAGATCCGCCTCGGCGATACCGATCTCTACATCGAGATCGAAAAGGACCTCCGGGTCTATGGCGAGGAAGCCGTCTATGGCGGCGGCAAGACGCTGCGCGACGGCATGGGCTATGACAACGAGCTCACCAATGCCGCCGGCGCCCCCGATCTCGTGATCACCAACGTCACCATCCTCGACGCCGTGCAGGGCGTCATCAAGGCCGATGTCGGCGTCAAGAACGGCAATATCTGCGCGATCGGCAAGGCCGGCAACCCGTCCACCATGTCAGGCGTGACGCCGGGGCTGGCGCTTGGGCCGGGGACCGATGCGATTTCCGGCGAGCACCTGATCCTGACCGCCGGCGGTATCGACGCCCACGTCCACTTCATCTCGCCCCAGCAGGCCGAAGCGGCGCTTTCCAACGGCGTCACCACGCTGTTCGGCGGCGGCATCGGCCCGACCGACGGCACCAACGGCACCACCATCACCCCCGGCACATGGAATGTCGGGATGATGCTGCGTTCCTTCGACGGCTGGCCGGTCAATGCCGGCGTGCTCGGCAAGGGCAATGTCTCCGCGCGGCTTCCGATCGAGGAGCAGCTTCGCGCCGGCGTCATGGGCCTGAAGATCCATGAGGACTGGGGCAGCACGCCGGAAGCGATCCGCACGGCGCTTCGCACCGCGGACGACTTCGACGTTCAGGTCTGCATCCACACCGATACGCTGAACGAGGCCGGCTTCGTCGAGAACACGATCGCCGCCTTCGAGGGCCGCACCATCCACACCTACCACACGGAAGGTGCGGGCGGCGGTCACGCGCCGGATATTATCCGTGTAGCCGGCCAGTCCAACGTCATCCCGAGCTCGACCAACCCGACGCTGCCCTACGGCATCAATTCGCAGGCCGAATTGTTCGACATGACGATGATCTGCCACAATCTCAGCCCGAAGATCCCGACCGACGTCGCTTTCGCGGAAAGCCGCGTGCGGCCGGAAACCATCGCCGCTGAAAACGTGTTGCACGATCTCGGCGCGATCTCGATCCTCTCCAGCGACAGCCAGGCCATGGGCCGCGTCGGCGAGAACTGGGCGCGCACCATCCAGACCGCGCATCTGATGAAGGACCGTATGGGCGCCTATGACGGCGATACGTCCGGCAATGACAACGAGCGCGTCCTGCGCTTCGTCGCCAAGGTCACGATCAACCCGGCGATCGCCCAGGGCGTCAGCCATGTGATCGGCTCGGTCGAAGTCGGCAAGATGGCCGACCTCGTGCTCTGGGAGCCGGCCTTCTTCGGCGCCAAACCGAAGATGGTGATCAAGGGCGGCCTCATCTCCTGGGCGCTGATGGGCGATCCGAACGCGTCGCTGCCGACGCCGCAGCCGGTTCTCTACCGGCCGATGTTCGGCGCATACGGCTCGGCGCTGCCGAAGACCCGCGTCACCTTCACATCGCTGGCGGGCTATGAGGACGGCATCGTCGACCGCTACCAGCTCCAGTCGCAGGTGGTGCCGGTCTATGGCACGCGCACAATCAGCAAGAGCTCGATGGTGCGCAACAGCGCCCTGCCGGAGATCGAGGTCAATCCGGAAACCTTCGCGGTGACCGTCAACGGCAAGCACGCGACGGTGGAACCGGCGACCACGATCCCGTTGAACCAGCTTCACTTCTTCAGCTGATTGCGATGCCGGGCGGGGTTTCGATCCCGCCCGCAACCGGCAGCCCCGAACATGACAACCTCGCCGGAAGCAGGGCCGCGCATCCGTTCCAAGACGCCTTCCGAGGCATGGACGGTCCGGTTCGAATTCCAGGCAAAGAATGCGGCGAACACCATGATCCTTGTCGAAAAAATCCTTGGCAACCTGAAGGATGCCGACTGGCACAAACGCTCCCACGACGCGACGGTCGATTACCTCGCGCTCGAACAGTGGGAAGCGCCGAAGAACCGCCTGCGCAAGGCGAGCGAGGGTGGAACCGAACTCGCGATCTCGCTGTCGCGCTCGGAACATCTCCATAACGGTGATGTTCTGCATTACGACGAGGCGAGCAACACCATCATCGCCGCAAAGATCGCCCTGAAAGAGGTCATGGTGATCGAGCTCGAAGGGCTCGAAACCCTGTCGCCGCAGGAAATCCTCAGGGTGTGCTTCGAACTGGGCCACGGTCTCGGCAACCAGCACTGGCCGGCGGTCATCAAGGGCAGCACCGTCTATGTGCCGCTTTCCGTCGACCAGAAGGTCATGGCCTCGGTGATGAAGACCCATGCGTTCGAGGGCGTGAAGAGCCATTTCGCGCCCGGCGAGGAAATCGCCGCCAAGCTCGACGCGCGCGAGGTGCGGATGCTCTTTGCCGGCGCGGACGCGACGCCGCATCATCATCACGATCATGGCCACGGCCATGACCATGGCGATCATCACCACCATCACTGAGCCTGGGGGCGGCAATGCCAGACATAAACGGCAGTCAGGCGCATTCTGAAAGCGATATGGTTCTGCTTGCGCGCCTGCTGCAGTTTTCCGATTCGACGCTGCCCGTTGGCGCCTTCGCATTTTCCAACGGACTGGAATCGGCGATCCAGACTGATGTCGTCAAAGATGCGCAGAGTCTGGAGCGCTTCGTCGAAACGGTGGTGCGGCAGGCATCAAGCATGGATGGCATCGCCTTCCTCCATGCCCATCGCGCGGCCCGCCGCGGCGCCTATGACGCCGTGCTCGAGGCCGACCAGGAATTGTGGAACCGTCGCGTGGGCGAGGAGCAGCAGATGATGCTTGCCCGCATGGGCCGCAAGTTCGCGGAGCTTTCCCTGAAGATCAGCGCGTTTCCCGTTCTCGAACGCTGGCTTGCCGACATCAAGGCGGGCACGACGCCGGGCTGCTTTCCGGTCGGCCAGGCGGTCGCGCTCGCGCATATGGGTGCCGATGAGAAACAGGCCTTCGTGGTCCACCAGTATGGCGTTGCGGCGATGATCATGAGCGCCGCGGTGCGGCTGATGCGGATCGATCATCTCGATACCCAGCGCATCCTTTTTATCGTGCAGGGCCGCGTCGAGGCCGATTACGGGCGCGTCCACGGACTGGACCTTGATGAAATGTCCGGCTTCGCGCCGGTCTTCGATGTCCTCGTCGCCCATCACACTAAAACCCATGTCCGGCTGTTCATGAACTGACCGGCGGAAAAGGAATGGCACAATGAAGAAAATCACGCGTATCGGCATCGGCGGCCCGGTCGGATCTGGCAAGACAGCCGTGATCGAAACCATCACCCCGCGTCTGATCGAACTCGGCGTCAAGCCATTGATCATCACCAATGATGTGGTCACGACCGAAGATGCCAAACAGGTTCGCCGGACGCTTCACGGCGTCCTGGTCGAAGAAAAGATCGTCGGCGTGGAAACCGGAGCGTGCCCGCACACGGCGGTGCGTGAAGACCCTTCCATGAACATCGCCGCTGTCGAAGAAATGGAAGAGAAGTATCCCGACAGCGACGTGATCCTGATCGAATCCGGCGGCGACAACCTGACGCTGACCTTCAGCCCGGCGCTCGCCGATTTTTACATCTATGTCATCGACGTTGCCGCCGGCGACAAGATCCCGCGCAAGAACGGCGCCGGGGTCTGCCAGTCGGATATCCTGGTCATCAACAAGACCGATCTCGCCCCCTATGTCGGCGCCGATCTCGGCGTCATGGACCGCGATTCCAAGCTGATGCGCGGCAAGAAGCCGTTCGTGTTCACCAATTGCAAGACCGGCGAGGGCGTCGACGAACTGATGAAGCTGATCATGGACATGGCGCTGTTCGACGTGACGCCTGCCGGCCAAGCCGCAGAGTGACTCGATGAGCCTTCACGAACGTCTGCGCCGGATCGACGAATACCGGGAACTGAGCGGTTTTAAAACAGAACCGGCGCAGATGCGTGCGGCCGGTCCCGGCAAGGTCGGGGCGTTGCGCCTCGGCTTCTCTGTGCGCGGCGGCCGCTCGGTGTTGTCCGATCTCTACCGGGTCACGCCGCTTCTGGTGCAGCAGGCGCTCTACTGGGACGAGGCGATGCCGGAGCTGCCGATCTGCTCGATCATCTCGATCGGCGGCGGCATCCTTCAGGGCGATCGCTACACGATCGACATTTCGGTGGGCGAGGGGGCGTGCGCCCAGGTGACCTCCCAGGGCGCGAACCGCATTCACCGGATGGACGCCAACTACGCCTCGCAGCACCAGACGGTGACGCTCGCAAAGGACGCCTATCTCGAGTTCCTGCCGGATTTCACCATTCCCTACAAGGATTCGCGTTTCATCAACGATACCGATCTCGTGGTCCATGAAGACGCGACGCTGCTCTATGGCGAGATGATGATGACCGGCCGCAAGCACCACCATGAAAGCGAGCGTTTCGGCTTCGATCTCCTGTCGATGACCGTGAATGCTCGCCGGCCGGACGGCCGCAAGCTGTTCACCGAGAAGGTGCTGATCGAGAAGGGTAACGAAACGATCGACTTTCCCGCGGTGATGGGCGGCTACGACGCCTTCGCCAATATTCTCTGCATCACGCCGCCGGCCGTTGCCGAACGCATCCGCGAACGTGTCGGCGTCAGTTTCGGCGATGAGCGCCCGCGCGCGATCTCCGGCGTTTCGACGCTTCCGAACGGTGCCGGCCTGATGCTGCGCGTGGTCGGGATCGAAAGCTACGACGTGCGCGCGGAGGTCAGGAATTTCTGGAAGGTCGTCAGGGAAGAAGCCCGCGGCAGAACGCTGCCGGAAGAATTTCTCTGGCGTTGACCAACAGCCAAGAAGGGGGCGGGGTAGATGACGGGAAAACGGAAGGATTTTGCCACGCAGTGCCTGCGCGGCGCGGGGCAGGTGTTCTTCATGGAGAACGCGCTCACCGGCGCGCTGTTCATCGCGGCGATCGCCTATGCGAGCCATGCTGGCGGCAACTGGGCGACCACGATCGGCGCGCTTGTCGGCCTCATCGTTGCAACGCTGACCGCGCGGCTTCTCGATTGCGACGAGGATTCGATCACCTCCGGCCTGTTCGGCTTCAACGGCATTCTCGTTGGCGTGGCGCTGCCGACCTTCATCAGCGTCTCGCCGCAGCTCTGGTTCTATGTTGTCATTGGCGCGGCCATGAGCACGGTGGTGACGGCGGCGCTCGGGGGGATGATCACCAAAAGCTGGGGGATACCGGGCTCCACCGGCCCGTTCGTGCTGACCGGCTGGCTGCTGGTGGCAGGCGCCTACACGTTCGGCGCGCTCGATGTCTCCGGCGACCATCCCGAACTGGCCTCCGACTATATCAATGGCGTGACGATGATCCCGTCCCATATCGAACTGGTCCAGATTTTCTTCCGCAATATCGGCCAGGTCTATCTTCTCGGCAACGAGATCAGCGGCGCGATCATCCTTCTCGGCATTCTGATCGCCTCGCGCGCGGCCGGTATCGCCGCCATTTGCGGCTCGCTGATCGCCATGGCGACGGCGATCGCGCTCAGGGCGGAACCGCATTTGGTGGTGCAGGGGCTTTACGGTTTCAGTGCAGTGCTGACGGCGATGGCGGTCGGCGTCATCTTTCTGAAGCCGTCGCCGCGGGTGGTCGTCTACGCGCTGCTGGCCACCATCGTCACCGTGTTCCTGCAGGGCGCCTATGACGTGCTGACCGAACCGCTTGGCCTGCCGTCCTTCACCGCGCCCTATGTGCTGACGATGTATCTGTTCATCGCGCCGAAGAAGCTGCTTGCGCCGCATCCGCACAGCGCGGTCGGCGAGCATCTGGTCACCGATACCAAGATCTGAACTCGGGCGCGGCCGGGGCGGTCGCGCCGACACAAACATGCGCTTTCAAAGGAGGAAGCTATGCACGCCATCAATGCGGGGGATACCGCGTTTGTTTTGATCTGCACGGCGCTGGTCTGCATGATGACCCCGGCCCTTGCACTCTTCTACGGCGGTCTGGTGAAGCAGCGAGACGTGCTTTCGATCATGATCCAGAATTTCGTCTGCATCGGCATCGTCAGCCTCATCTGGGTGTTCGGCGGTTTCAGCCTCGCCTTCGGTCCCTCGATCGGCGGCATCATTGGCGATATCCGTCCCTATTTCGGCATGTACCATGTCGGCATATCGCCGAATGATACTTATGCCCCGAATGTGCCGTTCATCATGGTGTTCGCCTATCAGATGATGTTCGCCATCATCACGCCGGCGCTGATGACCGGCGCCTTCGTCGGGCGTTTCAAGTTCGGGGCCTATCTGTTCTTCGTGGCTCTGTGGACGATCCTGATCTACCTGCCGGCGGCGCACTGGATCTGGGGCGGCGGATTTCTTTCCAAGATGGGCGTCGTCGATTTCGCTGGCGGCATCGTGATCCACACCGCCGCGGGTTTCTCGGCCCTTGCCGCCGCCAGATTCCTCGGCAAGCGCAAGGTCGCCGTCGGCGATCCCGAAAGCCAGCCGGCGAGCCTGCCGCTGGTGGCGCTCGGCGCGGGTCTTCTGTGGTTCGGCTGGTTCGGCTTCAATGCCGGTGGCGCCTATGCGGCGGATGCGCTGGCGGCCTATGCCTTCACCAACACCATGCTCGCCGGCGCGATTGCCATGCTGGTCTGGATGTTGTGGGAATGGCGCGGACATCGGCGGGTCTCGTTCTCCGGCGTTCTCGTCGGCGCAGTCACCGGTCTTGCCACGATCACGCCAGCCGCCGGCTATGTCGAGCCAATGGCGGCGCTGATCATCGGCGCGATCGGCGCGACGGTCTGCTACAACGCCAAATATGTTCAGGAATGGCTGAAGATCGACGACACGCTGGAAGTCTGGCGCGCCCATGGCGTCGGCGGCATGACTGGCGCAATCCTGATCGGCTTCATGGCCAGCTCGCATATCAATGCCGTCTCGGCCAGCGCCCATCAGCTTTTCGTCCAGGTGCTGGCCGTCGTGATCGTCGCCGCCTATTCCTGGGTCATCACGACGATCCTCCTCAAGATCCTCGCAAGCTTCGGCCATCTGCGGGTGGCTGACGATATTCAGGAGGAAGGCGTCGATGAGGACATGGTCGGCGAACGCGCCTTCAATCTCTGGAACATGAAGAACGACATCAACAAGTAGACGAAAAAAAAGCAGCCGGCGGATCAACTGATCCGCCGGCTGCTTTTGCGCATTACCTGCCGGAAACGGACTGGGCGGCAGGCCGTCCTCAACGTGTGGCTTCGATCACTGTCCCGGTTCCCGACATGAGCAACAGCGCGCCGTCCGGCCCGAAGTCGAAGCTTTCGCTCGCATCCAGCGCCTGAAGGAAGGCCTGTTCCTGCTTCATCAGGGCATCGTTGCAGGCCATTCGCGTTGACGCCAGCGGGCCGATTGCGACGCCGCCCTCGCCATTGACCGAGAACGCGCCGGTGAAGCGGTTGCAGCCGGTGGTTCCGAAGATCTGGCCTTCCTCGCTGATCGAGAAGGTGGGACGATCGGCAGCCTCATCGAGCGCGCTGCCCTCAAGACGGTCGACGGTCCATTCGGGGCCGATGAGGAGATCGAGCGCATCGCCGCCGCAGCCCTTCAGCGTTGCGGTTGCTGTTGCCAGTTCCACGCTTTGCGGAAACAATCGGCCGCTCATGTCGTCCTGGCACATTTCGGCGCGCACGCTGAAGGCGAGGGCGTACTGGTCGAAATCGTAGCGATAGGCACCATCGACCACCTCCGGCTCCGGCAGGCGGAGGTCGAGCCGGTCATCGCCGTAATTCATGTCCAGCATAAACCGGTCGCCTGCGATGACGGCGCGCCAGCCGGGTTCATTGCCCTGCGCCGACCATGCCTTTGCCGCCTCGGCCGGCATCATGACGCAATCCGGCAGGTCATCGCCATCGAGCGTCACGAGCGCATTGTCGCCCTTGCTCCAGAAGACGTTTCGGCCGTCATCGGACTGGTATTTCGCGCCATCAGCGGAGATCGCGGGGGCAAGGTGGTAAATCCTCTCATCGGTCTCGACCACCGCTTCCTCGCCCTGAAAGCCGACCTGGAGGCGGATGTCGCCGCACATGAAGGTGCTGCCGAAGGCCGCGGGCGTGAACGCCGTCAGCATAACGCTTCCGATATCGGCGTCATTGTTTCCCGCCGCGATCATGACCGGTGCGCTCACAAACCGGTTGGCGCCGTCGATCCGGATGGCGGCTGTCAGCTTCGCCGCGACGCCTTGCGGGACGGCCAGTTCGAACGGCCATGGCACCTGCCGGCCGTTGGCCTCGGCGCTGTCCGTGGCCAGGAGGGCGTTCTGGAAACCGCGCGCTTCCACCACGAGTTCGGCATCGTCCGGCAGCGCCACGCGTTCGCGCATCATGGCCTCGCCGGTGATCACACGCATGTCCTGCGCATGGGCGGTCGTTGCCGCGAGGAGGCTTGCCAGAAGTGTCAGGGCTGAACGGAACATGGTGTTTCCTTTGTCGTCTTCACGGGTGGAAAGTATGCCGCGCCGGAGACGGCCCCGCGTTTCATGACGGAGCAGGCCGGGCCACCGGCGGGGGCCGCTGGGCGACCAGGCACGCGCGCCGTTGCGGTTGCACGGCCCGGCCAATCTAACACGGTATTTGTAGGTCACCGCAACCGGCCGAACAACATGTCAGGCCATACAGTTGACCCTTTGCACGCAGGCTGACTATCAGCAGATCGGGCCTGCAAGAGCGGAGCCCTCCGGCAGGAGGCCGCGATAACGAGATCGTTGCCCATTTTTTGAAATCCCCCTCCAGACATGAAGCGCCATGGAAAATTCCGCAGAGGAGCTCGAGCAACCCGAAAGATGGGGTGGACGTTGCCTCTGCGCGCTCCAGCCGGTTTCGCAGCTCTGGAAGGCCGGAAATCCCGGATTCTCCGCCTGATCGGCTCCAGGCTTCATCGTTTCATGCCTTCTTCGATTTTGTTCCCTCAAGGCCGGAAAAAATCACCTTCTCTCGTCGACCATCATGAGTCACAATACGCGATATTGAGGGTTTCGGTCCGTCGCGCGTGGCGGGCCGTTGGTCTTCCGGCACAAATCCGGAAGCAATGGAGCCGCCTCCGTATCCGGAGCGAAATCCGGACTATTCGCAGGCGGGGAGAGATGACCGGCCCCCGGCCGGCGAAAGGAAATAATCATGAGAGATATGCCAGGACGTCCATCCCGGCGCGGGTTCCTCAAGGGGAGCGCTGCGGGGGTGGCGATCGCTTCGCTTGCCGGAACGGTAAAGGCGCAAGCGCCTCAAAAGGAACCGCCGCCGCCGCTCGACCAGTATGAGCGGGTCTATTTCAATGAAGCGGAATGGGCGTTCGTCATGGCCGCCTGCGACCGTCTCATTCCCGCAGGCGGCAATGGCCCGGGGGCGATCGACTGTCGGGTGCCGGTCTTCATCGACCGGCAGCTCGCAGGCAATTTCGGCAAGGCCGCGGACTGGTACATGCAGGGCCCGTTCGATCCCGCCGCCAATCCCACGCTCGGTTTCCAGAGCCCGCTGACGCCGGCGGAAATCTATCGCCAGGCGATTCCCGTCTTTCAGGACTGGTGCAGCCAGACGCATGGCGACCGTTTCGAAAATCTCGAAGCGGCAAAACAGGACGCTGCGCTGACATCGCTGCAGAAGGGCGAGGTGGGGCTCGCCCCTGAACTGCGCGATTTCTTCCAGTTCCTGCTCGCCAACACCAAGGAGGGTTATTTCGCCGATCCATCCTATGGCGGCAATCACGATATGCAGGCCTGGGTCTATATCGGCTTTCCCGGCGCGCGCGGCGCCTTCACCTCCTGGCCGGGTCGCGAGAACGCGCAATATCCGCTCGGCCCCGTGGCAATCAACGGAGACAGGGCGTAGATCATGGCAACGAGAACAGATCCCAAAAAAGACGTCGTCATCATCGGCCTCGGCTGGACCGGGGCGATCATGGGCATGGAACTCGCCAATGAGGGGCTCGAAATCCTCGCGCTCGAGCGCGGCGACGACCGCAGCACGGTGCCCGATTTCCAGTATCCCAACATTTTCGACGAACTGAAATACGCCGTGCGTTACGACCTGATGCAGAAGCCGGTCAACTCCACGCTGACCGTGCGTCACAATACGCAGGAGACTGCGCTTCCCTATCGCCACCTCGGTTCGTTCCTGCCGGGCGACGGCGTCGGTGGCGCGGGCGTTCACTGGAACGGCCAGAACTGGCGGCCGCAGGCGGTCGAATATCGTCTGCGCTCCTATGTCGAGGAGACCTTCGGCGCCGATATCATTCCGGAAAACATGCAGCTTCAGGACTGGGGCGTGACGGCGGAGGAGCTGGAGCCGCACATGACCAAGTTCGAAAGCGTCGCCGGCATTGCCGGCAAGGCGGGCAATATCAATGGCGAGATTCAGGAGGGCGGCAACCCGTTTGAAGCGCCGCGCTCGGCCGAGTATCCGATGCCGCCCTTGAAGAACACCTGGGATTCGGAGCTGTTCGCGGAGGCCGCCCGCAATATGGGCTACCATCCGTTCCCGCGTCCCGCGGCCAATGCCTCGATCCAGTATACCAATGACTACGGCATGCAGCTCGGGCCCTGCAATTACTGCGGCTACTGCGAGCGCTTCGGTTGCAACAATTATTCCAAGTCATCGCCGCAGGTCTGTATTCTCGATGCGCTGAAACGCAAGCCGAATTTCAGCTACAGGACCCGCTCGGAGGTCCTGAAGATCGAAAAGGCCGCCGATGGCAAGACCGCCACGGGCGTTACCTATTTCGACGAGAAGACCGGCGAGGAGGTGTTCCAGCCGGCCGATCTCGTGCTGGTCTGCGCCTATTCGCTGCACAATGTCCACCTTCTGCTGCTGTCGGAGATCGGCGAGCCCTACAATCCGGATACGGGCGAGGGCGTGGTCGGGCGCAACTATTCCTACCAGATGACCGGCGGCACCAGCCTCTGGTTCAGGGACAAGGTTTTCAACCCGTTCGTGGGCACCGGCGCCGGCGGCATGTCGATCGACGATTTCTCGATGTCGCAGATCGATTTCGCCAGCGAAGGCTTCATCGGCGGCAGCTATATCACCTGCGGCCACACCGGCGGACGGCCGATCCAGCAGATGTCGCTGCCACCCGGTACGCCCTCCTGGGGCGCGGGCTGGAAGGACGCCGTCGGCGAATGGTATGGCCACAATCTCTCGATCGGCTCGCACGGCTCGAACATGGCCTATCGCGACACCTGTCTCGATCTCGATCCCACCTACAAGGACCGCCACGGCCGTCCGCTGATGCGCATGACCTTCGACTGGAAGGACAACGACATCAGGATGACCCAGTTCATGAAGGCGCGGATCGAGGAAATTGCAAAGAGCATGAACCCGGATGCCATGGCCTCGGGCTACAAGGGCGATGGCGCGGAGTATGACGTGCGTCCCTATCAGTCGACCCACAATGTCGGCGGCGCGATCATGGGCACCGACCCGAAGACCTCGGCGATCAACCGCTATCTCCAGAGTTGGGATTGTCACAACGTCTGGGTCATGGGTGCCTCCGCCTTCCCGCAGAACATCCAGTATAATCCCACGGGCGCCGTCGGCGGCCTTGCCTATTGGGCGCTGGAGGCGTTGCGCAAGGACTACCTGCCCAACCCCCGGCCATTGATGTGAGGAGCGGATCATGAAAACCTTTCTTCGCATCATCCTCGCGCTCATCGTCATCTGCGTGGTGGCGCTCGCCGCGATCATCTTCGTGCCGCCGTCTCTCACCAAGCCGGATGACAATCTGGCGGCCGACTGGGAACCGACTGCCGGCGAGGGTCAGTACGTCACCCAGATGGCCGACTGTCAGGCCTGTCACACGGCAGAGGGCGGCGAACCCTTTGCCGGCGGGCGACCGATCGAAAGCCCGATGGGCACGATCTGGTCGAGCAATATCACCCCCGATGAGGAAACCGGCATCGGCGGCTGGACCTACGATCAGTTCCATGCCGCGCTCGTCGACGGCATCGCGCCCGGCGGCGTGCACCTCTATCCGGCCATGCCCTATGAGAACTACCGGCATATGAAGGAGGAGGATATCCGGGCGATCTGGAGCTATATCCACAACGATGTCGCGGCGGTCGACAACCCGGTGAAGGAGACCGAGCTCGACTTCCCGTTCAACCAGCGCTGGGGCATTCGTCTGTGGAACTGGGCCGCGCTCGGCAAGCCCGGCTTCCGGCCGGATGACGCGGCGAGCGAAAGCGACCAGCTTGAGCGCGGGGCCTATCTGGTGCAGGCGCTCGGCCATTGCGCGGCCTGCCACAGCCCGCGCAACATGATCATGGCGCAGGATGGCACCAATGCCGACAATCCGGCCTTCCTGACGGGCGGCGAGATCGGCGGCTGGACGGCGCCCGACCTGCGCACGGCGGCATCCGCCCTGCAGACCTGGACCGACGCGGACCTGAAGGACTATCTCACCACCGGCCGCAACGCCCATTCGGCTGTGGTCGGCGAGATGCAGCTCGTGGTCGGCGAATCCCTTCAATACATGAAGGATGAGGATGCCGATGCGATGGTCGGCTATCTCCGCGCGATCTCGGACGTAACGCCCGACCCGCAGCCCGTGCCAAACGAGCGGACGACGGACCGGCTCGATGCCGCCGACGATCCGACGACGGCGAAGCTGAAATCGGCTGAAAACCTGTCGGACGGCGAGTTGCTCTATCTCAACAACTGTAATGCCTGCCATATGCCGGACGGCCGCGGCGCGCCCGGCGTGTTCCCGGCGCTGAAGGGCAATTCGCTGGTGACTGCGCCGACGACCAGGGGTCTGACCGAGGTCATCCTCCACGGCGCGACGCTGCCTTCGACGGCCGAGCGGCCGGAACGGCTGGAAATGCCGGCCTTCGGCGACCGGCTGTCGGATGCCGATATCGCGACGCTTGCAACCTTCCTGCGCAGCGCCTGGGGCAACTCCGCCCCGGCCGTGACCGAGGACGACGTCAAGGCCGTGCGCCAGTAAGACCAAGGGCCCGCCGCTTCGATGCGGCGGCGGGCCCGGCAATATCCATTGCAGCGGAATTGCGCTTTCGCAAAAGCGGCGCGGCCTCACGAACGAGGCCGCGCCGTGCACGATACGGCCCCGCAAAACGCCTGCCTTTCCGCGCCGTCGCCCCGTGCGCAACGCGACACTCGACATTATGCTCTGTTTGGCCTATATGGGCGCCAGCATTGAAACAGATGCGCATGAATGGCCCCTGCTGGACGACATCCCGGCCCGGGCGACTTGAAACACCCTCATTTCTTAAAGAAAGGATGACCGATGTCGATTACTGCTGAACGCAAGGCAGAGCTGATCAAGGAATTCGCAACCAAGGAAGGCGACACCGGTTCGCCGGAAGTGCAGGTTGCCATCCTGACCGAACGGATCACCAACCTGACCGAGCACTTCAAGGACCACAAGAAGGATAACCATTCCCGCCGTGGTCTGCTGACGCTGGTTTCGACCCGCCGTTCGCTGCTTGACTACCTGAAGCGCATCGATGAAAGCCGCTACACGAGCCTTATCGGCCGTCTGGGCATTCGCCGCTAAGCTTTATCCGGCGGGCGTTTGCGCCCGCCGTTTCCATTTGCGCTGACAAGCGCCGGTTTTGCGCCGTGGCGGGCGCTGGATCAGAAGACGCGGCCCCGGAACGTCCGGCGCCGCATGCCGAAACGGACCTGTCATGGGGCAGGATTGCAGGCTGCTTCGCCACCGGAAGCAGCACGTTGTCTTGCCCGTGACGTGTCGAACGAAACGTGACGCCGTGATTGCGCCTTCCTTCGGGAAAGAGCGGGATTACAGCATTTGTTAAAGGACAAGACATGTTCAATTCCCACAAAGTGGAAATCGAGTGGGCCGGCCGCACGCTCACGCTGGAGACCGGCAAGATTGCCCGTCAGGCTGACGGCGCGGTACTGGCCACCTATGGCGAAACCGCCGTTCTCGCCACCGTCGTCTCCGCCAAGGAGCCGAAGCCCGGCCAGGACTTCTTCCCGCTGACCGTCAACTACCAGGAAAAGACCTTCGCTGCCGGCCGCATCCCGGGCGGCTATTTCAAGCGCGAAGGCCGTCCGAGCGAAAACGAGACGCTCGTTTCCCGCCTGATCGACCGTCCGATCCGTCCGCTGTTCCCGGAAGGCTACAAGAACGACACCCAGGTGGTGGTCACCGTTCTCCAGCATGACCTCGAAAACAACCCCGACATTCTCGCCATGGTCGCGACCTCGGCCGCGCTGACGCTGTCCGGCGTTCCGTTCATGGGCCCGATCGGCGGCGCGCGCGTCGGCTACATCAACGGCGAATATGTGCTGAACCCGCATATCGACGAAATGCCCGAAACCGCGCTTGACCTCGTCGTCGCCGGCACGGGCGATGCGGTTCTGATGGTGGAATCGGAAGCCAAGGAACTCAACGAAGACATCATGCTCGGCGCCGTCATGTTCGGCCACAAGGGCTTCCAGCCGGTGATCGACGCAATCATCAAGCTCGCCGAAGTCGCCGCCAAGGAGCCGCGCGAATTCGAGCCGGAAGATCATTCCGCGCTTGAAAGCGACATGCTCTCCTTCATCGAGACCGAGCTGCGCGACGCCTACAAGATCACCGAGAAGGCCGCCCGTTACGCCGCCGTCGACGCCTGCAAGGCGAAGGTGAAGGAGCGTTACGCCCCGGCCGAAGGCGAGGAAGCAAAGTACACCGCAGAAGAAATCGGCGCCGTGTTCAAGCACCTCCAGGCCAAGATCGTGCGCTGGAACATTCTCGACACCAAGAGCCGCATCGACGGCCGCGATCTCGAGACCGTCCGTCCGATCGTCTCGGAAGTCGGCATCCTGCCGCGCACCCATGGTTCGGCGCTGTTCACCCGCGGCGAAACCCAGGCGCTGGTCGTTGCCACGCTCGGCACCGGCGAAGACGAGCAGTATGTCGATGCCCTGACCGGCATGTACAAGGAACGCTTCCTGCTGCACTACAACTTCCCGCCCTATTCGGTGGGTGAGACCGGCCGCATGGGCTCCCCGGGCCGCCGCGAAATCGGTCACGGCAAGCTTGCATGGCGCGCGATCCGCCCGATGCTGCCGACCGTCGAGCAGTTCCCCTACACGCTGCGCATCGTCTCCGAGATCACCGAATCCAACGGTTCGTCCTCGATGGCGACCGTCTGCGGCACCTCGCTTGCGCTCATGGATGCCGGCGTTCCGCTGGCAAAGCCGGTTGCCGGCATCGCCATGGGCCTGATCCTGGAAGGCGAGCGCTTCGCGGTACTCTCCGACATTCTCGGCGATGAAGACCACCTCGGCGACATGGACTTCAAGGTCGCGGGTACTGCCGACGGCATCACCTCGCTGCAGATGGACATCAAGATTGCCGGCATCACCGAGGAGATCATGAAGGTCGCGCTCGGCCAGGCCCAGGGCGGCCGCAACCACATCCTCGGCGAAATGTCCAAGGCCATTACCGAAGGCCGCGAGCAGCTCGGCGAATACGCACCGCGCATCGAGATGATGACGATCGCCGTCGACAAGATTCGCGACGTTATCGGTTCGGGCGGCAAGGTCATCCGCGAGATCGTGGAAAAGACCGGCGCCAAGATCAACATCGAGGACGACGGCACGATCAAGATCGCATCGTCTTCCGGCAAGGAGATCGAGGCTGCCAAGAAGTGGATCCACTCGATCGTCGACGAGCCGGAACTGAACGCGATCTACGAAGGCACGGTCGTCAAGACCGCCGACTTCGGCGCTTTCGTCAACTTCTTCGGCCCGCGCGACGGTCTCGTCCACATCTCGCAGCTTGCTTCCGAGCGCGTTGCCAAGACCACCGACGTGGTCAAAGAAGGCGACAAGGTCTGGGTCAAGCTCATCGGCTTCGATGAGCGCGGCAAGGTCA
The DNA here is from genome assembly GCF_053484295.1 of Martelella sp. AMO21009. Lineage (NCBI taxonomy): Bacteria > Pseudomonadati > Pseudomonadota > Alphaproteobacteria > Hyphomicrobiales > Aurantimonadaceae > Martelella > Martelella sp. AMO21009. Next base: position 312,650 of record NZ_JBAKFR010000001.1, read on the forward strand.
AGCTGTCGATGAAGGTCGTCGACCAGGAAACCGGCAAGGAAATCGAGCGCAAGCCGAAGTCCGACGCCGCCGAGTAAGGCTGGCAAACTGTCAGGTATGAACCTGCGGAGCAGTGATGCTCCCTCCAATCTCCCCCCTTGAGGGGGAGATGTCGCGAAAGCGACAGAGAGGGGTAGTGGGCATAAGCCCGTTACTCCGCATTTGCCGATAGGGTTCACCCCTCTCTGCCCCTTTCGGGGCATCTCTCCCTCAAGGGGAGAGATTGATGGAGGGAACCGCAAGGCATTCATTTTCAGGCGTGAGCGTTATGGCTCGCGCCTTTTTCACAGGTAAAATCATGGCCCGCGAGACGCTGAAAACCATTTTCCATCCCTTCGAAAGCGGCACGATCGCCATGCCCGAGGGCGGGCGTTGCCTGTTCCTCGGCGCAGAACCCGGCTACCGCGTGCCGGAGGGCTTTGGCGCTGCGATCGAGGCGGTGCAGCCCTATCGCCCGCATTTCATCGGGCTGGAGCGCGCCCATGCCGATGTCGCGCCGGAAGCGGGCGAGGGGCGTTACGACCTGTCGCTCATTCTGCTCACCAAGCATCGCGGCGAGAACGAGAACCGGATCGCGGAAGCGCTCGCAAAGACCGTGCCCGGCGGCTTCATCGTGATCGCGGGCACCAAGGAAGAGGGCATCCAGTCGCTGCGGAAGCGGCTCGGCCATCTGTTCGCCGATCTCGATTCCATGCCGAAATATCATGGCGTCGCCGTGTGGTTCACCCGCCCGGAGGATCCGTCCGAAGCGATTGAAAAACTCACCCACCCGACGGTCGAGATCGATGGCCGTTTCACCACCGTGCCGGGCCTGTTCTCCCACGACCGGATCGACGAGGGCTCGCGCATTCTCGGCGAGCGCCTGCCGGAGGATTTTTCGGGGCTTGCCGCCGATTTCGGCGCCGGCTGGGGCTATCTTGCCGCGATGCTTGCCGAACGCGCGCCCCGCGCGGAGGCCATCGATCTCTACGAGGCGGATTACCGCGCGCTGGAACGGGCCAAGGTCAACCTGGCAGGCCAGCAGGGCCAGTTCCGCTATTTCTGGCAGGACCTTGCGGGCGAGAAGATCAGGGCGCGCTACGATCTGATCGTAATGAACCCGCCCTTCCATGCCGGAAAGGCGGCCGAGCCCTCCCTCGGCAAGGCGCTGATCAAGGCCGCCTGCGATGCCTTGAAACCCGGCGGACGGCTGCTTCTGGTCGCCAATCGGGGCTTGCCCTATGAACCGGTGCTTGCGGAAAACTGCAAGGAGAGCGGCGAGGACTATCGCAATGCGCGCTTCAAGATCCTCTGGGGCCGCAAATGAGGTTCAACGCTCTCATTCCGGAACTCGGCGTGAGGGATCTTGCGCTGAGCCTCGATTTCTATGTCGGTCTTATCGGCTTCTCGATCGCCTATGACCGCCCGGAGGAGGGCTTTGCCTTTCTCGAGCTTGGCGCCGCTCAACTTATGCTGGACACGATCGGCATGGGGCGAACGATTGGCGATGAGGAGTCAGCACTCGGCGGCGGCATCAACTTCCAGCTCGAGGTGACGGATTTCGACGGCATCGTCGCGCGGCTCGCCAAAGCGAAATGGCCGCTGGTGCTTGGTCCCGAAGAGCGGCGCTATCGAACGCCGAATGGCGAAAGAGGCCAGCGCCAGCTCTGGGTGCGGGACCCGGACGGATATCTGCTCAGGCCGTTTCAGCCGATCTGATCCTTCCGCCCGGGGTGCAGATTACTGTTCGCCAAGCTTCATCGACGGATCGTAATCCTTGCCCTCGACCTCCTTCACCACGGCCTGGCCGCAATAGGTCTTGCCGAGATTGGGATCGAAGGTCAGCGACGGCGCGCCGTGGAGTTCCCAGCCCTTGTTCAGCGCGTCGGTGACGCGGTGGCAGAAGGACGAATCGTCCGGACCTGTGAGGAAGCGGTAGAGTTTCATCGGGTATCCTTTGTCGATTGAATGGCGTCGACCTGCGCCAACAAGGCTTTCGCCTGCTCCAGATGCAGGCGCTCGACCATGCGGCCGTTGAGATCGATGACGTTTAGCGCTTCCGCGCCCGGCTTTGCAAATGCTTCCACGATCGCGCGCGCCTCTGCAATAGCGTCTTCGGACGGGCTGAAATGGCGGTTGGCGGCCTCGATCTGGTTCGGATGGATCAGCATCTTGCCGTCAAACCCCATGGCGGCGCCTTCGGCGCATTCCGCTTCATAGCCAGCCTGATCCGCAAAATCATTGTAGACGCCGTCGATGACGCGGATGCCATAGGCGCGGGCGGCCAGCACGGTCTGCATCAGCCACGGCACGAGATAGGCGCGGCCAGGCGAGGGCGCCACGCCGGTTTCCGCGCGCAGGTCGTTGACGCCGACGACCAGCGCCTCCAGCCGCCCGCCGGCCCGCACATCGGAGAACGCCCCGGCGATGGCCGCAGCATTGACCACGCCTTCCGGCGTCTCGATCATCGCCCAGAGCTTGATCCGCTCCGGCGCGCCGTTTCTCTTCAAAAGCGCGCCCGCCGTGGCGATGGCGGCGACATTGCCGACCTTGGGCAACAGAACGGCATCCGGCTGGCAGGCCAGCACGGTTTTCATGTCCTCGCTGCCGTCTTCCGTGTCGAGCGGGTTCACCCGGATCGCGGTCACGCCTTCGGGCCGGTCCTCACTGTAGAGCCGCTCGAGATTCTCACGCGCCTCGGCCTTCTTGCCCGGCGCCACGGCATCTTCCAGATCGTAGATGATCGCGTCGGCCGCAAGCGTCCTCGACTTTTCCAGCGCGCGGCGGTTGATGGCGGGGACGCTCAGCAGAGAACGCCACAGTTTTATGGAAGTCATGTTTATGGAAGTCATGGCCATATTCCTGACAATTTCGGGACTCACTAGTTTTAGCAGTGCCTGAAAATGATGCTTCGCAAAGTTTTCGTCCGCATTCAATGAGACAAAATGGTCGCTGCCCCTTGCGCAAAGGCCACCGACGCGCCAGATTAACAGGTGTGAAAGGAAACTGATGATGGAAAACATCCGCTCCGTAGTAATGGCAATCGTCGGGCTGGCTGCCGTGGCCTTCGTGACCGTATTTGCTTTTTCCGTTGGTCTGGCGCTGATGGGCGTTCTTGCCGTGCTGACCGTTGCCCGCATGGTTGCCGGCAAGCTTAATCAGGCACCGGTTCCGGTTCGCACCCGCGACTGCCGCCAGAAGGATGGCATGCGTGTGTGGGATGATGGCAAGGGCAAGATCATCGACCTCTGAGAGGTTCGATTTTGCAGTTCGATCGCTTTTCGGGCAGCCCTTGCGGCTGCCTTTTGTTTTCCCTTGCGCGTACCAAAAGGTACAGTTTTCCGTTGAAAGCGGCGTAAAACCGCTATAGAGCGATGGCAAGCTCAATAGAATCTGCCGAGGATGTCCCATGGAAAAATTTGTCAAGCTGACGGGTGTTGCCGCGCCGCTGCCTGTGGTCAATGTCGATACCGACATGATCATTCCCAAGGATTATCTGAAGACGATCAAGCGCACCGGTCTCGGCGTCGGGCTTTTCGCCGAGGCGCGCTACAATCAGGACGGTTCGGAAAATCCGGATTTCGTTTTGAACAAGCCCGCTTATCGCGACGCCAAGATTCTCGTGGCCGGCGACAATTTCGGCTGCGGCTCCTCGCGTGAACACGCGCCGTGGGCGCTGGCCGATTTCGGCATTCGCTGCGTGATTTCCACCAGCTTCGCTGACATCTTCTACAATAACTGCTTCAAGAACGGCATTCTGCCGATTATCGTTTCGCCGCAGGAGCTGGAGAAGCTGATGGACGACGCCGAGCGCGGGTCCAACGCGGTTCTGACGGTCGATCTGGAGAACCAGGAAATCACCGGTCCCGATGGCGGTTCGATCAAGTTCGAACTCGACGCCTTCAAGCGCCACTGCCTGCTGAACGGCCTCGACGACATCTCGCTGACGCTCGAAAAGAGCGACAATATCGCCAGCTACGAAAACAAGCTCGCGGCCGAGCGCCCCTGGGCCTGATTTTGCGCCTTTCTCCCGGTCACGGCCGGGAGAAGCTTTTCCATGCGCATGAACAACCCAAAAGCCTTCATTCTCGAAAATACTGAAATCCTGGCCCCGCCGCATGTTCCGGAAATCCGACTGCGGCTGGCGAGCGAGGTGCACGACCTTTGGCAGAAGACCGAGAGCGAGCTTGAGGCAATCGGCCTGCCGCCGCCGTTCTGGGCCTTTGCCTGGGCGGGTGGGCAGGGGCTGGCGCGTTATGTGCTGGATCGTCCTGACTGTGTGGCCGGCAAGCGGGTCATCGATTTCGCCAGCGGCTCCGGACTGGTGGCGATCGCCGCGGCCAAGGCGGGTGCTGCCTCTGTTCTCGCATCCGATATCGATCCGTTTTCGGGCGTTGCCGTGAAGCTCAATGCCGAGCTGAACAATGTCGCGCTCAGCTTTACCAGCCAGAATCTGATGGAGACCACGCCGGATTGCGACGTGCTGCTTGCCGGCGATGTGTTCTACGATGCCCAATGGGCGGCGGCGCTGCTGCCCTGGTTAGAGCGGCTGACGGCGCGCGGCATCACCATTCTCGTCGGCGATCCCGGACGGGCCTATTGCCCGAAGGAACGGCTGGAGCGGCTTGCCGAGTACCAGGTGCCGGTCACGCGCGTGCTGGAGGACAGCGAGGTTAAGCGGACCACGGTCTGGCGCTTCATCGGATGCACCTAAGTCGTCAAATATGAGTTCTGCACTCATATTAACCGCTTGAAATTCCACGACCCGGATGGACTTGTTGACAAAAGCATGCGATTTTCCGGGCCCGATAAACGGTCTTTTTCAATCCGCTTGCTGTCAAACCGATTAAATCGGGACGGGCGGAGCGAATGGACTTGTCGCGGCCGTTTGCGGTGGCTACACCACCCGTGAACGTCGGTTGCGTCCGGCTCTGGTTGCCGGGCGACGCCGAATGCATAATTGCCGCGTCCTATAGAACGCCTGCGAGGTTTTGATGGCCACTCCGACCAGCAACCGGCCCCTATCGCCGCATCTTCAAGTCTACCGGTTCATTCCGACGATGGCGATGTCGATCATCCACCGCATCACCGGCGGCGCGATGTATTTCGGCACGATCCTGCTTGTCGCCTGGCTGGTCTCGGCGGCCATGGGCAAGGAAGCCTTCGATTGCGTGAGCTGGTTCTTCGGTTCCTGGCTCGGGCTTTTGATCCTGTTCGGCTACACCTGGGCGCTGGTGCATCATCTGCTCGGGGGCCTTCGCCATTTCGCCTGGGATCTCGGTCATGGTCTCGGCAAGGAATTCACCACGAAGATGGCGATCGCGCTGCCCTTCGTGTCGGTCGCGGTCACGGTCCTTCTGTGGATCGTCGGGCTTCTGGTCTGGTAAGGAGAGCACCATGGATATGCGTACACCGCTGAAAAAGGTTCGCGGTCTCGGCTCCGCCAAGGAAGGCACACATCATTTCTGGATGCAGCGGATGACGGCCGTCGCGCTCGTGCCGCTGTTCGTCCTGTTCATCATCTTCATCATTGCCCATATCGGCGCGCCGTATGAAGAGGTGGTGGCGAGCCTCGCCAATCCCTTCATCGCCGTGCTGATGGGCCTGATGATCGTCGCCGGCCTCGTGCATATGCGCATCGGCATGCAGGAAATCATCGACGACTACATCCATGGCGAGGTGCTGAAGCTCCTCGCGGTGATGGCGAACACCTTCTTCACCGTGCTGATCGGCGGGCTCTGTCTGTTCGCCATCCTGAAAATCGCGTTTGTAGGATAATATTCACATGGCTAATCCTTCTTCCCCCGCCGCCAATGGCAAGGCCTATGAATATGTCGACCACGCCTATGACGTGATCGTGGTCGGCGCCGGCGGTTCCGGCCTGCGCGCCACGCTCGGCATGGCCGAGCAGGGCTTCAAGACCGCCTGCATCACCAAGGTGTTCCCGACCCGCTCGCACACCGTTGCCGCACAGGGCGGCATCGCCGCCTCGCTGCAGAACATGACGCCCGATTGCTGGCAGTGGCATCTCTACGACACCGTCAAGGGCTCCGACTGGCTCGGCGATGTCGACGCCATGCAGTATCTCGCCATGGAAGCGCCGCAGGCGGTCTATGAGCTGGAGCATTACGGCGTGCCGTTCTCCCGTAACGAAGAGGGCAAGATTTACCAGCGCCCCTTCGGCGGCCACATGCAGAATTACGGCGAAGGCCCGCCGGTGCAGCGCACCTGCGCCGCCGCCGACCGCACCGGCCACGCCATCCTGCACACGCTTTACGGCCAGTCCCTGCGCAACAACGCCGAGTTCTTCATCGAATATTTCGCGATCGACCTGATCATGAGCGAAGACGGGACCTGCACCGGCGTGGTCGCCTGGAACCTCGATGACGGCACGATCCACCGCTTCGCCGCCAAAATGGTGGTGCTGGCGACCGGCGGTTACGGCCGCACCTATTTCTCGGCCACCTCCGCGCATACCTGCACCGGCGATGGCGCCGGTATGATCGCGCGCGCCGGCCTGCCGCTGCAGGACATGGAATTCGTCCAGTTCCACCCGACCGGCATTTATGGCGCGGGCTGCCTGATCACCGAGGGCGCGCGCGGCGAGGGCGGCTATCTTGTCAATTCCGAGGGCGAGCGCTTCATGGAGCGCTATGCGCCGTCGGCGAAGGACCTCGCCTCGCGCGATGTGGTCTCGCGCTGCATGACGATGGAAATCCGTGAAGGCCGCGGCGTCGGCAAGAACAAGGATCACATCTTCCTGCATCTCGACCATCTCGATCCCGCGGTGCTCGCGGAGCGCCTGCCGGGGATTTCGGAGAGCGCCAAGATTTTCGCCGGCGTCGATGTCACCCGCGAGCCGATTCCGGTGCTGCCGACCGTCCACTACAATATGGGCGGCATCCCGACGAACTATTTTGGCGAAGTTCTGAACGCTGACGGCGACAATCCCGAGCGTCTCGCGCCCGGCCTGATGGCCGTCGGCGAGGCGGGCTGCGCCTCGGTGCACGGCGCCAACCGTCTTGGCTCCAACTCGCTGATCGACCTTGTGGTCTTCGGCCGCGCCGCCGCGATCCGCGCCGGCCAGGTGATCGACCGCGAGGCGTCGATCCCGGCGCTCAACATCGAAGCCTGCGACAGGATCATGGCCCGCTTCGACAAGACCCGCCACGCCTCCGGCTCGCAGCCGACGGCGGTGCTGCGCGACAAGATGCAGCGCGCCATGCAGGAAGAGGCGGCCGTGTTCCGCACCCAGGAAACGCTGGAGGAAGGCTGCCGCCGGATTTCGGAAATCTGGAAGGAACTGCCGGACGTCAAGGTCACCGACCGCTCGATGATCTGGAACTCCGACCTGGTCGAGACGCTGGAACTGCAGAATCTGATGGCCTGCGCGATCACCACTGTCTACGGCGCGGAAGCCCGCAAGGAAAGCCGTGGCGCGCATGCCCGCGAGGACTATGCCGACGGCCCGTTCGCCGGCCGCGACGACGAGAACTGGCGCAAGCACACGCTCGCCTGGGTCAACGAGGCCGGCGACGTCAAGCTTGACTACCGCCCGGTCCACACCGACCTCATCGCCGACGGCATCGACATCAAGAAGATCGCGCCCAAGGCGCGGGTGTACTGATGGCAGGTTGGCCGTCAACAAATATGCTATAATGGCGGTGAAAGGACACCGCCATGAACGTGATCGGACATAACAGCAGAGTACCGCCGGTTTCGAAGGGGCGCTCCATGTATGCGATTGTTTTCGACCTCGATACCAACAGCCTCAAGGAAGTTTATCCGGGGCAGTCGTGGAACAACGCCTACTATGAAATTCGCAGCTTTCTGGCGGACCGTGGCTTTGGCTGGCAGCAGGGCAGCACCTATTTTGGGGATGACAGCGTCGATGCCGTGGGCTGTGTGTTGACGATCCAGGAACTGACGGATGGTTTCGACTGGTTCGCGGCTTCTGTTCGCGACATTCGAATGCTGCGTATCGAAGAAAACAACGACCTGATGCCGGCCGTTGAGCGCGCTTCGGCGAAGAAAACAGGAAAAGGCAAAGCCTGATGGTTGAATTCACGCTTCCCAAGAACTCGAAGATCAAGACCGGCAAGACCTGGCCGAAGCCGGAGGGCGCTTCCAATCTTCGGGAGTTCAAGATCTACCGCTGGAACCCGGATACCGGCGAGAACCCCTCGATCGACACCTATTTCATCGATCTCGATGATTGCGGGCCGATGGTTCTCGATGCGCTCTTGTACATCAAGAACAATATCGATCCGACGCTGACGCTGCGCCGCTCCTGTCGCGAGGGCATCTGCGGGTCGTGCGCAATGAATATCGACGGCACCAACACGCTCGCCTGCACCAAGGGCATGGACGACATCAAGGGCGCGGTGAAGATCTATCCGCTACCGCACATGCCGGTGGTGAAGGACCTGGTGCCGGATCTCAACAATTTCTACGCCCAGCACCGCTCCATCGAGCCCTGGCTGAAGACGGTTTCGCCGCCGCCGGCGAAGGAATGGAAGCAGAGCCATGAGGACCGCGTTAAGCTCGACGGGCTTTACGAATGCATCCTGTGCGCCTGCTGCTCTACCTCCTGTCCGTCCTATTGGTGGAACGGCGACCGCTATCTCGGCCCGGCCGTGCTGCTGCAGGCCTATCGCTGGCTGATCGACAGTCGCGATGAGGCAACCGGCGAGCGGCTCGACAATCTGGAAGACCCCTTCCGGCTCTATCGCTGCCACACCATCATGAACTGCACCCAGGCCTGTCCGAAGGGGCTCAACCCCGCCAAGGCGATTGCCGGCATCAAGAAGATGATGGTCGAGCGTTCTGTCTGATCGTTCGTTCGGGCGTTGCGGTTTCTTACGGCGCTTACGCAATCGTGAAGCCGGTTCAGGCTCCGACGTGGTTGCGCTTTCGGGTGAATGTAGTGTAGCCCTTGCCGGATTGGACTTGCGCACGATATGATTGCCGACAGGTCCGGTCGTCTCCTCGCTCTCTTTGCGTGGCGGGCAGGCAGGCACTTTGAAGCTGTGCAACGGGGCTGTGCCCCATTGCGCCAGAGGAGCAGGAGTTCGGGTTGATGGTTCACAAGGTTTTGGTGGTCGCGGCAGTGACCGGGGTTCTGGCCCTCAGCGCATGTCAGCGGACGACCTATGATTATTCTCCGCCGGCGCCTCCGCCGCCGCAGCCGCTGACCCCGGCGCCCGCCGGCCAGGTGCAGAGCGGCACGCTCCCGCCGCCTGCTGGCGCGACTGCGACCGGCACCTACGGCACGACCCAGCCGGGCACGACTGATATGACCACCGGGCAGTATCCGGCAGCACCGGGTGCTCCGACCGAAACGGCTGGCGGCATGGGCACGGTTGCCGCACCGGCAGGCGCGGTGCCGGTCTCCAACTCAGCGCTTGTGGGAAGCTGGAAGGTCAGCGAAGGCGGCGTTTCCTGCGACATGTTCCTGACGCTGACCAATCTCGGCGAAGGCCTGCGCGGCGGCACGCGCGGTTGCACCGGCGGGCTTTCGACCATGAAGTCCTGGGGCATCAATGGCGATCAGGTCGTGCTCAACGATGCCAATGGCTATGCCATCGCCAGGCTCTACAAGACCGCCGACAATCGCATCGAAGGCACCAGCAGTTCCGGCCAGCAGGTTGTGCTGAGCCGCTGACGAAAAGGGCCCGGACGGGCCCTTTTTTCTGTCTTCCGGCAGGCCTTATCGTTGTGCTCGCCAAGAGAATCCCCAAAACCGGAAATATTGATGGCTGCGACCGTGACCGCGCGCCTGCAGGCGCTGACTGACGACAAGACACTGAGCCCGGACGAAGCGCAGCGCGCCGTGGCGGCCGAACTCGACACGGTGCTGGAAGGTCTGCAGGCCGCGCCGTCGCGGCGGAAGGGCAAGCTGCTGTCGCGGCTCTTCAACGGCGGCAAGAGCGCCGGACCGCTGACTCGAGGGCTCTATATTCACGGCAGCGTCGGGCGCGGCAAGACCATGCTGATGGACATGTTCTTCGAGCTTGCGCCGATTGCGGACAAGCGCCGCGCCCATTTCTTTGCCTTCATGGCCGATGTGCAGGACAGGCTGAACGCCTATCGCCGCAAGCTGAAAGCCGGCGAGGTGAAGGAGGCGGATCCGATCGGCCCGGTGGCCGACGAGATCATCGCCGAAAACCGGCTTCTGTGCTTCGACGAATTCACCGTCACCGACATCGCCGACGCCATGATCCTGTCGCGGCTGTTTTCGGCGCTGTTTGCGCGCGGATGCGTGCTGGTGGCGACCTCCAATGTGGCGCCTGACGACCTCTACAAGGATGGTCTGAACCGCGGCCTGTTCCTGCCCTTCATCGATGTGCTGAAAGAGAATGTCACGGTAACGACACTCGACTCTGCTACCGACTACCGCATGGAGAAGTTCGAGGGCCGTCCGGTCTACCTGACCCCGCTTGACGAGAAGACGGCGGCGCGGATGGACGAGAACTGGAACCTCTTGACCGGCGGCAGGCAAGGGGAGGCCGACGAGATCGAAATGCGCGGGCGCGTGCTGCATGTGCCAAGGGCCTGTGGCGAGGTGGCCCGGTTCACCTTCGACGACCTCTGCAAGAAGCCGCTCGGGGCAACGGACTATATGGCGATTGCGAAGCGCTACCGCACCGTGTTCATCGACGGGGTGCCGGTGCTCGGCAGCGATAGCCGCAATGAAATCAAGCGCTTCATCATGCTGATCGATACGCTCTACGATCAGACGATCCGCACGGTGATTTCGGCGGCGGCGATGCCGGAGGAACTTCTGCCCGAGCGCAAGGGCCGCGAGGGCTTTGAATTCGACCGCACCGCCTCGCGGCTTTTCGAGATGCGCAGCACGGATTACCTTGCAGCGCACAAGAAAAAGTGGGTCGCAAATGCGGCGGAATGACGATCACGTCTTTTTGAATTCTTACCTATACGTCAATTAAAATATATATAACCGATTGAAAATATTGGCCTCGGAAAAACCGGTTGAAAAACACCCGGATAGGGGCTATCCCAACTTGCGACATGGGCAGGCTTTGCGGCGTGCTCGGAAATGGATTTTTCAGAGGATATAGTTCATGGCGCGCAATAAAATCGCATTGATCGGTTCGGGCATGATCGGGGGCACGCTCGCGCATCTCGCCGGGCTCAAGGAACTGGGCGACGTCGTCCTGTTCGATATCGCGGACGGCCTGCCGCAGGGCAAGGCGCTCGACATCGCCGAATCCTCGCCGGTTGACGGCTTTGACGCCAAGCTTTCCGGCGCATCCGATTATTCCGCCATCGCCGGCGCCGATGTCTGCATCGTCACCGCCGGCGTGCCGCGCAAGCCCGGCATGAGCCGCGACGACCTGCTCGGCATCAACCTGAAGGTCATGGAAGCCGTCGGCGCGGGCATCGCGCAGCACGCGCCGAACGCCTTCGTCATCTGCATCACCAACCCGCTCGACGCCATGGTCTGGGCGCTGCAGAAGTTCTCCGGCCTTCCGGCGAACAAGGTCGTTGGCATGGCCGGCGTTCTCGACTCGGCCCGTTTCCGCTACTTCCTCGCCGAGGAGTTCAATGTTTCGGTTGAAGATGTCACCGCCTTCGTTCTCGGCGGCCACGGCGACACCATGGTGCCCGTCGCGCAGTATTCGACGGTTGCCGGCATTCCGCTGCCCGATCTGGTCAAGATGGGCTGGACCACCCAGGAAAAGCTCGACGCCATCATCACCCGCACCCGCGGCGGCGGCGGCGAAATTGTTGCCCTGCTGAAGAACGGCTCGGCCTATTACGCCCCTGCCGCTTCCGCCATCGCCATGGCCGAAAGCTACCTCAAGGACAAGAAGCGCGTCATGCCGGCCGCCGCTCACTTGACCGGCGAATACGGCGTTGACGGCATGTATGTCGGCGTTCCGATCGTCATCGGCGAGGGCGGTGTCGAGCGCATCGTCGAAATTCCGCTGGAAGGCGAGGACAAGGCCGGCTTCGACAAGTCGGTGGACGCCGTGAAGGGCCTTTGCGATGCCTGCAAGGAAATCGCGCCCTCTCTGAAATAAGCCGCTTTCTCTAAAAGGACGGATATCGAATGAATATTCATGAATATCAGGCCAAGGCTCTGCTCAAGAGCTATGGCGCGCCGGTGGCCGATGGCGTCGCCATCCTGACCAAGGATGAAGTCGACGCCGCCGTGGCGAAGCTTCCCGGCCCGCTTTACGTGGTCAAGAGCCAGATCCATGCCGGCGGCCGCGGCAAGGGCAAGTTCAAGGAACTCGGCCCCGATGCCAAGGGCGGCGTTCGTCTGGCGAAGTCGGCGGACGAAGTGAAGGCGTTTGTGGACGAGATGCTCGGCAACACGCTGGTGACCAAGCAGACCGGCCCCGCCGGCAAGCAGGTCAACCGCCTCTATATCGAGGACGGCGCCGATATTGACCGCGAACTCTACTGCTCGCTGCTCGTCGACCGCTCGGTCGGCCGCGTCGCCTTCGTGGTTTCTACTGAAGGCGGCATGGATATCGAGACGGTCGCCGAGGAAACCCCCGACAAGATCGTCACCGTGGCGATTGATCCCGACACCGGCGTCACCGCCTCCGACGTCAAGACGCTCTGCGAGGCGCTGAAGCTCGAGGGCGATGCGGCGAAGGACGCCGAGCGCCTGTTCCCGATCCTCTACAAGGCCTTTGTCGAAAAGGACATGAGCCTGCTCGAGATCAACCCTCTGATCGTCATGGAAAACGGCCATCTGCGCGTTCTCGACGCCAAGGTCTCCTTCGACGGCAACGCGCTGTTCCGCCACGACGATGTCCGCGCGCTGCGCGACACGACGGAAGAGGACGCCAAGGAAATCGAGGCTTCCAAATACGATCTCGCCTATGTCGCGCTCGACGGGAACATCGGCTGCATGGTCAATGGCGCGGGCCTTGCCATGGCGACCATGGACATCATCAAGCTCTATGGCGCAGAACCGGCCAACTTCCTCGATGTCGGCGGCGGCGCATCCAAGGAAAAGGTCACGGCAGCCTTCAAGATCATTACCGCCGATCCGGCCGTGAAGGGCATTCTGGTCAACATCTTTGGCGGCATCATGCGCTGCGACGTCATCGCCGAAGGCGTGATTGCGGCCGTCAAGGAAGTCGGCCTCAAGGTGCCGCTGGTTGTCCGCCTCGAAGGCACCAATGTCGAACTCGGCAAGAAGATCATCAACGAGAGTGGCCTCAACGTCATCTCCGCCGACGATCTCGACGACGCGGCCCAGAAAATCGTTTCGGCCGTGAAGGAGGCCTGAGTACCCATGTCCATTCTGGTCAACAAAGACACCAAGGTTCTGGTTCAGGGCCTCACCGGCAAGACCGGCACCTTCCACACCGAGCAGGCCCTTGCCTATTACGGCACCAAGATGGTCGGCGGCATCCACCCCAAGAAGGGCGGTTCCGAATGGTCCTCCGGCGTTGACGGCACCAATCTGCCGATCTTTGCCTCGGTTGCCGAGGGCAAGGAAAAGACCGGCGCCGATGCATCCGTGATCTACGTTCCGCCGGCAGGCGCTGGCGCTGCGATCCTGGAAGCGATCGAGGCTGAAATTCCCCTGATCGTCTGCATCACCGAAGGCATTCCGGTGGCCGACATGGTCAAGGTCAAGGCGAAGCTCGACAAGTCGAAGTCGCGTCTGATCGGCCCGAACTGCCCGGGCGTTCTGACGCCGGAAGAATGCAAGATCGGCATCATGCCGGGCTCGATCTTCAAGAAGGGCTCCGTCGGCGTTCTGTCGCGTTCCGGCACGCTCACCTATGAAGCCGTGTTCCAGACCACCAATGAAGGCCTCGGCCAGACCACGGCCGTCGGCATTGGCGGCGACCCGGTCAAGGGCACCGAGTTCATCGACATGCTGGAAATGTTCCTGGCCGACGATGCCACCCAGTCGATCATCATGATCGGCGAAATCGGCGGTTCTGCAGAGGAAGAAGCAGCCCAGTTCCTCAAGGACGAGGCCAAGAAGGGCCGCAAGAAGCCGATGGTTGGCTTCATCGCGGGCCGCACCGCTCCTCCCGGCCGCACCATGGGCCATGCCGGCGCCGTGATTTCCGGCGGCAAGGGCGGCGCTGAAGACAAGATCGAGGCGATGGAATCGGCAGGCATCACCGTGTCGCCGTCTCCGGCGCGTCTCGGCAAGACGCTGGTTGAAGTCCTGAAGGGCTGATCCAGTTCAGAAAGATGTCGTGGCGGCCGGCGGGCCGCCACCAAAAAAACCTTTTACTCGTGATGTCACGCGGCTGAACGGAATTTCAGAGGGTGGACCGGCGTGAGGCCGGTTTCACCGTTTCAAGCGGGAGGCGGGCGAATTCGTCCGCGCGTGCACATGTCCAGGCAAGAAGCCAACGAACAATTTCTCCTGACCTCGTTTCTCGATGGGGCGAATGCCACCTATATCGAGCATCTTTACGCGGCCTATGAGGATGATCCGAATTCGGTTTCGGAAGAATGGCGCGATTTCTTCAAGGCGCTCGGTGATGATCCGGACGCGGTGAGGAAGGCTGCCGAAGGCGCGTCCTGGAAAAAGGACAACTGGCCGGTCAAGCCCGCCGACGAGCTGACTGCCGCCCTTGACGGCAATTGGGGCGATGTCGAGCGCGTTGTGGAAAAGAAGCTCACCGCCAAGGCTGCCGCCGAAGGCACCGCCCTTTCCGGCGAGGAAGTGCTGCGCGCCACCCGAGATTCCGTGCGCGCGCTTATGATGATCCGCGCCTTCCGCATGCGCGGCCATCTGCACGCCCATCTCGATCCGCTCGGTCTCGCCGGCATGGCGGACGACGATTACAACGAGTTGTCGCCGCAGGCCTACGGCTTCACCGAAGCCGATTTCGACCGTCCGATCTTCATCGACAATGTTCTGGGGCTGGAATACGCCACGATCCCGGAAATGGTCGATATCCTGACCCGCACCTACTGTTCGACGCTCGGCGTCGAATTCATGCACATCTCCAACCCGGAGGAGAAGGCCTGGATTCAGGAGAGGATCGAAGGCCCCGAAAAGAGCATCACCTTCACCGAGAACGGCAAGAAGGCGATCCTGCAGAAGCTTGTAGAGGCCGAGGGCTTCGAGAAGTTTCTGGACGTCAAGTACAAGGGCACCAAGCGTTTCGGCCTTGATGGCGGTGAATCGCTGATCCCGGCGATGGAGCAGATCATCAAGCGCGGCGGTTCGCTGGGCCTGAAGGAAATCGTGCTCGGCATGCCGCATCGCGGCCGCCTCAACGTGCTCTCCCAGGTGATGGCCAAGACCCATCGCGCGATCTTCCACGAGTTCAAGGGCGGTTCGTTCAAGCCTGACGACGTCGAGGGTTCGGGCGACGTGAAGTACCATCTCGGCGCTTCCTCCGACCGCGAATTCGACGGCAACAATGTTCACCTGTCGCTGACGGCAAACCCCTCGCATCTGGAAATCGTCGATCCGGTGGTGATGGGCAAGGCCCGCGCCAAGCAGGATATCCTCGCCACCCAGCGCGAGGGCGAGATCGTGCCGCTGTCCGAGCGCGCCAAGGTGATGCCGCTTCTGCTGCACGGCGATGCGGCCTTTGCCGGCCAGGGTGTCGTTGCGGAAGTGCTCGGCCTTTCCGGCCTGCGCGGCCATCGCGTCGCCGGCACGGTGCATTTCATCGTCAACAACCAGATCGGCTTCACCACCAACCCGGCCTTCTCGCGCTCCTCGCCCTATCCGTCGGATGTGGCGAAGATGATCGAGGCGCCGATCTTCCACGTCAATGGCGACGATCCGGAAGCGGTGGTCTATGCCGCCAAGATCGCGACCGAGTTCCGGATGAAGTTCCACAAGCCGGTCGTCATCGACATGTTCTGTTATCGCCGCTTCGGCCATAACGAGGGCGACGAGCCGTCCTTCACCCAGCCGAAGATGTACAAGGCGATCCGCGGCCACCAGACCGTGACCCAGCTCTATGCCGAGCGGCTGATCAAGGAAGGCCTGATCACCAAGGACGAGTTCGAGCAGATGCTTTCCGACTGGAAGGATTTCCTCGAGCAGGAATTCGAGGCCGGTTCCTCCTACAAGCCGAACAAGGCCGACTGGCTGGACGGCGAGTGGTCGGGTCTGCGCGCCGCCGACAATGCCGATGAGCTGCGCCGCGGCAAGACCTCGGTTCCGATGAAGACGCTCAAGGAAATCGGCAAGAAGCTGACCGAGGTTCCCGAAGGCTTCAACGTGCACCGCACCGTGCAGCGCTTCCTCGACAACCGCGCCAAAATGATCGAGACCGGCGAGGGCATCGACTGGGCCATGGCCGAGGCGCTGGCCTTCGGCGCGCTCTGCCATGAGGGTTTCAAGGTTCGGCTTTCCGGTCAGGATGTCGAGCGCGGCACCTTCTCGCAGCGCCATTCGGTGCTCTACGATCAGGAAACCGAGGAGCGCTATATCCCGCTCCAGCATATCCATCAGGCCCAGGGCCGCTACGAAGTCATCAACTCGATGCTGTCGGAAGAAGCCGTGCTCGGCTTCGAGTATGGCTACTCGCTGGCGCGTCCGAACGCGCTGACGCTGTGGGAAGCGCAGTTCGGCGATTTCGCCAACGGCGCGCAGGTGATCTTCGACCAGTTCATCTCGTCGGGTGAGCGCAAATGGCTGCGCATGTCCGGTCTCGTCTGCCTTCTGCCGCACGGCTATGAGGGGCAGGGGCCGGAACACTCGTCTGCCCGTCTGGAGCGCTGGCTGCAGATGTGCGCCGAGGACAACATGCAGGTCGCCAACTGCACCACGCCGGCCAACTATTTCCACATCCTGCGCCGCCAGCTGAAGCGCGACTTCCGCAAGCCGCTGATCCTGATGACGCCGAAATCGCTGCTGCGCCACAAGCGGGCAACCTCGACGCTGTCGGAAATGGCCGGCGAGACCGCGTTCCACCGTCTGCTGTGGGATGACGCTGTCGAGCACGATACACCGATCAAGCTGGTCAAGGATGCGAAGATCCGCCGCGTGGTTCTGTGCTCGGGCAAGGTCTATTACGACCTGTTCGAGGAGCGCGAGAAGCGCGGCATCAACGACGTCTACCTGCTGCGCGTCGAACAACTCTATCCCTTCCCCGCCAAGGCGCTGATCAACATGCTGTCGCGCTTCAAGAACGCGGAGATGGTATGGTGCCAGGAAGAGCCGAAGAACATGGGCGCATGGTCGTTCATCGAGCCCTATCTGGAATGGGTGCTGACCCATATCGACGCCAAGCATACCAGGGTGCGTTATGCCGGTCGTCCGGCAGCCGCTTCCACGGCCACGGGCCTGATGTCGCGCCATCTGGCGCAGCTCGAGGCCTTCCTGGAAGACGCGCTCGGCGAGTGAATGAGCCTTTCCCAGCATGCCGGACGAGGCGCCCGGCATGCGCAAACCGCCTGAAGGCGTTTTGAAACAGATATTATCAAGATCGGGACTTTTGAAATGGCCACTGAAATCCGCGTTCCCACTTTGGGCGAATCCGTTACCGAGGCGACCGTCGGCACCTGGTACAAGAAGGTCGGCGACGCGGTTGCCGCCGACGAGCCGATCGTCGAGCTTGAAACCGACAAGGTGACCATCGAGGTTCCGGCACCTGCCGCCGGCGTGCTTTCCGAAATCGTTGCCGAAGCCGGCGAGACGGTGGAGCTGAATGCCCTGCTCGGCCAGATCGGCGAGGGCGACGGCGCTGCCGCCAGCGAGAAGAAGGAAGAGAAGCCCAAGGAAGAGGCACCCAAGGCCGAAGCGCCGAAGGAAGAGGCCAAGTCCGAAGAAAAGGCCGAGGGCAAATCCGGCGACATGCCGGCCGCGCCCGCCGCCGCCAAGATGATGGCCGAGAAGAACATCTCGGAAGATCAGGTAGAAGGCTCCGGCAAGCGCGGCCAGATCCTGAAGGGCGACGTGATTGCCGCGGCCGCCAAGGGCACATCGGCTCCGGCCCCGTCGGAAGCAAAGGCCCCGGCCCGCGCCCCGTCCAAGGTCGAGGATGCCGACCGCGAAGAGCGCGTCAAGATGACCCGCCTGCGCCAGACCATCGCCAAGCGGCTGAAGGACGCGCAGAACACGGCCGCGATGCTGACCACCTATAACGAGGTGGACATGACGGCCGTGATGGAGATGCGCTCCAAGTACAAGGACCTGTTCCTGAAGAAGCACGACGTGAAGCTCGGCTTCATGGGCTTCTTCACCAAGGCCGTCTGCCACGCGCTGAAGGAAATCCCGGCGGTGAACGCCGAGATCGACGGCACGGACATCATCTACAAGAACTTCTGCCACATCGGCATGGCCGTTGGCACGGACAAGGGCCTGGTGGTCCCGGTCGTGCGCGATGCCGACCAGATGTCGATCGCCGAGATCGAAGCCGAGATTGCCCGCCTTGCCAAGGCGGCCCGTAGCGGCCAGCTTTCCATGGCGGACATGCAGGGCGGCACTTTCACCATCACCAATGGCGGCGTCTACGGTTCGCTGATGTCCTCGCCGATCCTGAATGCGCCGCAATCCGGCATTCTCGGCATGCACAAGATCCAGGAGCGTCCGATGGCGATCGGCGGTCAGGTCGTCATTCGTCCGATGATGTATCTGGCGCTGTCCTACGACCACCGCATGGTCGACGGTCAGGAAGCGGTGACCTTCCTGGTGCGCGTCAAGGAAACGCTGGAAGATCCCGAACGCCTCGTTCTCGATCTCTGATCAACAGAACCGGGGAGCCGGAAAACATGAGCATCGAATTTCTGATTACGGCGCTGATTGTGGTTCTGGCTCCCGGCACGGGCGTGGTCTACACGCTCGCCACCGGTCTGGCGCAGGGCAGGATGGCAAGCGTGGCGGCCGCCTTCGGCTGCACGCTCGGCATCATTCCGGCAATCCTCGCCTCCGTCTTCGGCCTCGCCGCGCTGTTTCACACCAGCGCGCTTCTGTTCCAGACGGTCAAGTTTGCCGGCGTTGCCTATCTCCTCTATCTCGCCTGGCAGACGCTGAGGGATCGCGGCACGCTCAGGGTTTCCGGAGAGGGGACGCCGCGGCGCAGCCTGTTTGCGATCGTCCGCAACGGCTTTCTGATCAACATCCTGAACCCGAAGCTCTCCGTTTTCTTCCTCGCCTTCCTGCCGCAATTCGTCTCGCCCGCTGCCACGGCACCCGTTCTCGAAATGCTGATGCTGTCGGCCGTGTTCATGGCGATGACCTTTGCCGTCTTCGTTGTCTACGGCCAGTTTTCCGGCCTGATGCGCGACCGGGTGCTGTCGAGCGAACGGGCGATGGCGTGGATGCGGCGGAGCGTGGCGCTGGCCTTTGCGGGGTTCGGCGTTAAACTCGCGCTCAGCAGGCAATAAACCGGGACGCCCTTCATGCAGCATCAATACCTGATTGAGCTTGCGTCACTGATGGCGATCTTCTCCTTCGCCATCGTCGCTCCCGGCGCGGATACCGCGATGATCATCCGGCAGGCGCTGGTGCATGGCAGGCGCTCGGCCGTGTTCAGCAGCTTCGGCGTCGGCACCTCGCTGATGTTCCATGTGAGCTACACGATCATGGGACTGGGGCTGATCATCTCGCAGTCGATCATGGTCTTCAACGTGATCAAATGGGCGGGCGCGGCTTATCTTATCTATCTCGGCATCCAGTCGCTGCGTTCCGGCAAGGTCGATGTTTCGCCCGTCGCGCAAGCCGGCGCAACGGCAAGACAGGGAGCGGGAAAGGCCTTCTCGCTCGGCTTTCTCGCCAACGCGCTGAACCCGAAGCCGGTCTTGTTCTTCCTGTCGATCTTTTCGACCGTGGTCAGCCACGAAACGCCCGCGGCGGTGAAATTCGGCTTTGGCCTCGTCATGGCGACGTGCCTGATCGCATGGTTCGTCGGCGTGTCGCTGTTTTTGACCACGCCGCGCATGCGCTCTGCATACGAAAAGGCGAGCGTCTGGATCAACCGCGCAAGCGGCGCGGTGTTCATCGCCTTCGGCCTGAAGCTGGCAACGGAAAAGGCGGGCTGAGCCGACGACTAGAAATACGGCCATTGGCCGCCAGAAAATACGGTCATGCAGCGCCCATCCTTCGCATCGGCGATGACCTCAATAAAGAGAAGGAAATCAGATGTCCTATGATCTCATCGTAATCGGTTCCGGCCCCGGCGGCTATGTCTGCGCGGTCAAGGCGTCGCAGCTCGGCATGAAGGTCGCCGTCGTCGAAAAGCGCGCCACCTATGGCGGCACCTGCCTCAATATCGGCTGCATCCCCTCCAAGGCGCTGCTGCATGCCTCCGAATTTTACGCCCATGCCGCCCATGGCATGGAAAGCCTCGGCGTGAAGCTATCGGGCGTGGAACTCGACCATGAAAAGCTGATGGGCCACAAGGATGCGGTGGTGAAGTCGAATGTCGAGGGCGTCGCCTTCCTGTTCAAGAAGAACAAGATCGACGGCTTCCAGGGCACCGGCAAGATCCTCGCGCCCGGCAAGGTGCAGGTGACCAAGGAAGACGGCTCCACCGAGGAGCTTGAGGCCAAGAACATCGTGATCGCCACCGGCTCCGATGTCGCGGGCATTCCGGGCGTTGATGTCGAGATCGATGAGGAGACCATCGTGTCTTCCACCGGCGGTATCGCGCTCAAGAAGGTGCCGGAGAAGATGATCGTGGTCGGCGGCGGCGTCATCGGGCTGGAGCTCGGCTCGGTCTGGTCGCGCCTGGGCGCCAAGGTCACGGTGGTCGAATTCCTCGACAAGATCCTTGGCCCCATGGATGGCGAGGCCTCCAAGCAGTTCCAGAAGATGCTCGCCAAGCAGGGGCTCGACTTCAAGCTTTCCGCCAAGGTTACCGCCGTCGAGAAGGGCAAAAACGGCGCCAAGGTGACCTTCGAGCCGGTCAAGGGCGGCGATGCCGAAACCATCGAAGCCGATATCGTTCTGATCTCCACCGGCCGCAAGCCCTATACCGAGGGCCTCGGCCTGGAAGAGGCCGGCGTGAAGCTCGACGATCGCGGCCGCGTGGAAATCGACAGCCACTTCAAGACCAATGTCGACGGCATCTATGCGATCGGCGATGTGGTGAAGGGCCTGATGCTCGCCCACAAGGCCGAGGATGAGGGCGTGGCGCTCGCCGAAATCCTCGCCGGCCAGGCCGGCCATGTCAATTACGACGTGATCCCGAGCGTGGTCTACACCCAGCCGGAAGTCGCCTCCGTCGGCAAGACCGAGGAAGAACTGAAGAAGGACGGCGTCGCCTACACCATCGGCAAGTTCCCGTTCATGGCCAATGGCCGTGCCCGCGCGATGGAAACGACCGATGGTTTCGTCAAGGTGCTCGCCGACAAGGAGACCGACCGCGTGCTCGGCGTCCACATTGTCGGCTTCGGCGCGGGCGAGATGATCCACGAGGCGGCGGTGCTGATGGAATTCGGCGGCTCGGCGGAAGATCTCGGCCGCACCTGCCATGCGCACCCGACCATGTCGGAAGCGGTGAAGGAGGCAGCCCTCGGCGCGTTCTTCAAGCCCATCCACATGTGAGGCGGCTGACGCCGTTTTCATGAAAAAGATGTCACCTTTGAAAGTGCGGCTTGCTTTGCGGGCCGCATTTTCGTTTCATGGTTTATCCGAACAAGCTCTTGATAAGAGGGGTAAATCCTGTGCGTCCGACTCCGGTTTCCTTTTCGCGCTCGCAGCGCGCCCTGCACTGGATCATGGCGTTGCTGATCCTGTTCAACCTGCTCTTCTCCGATGATTTGGTCCGCTGGGGCGTTCTGTATTACGGCAACAAGCCCGTTCCGGACGATGTTCAGCTCTCGGCCGACATCCACGCCTATGTCGGGATCACGGTACTCGTTCTCGCATTGATCCGGCTGGCGCTGCGCTTCATTCAGGGCGTGCCGCCGGAGCCTGCGGGTGAGCCGGCGATCTTCCGCCTGTTGTCGAAGGTGGCGCACTGGACGTTTTATCTGATGTTCATCGTGATGCCGCTTGCCGGCATCGCCGGCTATTATTTCGACAGCGGCGCAGCCGCGTTGGCGCATGCCAATCAGATGAAGCTCGTGATGTGGTTCCTGATCATCACCCATATCGCCGCCGTCGCGGTCCACCAGTTCTACTGGCGGACCGGGATATTGAAGCGGATGACAACCGGCTGAGGGCTACCGCGCGGGCGCGAGACGGTTTCCCGCCTCGTCGAATGCATGGCAATGCGCAGGGGCGGCGGCGAGGTGGATCGTGGTTCCGGCGGCAAGTTCGCGGCCTGCCGGCTGTTCCAGAATGATCGGCCCGTGGCCGTCAACATCGGCGTGGACCAGCCGCGCATTGCCGAGATATTCCGTCAGCCTGACCTTCGCGGCGATGGCGCCCTGATTCTCCGACATGATCTCGAAGCTGTCCGGCCGGATGCCGCAATAGCGGGTCTCGGGCGGAAGCCCGCTCGCGGCGCGAAGGGTTTCGAACGCCGGCGTCAGCTCGAAGA
The DNA here is from genome assembly GCF_053484295.1 of Martelella sp. AMO21009. Lineage (NCBI taxonomy): Bacteria > Pseudomonadati > Pseudomonadota > Alphaproteobacteria > Hyphomicrobiales > Aurantimonadaceae > Martelella > Martelella sp. AMO21009. The sequence continues at coordinate 335,080 of NZ_JBAKFR010000001.1, forward strand.
TGTTCATCTTCGGCGCGCCGATGAACTGGGCGGCGAACAGGTTCGCCGGACGCTCATAAAGGTCCTCGGGGCTGCCGACCTGCTCGATCCGCCCGTCGCGCAGAAGCACGATCTTGTCGGCAAGCGTCATCGCCTCGACCTGGTCGTGGGTCACATAGATCATCGTCCGCTTCAGCCGCGCGTGCAGCTCGGAAATCTGGGTGCGCATATGCACCCGAAGCTCGGCATCGAGGTTGGAGAGCGGCTCGTCAAACAGGAAGGTTTCCGGCTGGCCGACGATCGCGCGGCCGATCGCCACACGCTGGCGTTGGCCGCCGGAGAGTTCGCGCGGATAGCGTTCGGTGAGCTTGTCGAGCTGCAAGGTGGCGACGGCCTCTTCCACCAGCCTGTCGATCTCGGCGGCCGGCGTCTTGCGCACCTTCAGGCCGAAGGCGATGTTTTCGCGCACGGTCAGATGCGGATAGAGCGCGTAGGACTGGAAAACCATCGCCACGCCGCGCTTGGCCGGCGCGATGTCGTTCATCCGTTTCCCGCCGATCTCCAGCGTGCCGCCGGTGATGTCCTCAAGGCCGGCGATCATTCTCAGCAGCGTAGACTTGCCGCAGCCGGACGGGCCGACGAAGACACAGAACTCGCCGTCCTCGACCGCAAGATCGATGCCCTTGATGATTTCCGCCGCGCCATAGGACTTTCTGACGCCCTTCAGTTCAAGCTTGGCCATGTCTTCACTCCACGCGTCCGAACAGTTCGAGCCGCGGCGTTTCGCGGATGTGCTGCGGCCATGCGAGCGGCACCTCGAAGCGGCTTTTAAGCAGGCTCTGGAAATCCGCAAGCCGCTCCGGCGTCTCGCGCACGCCGCGCGGCGAGATGTCGTTGTCGAGGCAATAGGCGGCAAGCGCGCCGACGCTTTCGCCGATATTCCACTCCACCGGATGAAGTCGGTAGCAGCCATTGGTCAGATGGGTGGTGCCGATATTCTTGCAGGCCGGCAGCATGTTTTCCACCCGCTCCGGGATCAGGCTGCCCAGCGGAATCTGGAACGGCCAGTTGGCGATGTCGACATAATTGCGCGGCGCGGTGGAGGGGTGAAGATCGATTCGGTAGGAACCGACGCCGACGCTGTCGAAGAACTGCTCGGCGCCCTTCAGCCCTTCGCGGGCATCGATCCCGACATGGTTTTCGGTGACCGTGAACAGCGCCTTGATGCGGCGGCTTTCGCGGATATAGGGGGCAACCGTCAGGCCGTCGAGCGTGCCCATCACGCTTCCGGCCGGCTTCAGGCCGCGATAGCCATAGCCGCCATCGTGGCGCGGCGCTTCGGTCTGCATCCAGTAGAGCATGGAGAGCGAGAGCTGGCGCGCGCCTTCCAGATGCTTCTCCGCCTCCTCGGGCGAAACGCCAACGATGGGGCCGCCGCAATAGTCGATCTGCGGCCAGTTCACGAGGCAGATATCGGAGGGGTAGCGGTCGCCGACATGGTTCTTGCGATAGAATATCCGCCGGTAGTGCCAGTTGTCCGGCGCGAACTTGACGTCGCTGTCGCCGACGAACAGCGGGCGGTTGTCGGGCTCCAGCGTCACCGGATTGGGGCCAATGAAGGAAAGCTGGCGATCGGGCCAGAAATCGAGCTTGAAATCGCGCCAGATATCGTAGTCGCGCGGGCGCTCGATGGTGTGGTCCTCGTCCGGGTGATAGCTCATGGCGAAGCACCAGCTCACCGCCTGCTGGTCATTGGGGTCGGCCTCGCCGGGAAGGGCTGCCGGCTCGCCGGTCTGCGCCTGGCTCTCTGCGCCGATGACGTGCTCGACATTGCCGAGTTCCAGAAGATCGCCAAGTTCGGTGGCGTCGATGAAATAGCGACCGGTCAGCACCATCTCGCCATGCTCGGCAGAGCGCACGGTGACGGCCGTGAAGCGGTCGCCATCGGTCTCGGCGGCGATCGGTTTGGCGTTCATGAGAACCGTCAGCCGGCCGGTCGCGTACCACGGCGCAAGCAGGGCCTCGATCGCCGCCACGCCGGCGCGCGGCTCGGCGCACAGAGGAGAGACATTGCCGCTGCCGGGGTTCAGGTTGGCGTCGTTGCGGGCCTCGTCGGTGAGCGGATAGTTGTCGCGGTAATAGTCACGAATGTTCCGGCGAAGCGCACGGTAGCTCGCTGTCGAGCCCTCCTTCTCGATCCACGGATTTTCATCCGGCGGCACGGCCTGCGTCGTCAACTGGCCGCCGAGCCATTTGAATTCCTCGGTCAGGATGACGCTGCGGCCGAGCTTCAGCGCCGAAAGCGCTGCCGCGACCCCGCCCAGACCGCCGCCGATGATGACGATGTCGCTGGTGAGTTCCTTCATTTTGTTATCCTTTCACGCCAGACAAGGCGAAACTTTCAACGATCTGGCGCTGGGCCAGAATGTAGACGATGAGCATGGGAATGACGGCCAGCGCGGTCGCCGCAAGCTGCAGGTGCCAGAGCGGTAGGCCGTAGGTGTCGGTGAAATTGGCAAGCGCCAGCGGCAGGGTGAACAGCTTGATGTCGTTGACGAACACCAGCGGCTCCAGAAACAGGTTCCACGAAAACAGGAAGGTGATGATGCCGACGGCCGCAAGCGCCGGCTTCGACAGCGGCAGCGCCACCTTGAAATAGACGCCGAAGCGGGTCAGCCCGTCCATGCGGCCGGCCTCCTCCAGCTCCTTCGGCAGGGCCAGGAAATACTGGCGCATCAGGAAGGTCGCCATCACGCCCTGCGAGCCGAAGAGCGGCAGCAGGATCAGCGGCATATGGGTGTTCATCAGGCCGAGATTCTTCATCAGGAAGAAGTTCGGAACGATGGTGACCTCCTCCGGCATCATCAGCGCCGAGATCAACAGCAGCAGCACCAGCGCGCTTCCGGCAAAGCGCAGCCGCGCCAGCGCATAGCCGGCCATCGAGGACAGGAACAGCGTCAGCCCGGTGACGATGACGGCGATATAGAGCGAGTTGAAATATTGCCGGGCAAAGGGCTGATAGGCGAAGACCTCGGAAAAGTTCGACCAGTGGATGGTGGCCGGGATCAGCGACGCCGAGGAGAACACGTCCGCCTGACCCTTGAGCGCGCCCGACAGCATCCAGATGAAGGGGAACACGAAGGGGATGGCGAGCGCTGAAAGCCCGAAGACCCAGCAGATGCGGGTGATCTTCTGTTGCAGGCGGTAGTTCATTTGCGCACCGTTTTCAAAAGCATCTGCAGGATGGTGAGCGCCAGGATCAGCACGAACAGCACCACGGCGAGCGCCGAGGCATAGCCGGTGTTGAAGAACTTGAAGCCCTGCTCATAGATGTAGAAGGCGAGCACGAGGGTGGCGTTCTGCGGCCCGCCGCCGGTCATCAGATAGATATGGTCGAACACCTTCAGCGAACCGACCACCGTGATCACCATGATCACCAGCGTCGTTGGCGCCAGAAGCGGCCATGTGATGCGGCGGAAGATGTCCCAGCCATTGGCGCCCTCCAGCCGTGCCGCTTCCTCATAGTCGCGCGGGATCGCCTGGAGTGCCGCGATATAGAGGATCATGTTGAGGCCCACGGTCTTCAGAACGCGGGTGACGATCACCGAGGCCATGGCCCAGCGCGGCTCGTGCAGCCAGTTCGGCCCGTCAATGCCGACGACAGACAGCGCCTGATTGACCGCGCCGCTTTCATGCTGGAGCAGAAAGGTCCAGATGATCGCCCACGCCACGGCAGATGTAATGACGGGCGCGAAGAACAGCGTGCGGAAGACGACCACGCCCCGGAAGGGTCGCGACAGCGCGATCGCAAGCCCGAGCGCCAGCGCCATGTTGAGCGGAACGAGGCCCGCAGCAAACACCAGCGAATTGCCGAGCACGTGCCAGAACGTATCGTTGCGGGTCAGCGCGTCGACGTAATTTTCCATGCCGACGAAGCTGGATTGCTGCGACAACAGGTTCCACTCCGTGGTGGAATAATAGAACACGGCGATCAGCGGGCCGACGAAGAAGATGGCGAACCCGGTCAGAATCGGGCTGACGAACAGCCAGCCGGCGATCGCCTCACGCGTCTTCAGTGTCAGTCCGGAACGGAGAGCGGACATCATCGCTTCCTTTATGCGGGCGAATTTCGAATGTTTTTGGTTTCCGGCGGCCGTAGGGAAGGCCGCCGGAAAACCTCGTTTACTTCAGCAGCGGGTCGATATCGTCGCAGAGCCTGGCAAGCACGGCGGGCACATCGGCGTCGGCTGCCCACAGCGCATCGAAGTCGGGCCGCGATGCTGCCTCGATCTGCGGGTAGCGCTCATGGCTTGGCAGCACCGAACCGCCCTCGATCCCGGCGGCCACGATTTCCATCTGCTCCGGCGTCACGGCAGGGTTGCTGGAGAGGAAGGCGTCGCTTTCCAGAACGCTGATGCGCGCCGGCGGGAAGAACTCGGCCATCTTGGCGACGTTTTCCGCCGAGGTCATATGCGCCAGGAATTCGGCCGCGACCTCCTTGTTCTTGCCCTGCGCGAAGGCGACGACGGCGGCCTGGCCGACGGTCGAAGCCTCACCCGCGGGACCGGAGGGCAGGGGCGCGATCCCCCAGTCGAACCCGACATCCGCCAGTTTGGTGACGCGCGAAATCTGCGTCATGGTCAGGCCCGCATTGCCGGAGAAGAAATCGCCCTGCTCGCCGGGCGGCACGGTCGACTGATCGGCATAGACCATGTCGTGGAAGAGCTGCACGGCTTCGGCTGCTTCCGGGCTGTCGAGCGTGCAGGAACCGTCGCTCCAGGCCTCGCCGCCATAGGCGCGCACGATCGGCATCAGATTGTGCATCACGCGGGCGCCATAGCCCTGACCATCGACGGTCTCATAGCCCCAGACGCCGGCATCGGCGTTGCGCAGCGCGGCCGCGTCGGATTTAAGCTGTTCCCAGGTCCAGGTGCCGTCCGCCGCGCGCTCGGCAGGCGTTTCCAGGCCGGCCTCGTCATAAAGCGTCTTGTTGAAGTAGATCAGGAAGGGCGAGGTGGAGAAGGGGATGCCGTAAACCGCATCGCCCTTGGTCCACAGGCCCATCGCCGGCTCGGAGAAATCGGCGTAATTGTAATCATCGGCCGCCGTCAGCGTGTCGGAAACATCCTCGAGCACGCCGGCATTGACGAAGGCGGGCGCCGAGCTTTCCAGCAGCCAGCCGAGATCGGGCGGATTGCCGCCGGCAAGCTGGAGCGTCAGCTTCTGCACATAATCGCCGAACGGAATGGTGTCGAACTGCACCGTGACGTCCGGGTGGGTTTCGGCAAAGCTCTCGGCAATGCCGTTCAGCATGGCGAGATGCGCCTCGCTGCCGGTCCACACGGTGAACCGAAGCTCCTCGGCCGCCGCCGCCGAAGCGAGCGTGCCGGTAAGGGCTGTTGCGATGATTAAACGCTTAATCATTTGGGTCGACATGATCTCTTAAACCTCCCGTTTCAGATCAGATTCAGATTGCTTTCAGCGTTTCGCCCGGCACATAGCCAAGCGGCTGCATGATATTCTCGGGCACTTTCCCGGGCTCGCGGATTTTCGCGATCAGGGTCTCGACGGCCCGCTCCCCCATTTCCTCCCTGGGGATGGAGATGCGGGTCCAGCGCTCGCCCTCGGCCTCGTCGAACAACGGGGCGGCGAGGGCGACGACGGAGATGTTGTCTGGAATTGACAGGCCGCGCGCGGCAAGCTGACGTTCCAGCGCCACCGCATGGGCGAAGGTTTCGGCAAGGACCACAGTTATGCCGCTTTTCAGCAGATCATCGATCCATGCAGGGTTGATCTCTTCCGGCGTAATCCTCTCGACGGAGAGCGACAGGTCGTCATGGCCGTTTTCAAGGAAGCCGCGCTCGCGGTCTTCATTCTGTTCGCGCACTTCCCGCTCGCCGATCAGCATCAGCGCGCGATGCCCCATCGCGCGGCAACGGGTGACAACATCGCTGACGGCGCTCTTATAATCCGGCGCCACCCAGCTGACATGCCCGCCCTCGACCTCGCGCCGACCGATGGTCACGAACGGAAAGCCGATATCGCAGAGCCGCTTCAGATCGTCCTTGTCCTGCGCCGCGCCCAGAAGGATCGCCCCGTCGGCAATGCCCATGCGATTGGTGCCCTTGGGGAAGATGCTGCGCCGGCCCTTCTCGAGCGTCGACGAGGTGAACAGCAGCAGGTCCTGGCCGGAGCGCATCGCGCCCCGCTCTATGCCAAGCAGAAAAGGATAGAAGAAGTTCTTCCGGTCCGCGGGAAAGACCGCCTCATAGGTGAACACGCCGATGATATTGCGCCGTCCGCCCGCGAGCGACTGGGCCACGACATCCGGCGCATAGCCAAGCGCTTCCATAGCCGCGCGAACGCGTTTCTCGGCTTCCTCGCCAACGCGAATGGTCTTGCCGGGCTTCGGCGAAATCACGGCCGATACGACAGCGGTGGAAACCCCCGCCATCGCCGCAACATCGCTCTGGGTCACGCGCCGCGCGCGCTTCGGCCCGGTCAAAGTCAAGACTATCCTCCCGAATGCTATTGATTAAGCGTATAATCAAAGCGAAACGCGGTCAATGGTATTTATGCGGAATTGTTGTTAGGCGGCAGAGGGGGCCAAACGGCCAATATCAAGCTAGCCATCGGGACGACCGCTGCCATCTTGCCATCAGCTTTGCTGCTCACTACATTCGAGTATGTCGCGTTTGGCGACCATGCAAAAGGAGGCAACGATGGCAGAGCCGCAACTATCGGTACGTAGCGCCCGAGCGCGCGACCTGGCACATCGTCTGGCCCAGCGCGAAAAGCGGTCCATTGCCGATATCGTCGAGCGCGCGCTTGAGATTTATGCCGAGCGAGAAGCCGGCCGGGAGCCCGCACGGCAATTCTACGCGCGTCTTGCCGGCGGAGAAGGCGAGGATATTGATCTCGAAGCGATTATTTCCGCCCACCGCAGACCTCATGGCGGGCCGGAATTGTGATCTTCCTCGACACCAACGTGATTTCGGAAACTCTGCGTCATGCACCTGACGGCCACGTGCTTGACTGGCTCGTCCGTCATGACGGCGAACTCGCGCTGTCCACCGTGGTCATCGCCGAGATCGCTTTCGGAATCGCGAAAATCCACCCCGACCAGCGCGCAAATCGGCTTGAGGAGGGGTTGTCAGCATGGCGCAATCGCTTTGCCGATCGGATATTTGGGTTTACCGAATCCGCGGCGCTTGCCTATGGCGAGATCATGGGCGCGGCGGCGCATCATGGTCGGCCGATGTCCGTCCCGGACGGCATGATCGCGGCCATCGTCAAGGTTCATGACGGCACGCTTGCCACGCGCAACATCAAGGACTTCCGAGAGACAGGGATTGAACTCGTTTCGCCTTGGGAAGGGTAGGCGCGTCTTCCTGCCTTCGATTAGCCCCTACCGCCGCGACAGTGCAACCGAAGAACAGGGCGCATCCAGGAGGTCGGCGAGTTCGTCGTCGAGATGCATCAGCGAGATCGAGACGCCGGCCATGTCGAGCGAGGTGTAGTAGCGCCCGACCAGCGATCGCGTGACCTGCAACCCGTGGGCCTTCAGGCGCTTCCGGATGCGGCCGTTCAGGATGTAGAGTTCCATGTCGGGCGTCGCGCCGAGCGAATTGACCAGCAGGGCGACACGATCGCCTTCCTTTGGCATCATTTCATCGAGCAGACGGTCGATCACGAGATCGGCGGCCTGATCGGCGGTGCCGATGGCGGCGCGGGCGATGCCGGGCTCGCCATGAACGCCGACGCCGATTTCCATCTCGTCGGGGCCAAGCTGAAAGGTCGGGCGGCGGGTTTCGATCGAGGCGCCGGGCTCCAGCGCCAGCCCCATGGTGAAGGTGCGTTCATTGGCCCGCCGCGTTACCGCCACGCAGGCGTCAAGCGGCATCATCCGCTCGCAGGCAGCACCCGCGACCTTGAAGATGAACACATTGCCGGCGACCCCGCGCCGCGTGGCCCGCATCTCCTTTGGCGAGGAGGCGATGTCGTCGGTGGTGACCACCGCCTGCACCGCGATTCCCTCGGCCGCGGCCATTTCGGCGGCGATCTCGAAATTCATCACATCGCCGGAGAAATTGCCGAAAATGTGCAGTACGCCGGCCCCGCCATCAACAGCGCGGGTGGAGGCGAGGATCGGATCAGGCGGCGGCGCGGCGAACACATTGCCGACGACCACCGCATCCGCGAGCCCCTGGCCGACATAACCGAAAAAGCCCGGCTCATGCCCCGCGCCGCCGCCGATGACGAGGCCGACCTTGCCGGGGCGGGGGGCGTGTACCGAGCGCAGCGCGCGGGGCGCGCCCGGAACCGGGGCCAGGATTTCCGGGTGCGCCAGAAGCGCGCTCGCCAGCGTCTCGTCAACCGCGTCCTGCGGTCGGTTGATGAATTTCTTGGTGTGCACCCGTTCGGGCAGTTGCGGCGCCCTGGCGGTTTCCATACGCTGCGGGCGGATGTCGACGTTCTCGGAGCGCAGTATGCCCCAGGCGGTATCCACATCGGTGACCAGCACGCTGACATAGCCGCCGCGCAGCGCCGCGAGGATCGCCTGCACCTTGTCGATCCCGCCGGCGACCGCAATCCGCTGCGGAATGGCGCGAAGCGCGGCCAGCTCGATGCCGACGGTGCGCCCGTCGAGCGGCCCGGCCACCGGCTCGCCGCGCGCGTTGATAAGCCGGCCGGCAATGCTGCCGACGGCGGCGTGATAGTGCTCGTTGACGTCCACCTTGTCGAAGAAGCCGCTGGTGTGGATCGTGCTTTCCGCCCTCAGCGACGAGATGCCGAGCAGGATGCGGTTTGCCGCCGCCAACACGCCGAGCTGTTCGGCGATCACCGGTTCCTCGAACAGCACGTCGCGGACGGAAGCGGATGACAGGATCGCGGGCGACGACAGTGGTATGCAGCGGGCGTCCAGCGCCTCGGCCAGCCGCGTGGCGCAGGCCTCGGGCGTCCACGGGATCTTGGCGGTCGTGCCGCCGGTCGCCTGAACCACGCGCATGTCCCTGAGATTGACCCGTTCGACGGCATTGGCGATCGCCAGCATCGTCCGGCCCCAGGTCACGGCGATGGTATCGCCGGATTGTGCGTGCAGCGCCAGCACCTGCGCGCCCGCAGCCCCCAGCCGTTCCGTCAGTGTGCGTTCGCCGCCGGTTGAGGGGATCACCAGACAATCGGCGAGGCCGAAATGCTCCTTGAGGCTCTGGGCGAGCGACAATTGCCGGAATTTCTCCGGCGCGATCTCGATCGAGACGATGCCGCGCGTGCGGGCATCGGCGAGATAAGCGTTCACGGTGGGGCGGGAAATGCCCATGGCAACGGCAATGTCGCCCTGGGTCATGCCCTCTTCGTAGTAAAGCCATGCCGCCCACAGCAGCGGGTCTCCGCCGAAACGCAGGGGCAGTTGGGAGCCGGATTGCCTCTCGGAGGCGGACAGGGCGCGCGGACCGCTCTTTCGTGCCATCAAAGGGTCTCTCGCTCGGCTGCCGCAGACACCCATTCGCGTGCGGCGTCAATCAGCGCGGCGGCGGAAACGGCTCCGGGATCGAGATGGCCGATTGTGCGCGCGCCAAGGCGGGCGGCGCGGCCCTTGGCCGCCACCATGCCGCGCGTGGCTTCGGCCCCTTCTGCGGCAGCAGCGGCGGCGCGGCTCATAACTTCGGCGAGCGTTGCACCCTCGGCTCTCGCATCGCGGATTGCGTGGGTGGCGGGCAGCCAGGCATCCAGCATGGTCTTGTCGCCGGGCGATGCCTTGCCGCGTTCCTCGATCCCTTCCGAGATCGAGATCAGGATGTCGGCGAGACGCTCGATCGGCACCTGTTTGTCTTCCGGCATGGCAAGGCCGGCGCGGGTCAGCCCGCTGGCATAGAGCGGCCCGGTGGTGGCGCCGACGGCGTTGAGGAAGGAGCGACCGGCCTGCGTCAGCGCGACCCTGAGCGAGGCGTAATCGGAAGCGTTGTGGGTCAGCGCCACGGCGGCGGCGGAAAAGCCTTCGGCCATGGCTGTGCCGTGATCGGCATCGCCGATCGCGCCATCGAGCTCGGCCAGATAGTCGCGTTCGTCATTCATCCGGCGCGCGAAGGCGCGAAACAGATCGGCGAGGGCATGGCAATCGAGATACATCATGGCCGCATTATGCTGCGAGGAGGCGGGCGAGCACAAGCGATTCCGTGCCCGCCCGCGCCGCCTTCATCAATTCTGAAGGCGGCGGGAGAACCCGTTTCCAAGTTCGGTCAGGATCATGCAGCAGGAGGTTGCTCCGGCATCAAGGACGCCGCGCGAGCGCTCGCCAAGCCGGCTGGCGCGTCCGATGCGGGCAACCAGATCGACAGTGGAATCTCGGCCCTTTTCCGCGGCCTTCGCCATCGCCTGAAGGGCAGGGGCGAAACCGTCCGCCTTTGTCGCGTCGAAAGCCTCGACGGCGGGGACGAAGGTGTCGATCAGCGTCTTGTCGCCAACCTTGGCCGAACCGGTGGAGCGCACGCCTTCGAGACCTGCGTTCAGCATGAGCGAAAACGCATCGGCGTCGATGGCGGTGCGGCCCTTGATGGACGAGGCCATTTCCTGGAACATCAGGCCGTAGAGCGGGCCCATCGAGCCGCCGATCTCCGACATCAGAATATCGGACAGGACGGTCATCGCCTCGTCGAGCGTCATTTCCGAGCCGGCGATCCGTTCGGCGGCGCGGCCGAAGCCCTTGGCCATGTTGATGCCGTGGTCGCCATCGCCGATCTTGCCGTCAATCTCCGAAAGCCAGGCCTTGTTCTCGACGATCACCGCCGCGATCTCCTCGACGATCGCCGCATTGCCGGCATTCGTCACCGAAGGGCCGTTGATGGTCTCGGGCGCGCGGGGTGCGTCGTCCTCGGCCTTCGCTGTCTTCACCTGAGCTGTAGTGGCGGCCTTCGCGGCGGCTGGCTGGATTTTCGGCGCGGCGTTGCCGGTCTGGCTGAAGCCGGGCGCGGTTGCCTCCATATCCAGCAGCGCCTTCATCTCGTCGTCCAGAACCATGACCGAGAGCGTCGCGCCGATCATTTCCAGCGAGGTGAAATAATTGCCGACATAGGCGCGATAGACGGTCGCGCCGCGGGCCTCGATTTCCTGTTCCATGCGGTCATAGAGCACGTAAAGCTCGTTGACCGGGGTCGCGCCCAGGCCGGAGACCAGGACGGCCACTTCGCTGCCCTTCGGCAGGTCGTGGTCATCCATGACGATCTTGACCATGTCGGCGGCGACTTCATTGGCGGTCTTCAGCGGCTCCACGCGGGTGCCGGGCTCGCCGTGGTGGCCGATGCCGACCTCCATGGTTCCGGCCTCGATCTGGAAATTCGGATGACCGACGGCCGGCAGTGTGCACGGGCCAAGCCCGACGCCGACGGAGCGCACGCTGTCGATCGCCTTCTGCGCTGCGGCCTGAACCTCGGTGAGCGATCCGCCTTTGGCGGCAACCGCGCTGCCGATCTTCCACATGAAGATTTCGCCCGCGACGCCGCGGCGCTTCTCGCGCTCGGAAAGCGGGGCGGAGCAGACATCGTCATTGGCGACCACGGTCGCGACCTCGATGCCCTCTTTCTCGAGCATGCCGGCGGCCATTTTGACGTTCATGTTGTCGCCGGCGTAGTTGCCGTAAAGCACCGCGACGCCGGCGCCGCCATCGGCTGCGCGCATCGCATCGGCAAAACTCTTGGCAGTCGGCGAGGAGAACAGTTCGCCGACCGCGACCGCGTCCACCATGTTGCGACCGGTATAGCCGATGAAGGCCGGCTCGTGGCCCGAACCGCCGCCGGTGACGATGCCGACCTTGCCCGAGACGGGCGCTGCCTGCGACACGATCACGCGCGCATTGGCCGGATCGAGCCGCACCAGATCGCGGTGGGCCCGGACGAAACCGGCCACGGTCTCATCGACAAGATCGTCGGGGTTGTTGATAAATCTCTGCATTGAAGCGACCTTATCGTTCATCATTTACCGGACGGTGTAGCCGCCATCGACCAGAAGATCGGCGCCGTTGATCATCGCTGCCTCGTCGGAGGCGAGGAACACGGCGGCGGCGGCGATTTCTTCCGGCTCGGCAAAGCGGCCGCTCGGGATCTGGGCCTTCATCGCCTCGCCCTTTTCGCCTTCCCAGGCTTTGCGGCCGAGATCGGTCATCACCACGGTGGGCGAGATCGAATTGGCGGTGATGCCGTGCTTGCCCCATTCCAGCGCCAGCGTCTTGGTGACGCCGATAACGGCGAATTTGGTGGCGCAGTAGGCGACATGGCCTTCGATGGCGACCGAGCCGGCCTGGCTTGCAAGGTTGACGATCCTCCCGCCCTTGCCGGCAGCGATCATCGCGCGCCCTACGGCCTGGCACATCAGATAGGTGCCGGTCAGGTTGACGGCGATGGTGCGGTCCCAGGCGGCTTTCGAGAGCTCTTCGGCGGGGGCGAGGTCGACGATGCCCGCCGAATTGACGAGAATGTCGATCTCGCCGAGTGCCGCCTTGACGTCGGCAACCGCCGCTTCAACGCTTTCGCTGTCGGTGACGTTGCATGCAAACGCCTTCGCGCCGTCAAGCGCGGCGGCCATGGCGTCGGCCGCATCGCGGTTCATGTCGAGAATGGCGACGCGCGCGCCCTTGGCAGCAAACGCCCGGGCAATCGCCGCGCCGATGCCGGATGCCGCGCCGGTGATGACCGCGACCTTGCCGGCAAGTGAAAATTCAGGGGAAGACGCCATCGAAACGTCCTTTCTTCTGGCTGCTTTTACGGCCGTGCCGCTATGGGTCGCCCGCGGCCGCTATCGGCCGCAGGCGGTATTCGGTTTTACTGACGCTCTTTCAGGAGCTCGTCGACATTGTCGGCGGTTACCGGCGTCCACGGCACATTGTACTGCTTGGATTCGCCGTTGTTCCACTGCATTTCCGGGTATTTCTCCCAGATGCCGGAGGTCGGCTCATAGTCCGGGTTGACGGCCTTGATCGCAACATCGATCGCGCCCAGCGCCTGGGCCTGGCCATCCTGCAGGATCGAGTGCATGTCGCCGCGCTTGACGGCTTCCAGCGCATCGGTCACGCCATCGACGCCGGCAATCGAGAAATCGCTGACGTTGAGACCAGCGGCCTTGATCGCCTCGATCGCGCCAAGAGCCATTTCATCATTCTGCGCGATCACGCCCTTGATGTCGCCGCCATGGGCGGTCAGCCAGTTTTCCATCAGCGACTGGGCTTCCGCGCGGCTCCAGTTGGCGGTCTGCTGCTCGACAACGTTAACGCCGTCGCCGCATTCGGCGATCGCCTTCTCATTGCCTTCGCCGCGCTGGATCTGCGCGGACTGGCCGATCGGGCCCTCGATGATGACGACATCGCCCGAGCAGCTGATGTCATCGAGCACGGCCTTGGCTTCGAGATAACCGGCCTCGACGTCGTCGGAGCCGACATAGGAGGTCAGGAGATCGGAGTTGACCTGGGTGTTGGAGCCGACCACCGGAATGCCGGCATCGGAGGCAGATTCAACGGCCGTGGCGCCGGCTTCGATGTCGATGGGCACGAAGACGATGGCGTCATAGCCCTGGGTGATCATGGTTTCGAACTGTTCCTGCTGGACCAGCGCGTCATAGCGGCCGTCGAAGATGGTCAGGTCGACGGAGCCGTCCTTCACCGAGGGATGGTTTTCGGCGGCATTGGCCCAGAGCTGCATGAACTCGGCGTTGAGGCCGTAAACGGCGGCGCCGATCTTCAGCGGGTCCTGCGCGCTGGCGGTGGTGGCGGCGAACGCGGCGCCGACCAGGGCTGTGGTTGCCAGGATATTACGAAGTTTCATGTCGGGTTTCCTCCCTTTGGTGACATGGTGGGTGCCGCGCAGTTTCTGAAAACGGACTGCGAATATGCGGCGTGGAACAACCGGCGATGCCGGATCAGGTTTCGCTCTTGCGCGAGCGGTCGAGCATGACGGCGGCGACGATCAGCGCGCCCTTGATGACCTGCTGGTAGTAGGATTCGACGCCCAGCAGATCGAGGCCGTTATTCATCACGCCGATCAACAGCGCGCCGATGACGGTGCCGCTGACCCGGCCGATGCCGCCGGAAAGGCTGGTGCCGCCGATCACCACCGCGGCGATTGCGTCGAGCTCATAGGCGACGCCGGCCTGCGGCAGCGCCGAGCCCGTGCGGGCGGCGAGCACCATGCCGGCGAGCCCGGCCAGCGCGCCGGAAATGACGTAGACCATGAAGCGAATGCGGTTGACGCTGAGGCCGGAGACCTTGGCGGCATGCGGATTGCCGCCGACGGCATAGATATGGCGGCCGAAACGGGTATTGGTCAGCACGAAATGGGCGACGAGGAACACCAGCGCGAACAGGATGATCGGGATCGGAAGGCCGAAGATATCGCCCGTGCCGATCCAGCGATAGCCGTCGGTCAACGCCGGGATCGGGCGTCCGCCGGAATAGATCAGGGTGAGGCCGCGCGCCGCCGACAGCATGCCGAGCGTGGCGACGAAGGCGGGCACCGAAAACCGCGCGACCGCCGTGCCGGAAATCGCGCCCATGGCGATGCCGGCGGCAAGGCCGATGACGATCGCGATCGGGGCGATATAGGGCGTGCCGGGAATGAAGGCGCTGGATGAGGTGGTGGCGAAGGAGGCCGAGACCACGCCGGCAAGGGCGACCACGGAACCGACCGAAAGGTCGATGCCGCGCGTGAGGATCACGAAGGTCATGCCGATGGCGAGGATGCCGTTGATCGAGGTCTGGCGCAGCACGTTGACGATATTGCGCGGGCTGAGAAAATTCTCGCTGACGATCGAGAGCACGATGCAGACCAGGATCAGCGCGATCAATATGCCGTAGCGCTGGGCGATCGGCCCCAGCCGCTCGGTCATCGGCCGCTTCTGCTCGGTTCCGGCGCCCGCCGGGGTTTTGGCATTCTGAGTGTCAGTCAACGTATGGTCCTCCCCGATTGACGGGTTATCGGCAGGCCAAGGACGCGCTCATCGCGGCGTCCCGCCCTGCGTCACGTTTTTTACGCCGCGAGATGCAGCAGTTTTTCGGCGGACATCTCCGCCCGATCCAGGGTTCCGGCGACGCGGCCGTCGCGCATCACGATGGCGCGGTCGGCCATGCCGAGCACTTCGTCGGTCTCGGAAGAGATCATGATCACGGTCCCGCCGCCCTTGGCGAAATCGGACATAACGCGATAGATTTCCCGCTTGGCGCCGACATCGACGCCGCGGGTCGGCTCGTCCAGAAGCAGCACGTTCGGCTCGGTCAGGAACCATTTGCCGAGCACAACCTTCTGCTGGTTGCCGCCGGAAAGATTGGAAACGCCGAGCTTCAGCGACGCGGTCTTGATGTTGAGCGTCTCGACCATGCGCCCTGCGGCCTCGGTTTCGGCCTTGCCGTTCATCATCAGCGGGGTCGACATCCGTTCGAGGGTTGCAAGGCACAGGTTCTCGCGGACATCGCCGGTGAGGACGAGCCCCGAGACCTTGCGGTCCTCGGTGACATAGGCAAGGCCCGCCGCGATCGCCTCAGAAGGGCGGGTGATTTGCTGCCGGGCACCGTTGATCTCGACTGTGCCGTCGGTTTCGTCCGACAGGCCGAACAGCCTGTCGAAAATCTCGCTGCGCCCGGAGCCCATCAACCCGTAAAGCGCCAGGATTTCCCCGCGATGGGCCTCGAAGGAGACATCGCGCACGCCATGGGCGGCGGCGAGCCCCGCGACGCGCAGGGTCGGCTCGGTTTCGGCAGTGTTGTCCTTGACGAATTCCTCGGTCAGGGGACGACCGACGATCAGGCTGATCAGCCGGTCCTTGTCGATATCGGCAAGCGCGCCTTCCTCGACGAAGCGGCCATCGCGGAACACGGTGTAGCTGTCGCAGATCGTGAAGATTTCGGAGAGGCGGTGGCTGACATAGATCACGCCCTTGCCGCGCGCTTTCAGCGTCTTCACCGCCTCGAAAAGCTGGTCGGCCTCGGCCTCGCCAAGCGCGGAGGTCGGTTCGTCCATGATGATGACTTCGGCATCATAGGAAAGTGCCTTGGCGATCTCGACGAGCTGGGTCTGGGCCACCGTCAGGTCCATCATCATATCGGTCGCCCGGATGGTGAATTTCAACCCGTCCAGCAGGTCCTGCGCTTTTGCGTTCATGGATTTGAAATCGATGCGGCCGAAGGCGCCGCTCGGCTCGCGCCCGAGAAAGATGTTCTCGGCCACCGTCATCGCCGGCACGGGGCTCAGTTCCTGTTCGATAATGGAAATGCCGTTGGCGAGCGCCTCGCCGGGGGACGAGAACTGCACGGTCTCGCCATTGCGCAGGATCGTGCCGCGGTCGCGCGGCTGGATGCCCATGACGATCTTGAGGAATGTCGATTTGCCCGCGCCATTGCCGCCGCAAAGGGCGTGGACCGATCCCGGCATCAGCCGGAATGCGCCGTCTATCAGCGCGGGCACCCCGGAAAACGATTTTCCGAGCCCATGCACCTCAAGCAAAGCCTGCACGACAATTCCTCCCATTCTCAGTCCATCGAACTAATGTAAAATTATGCTCGACAATTGTCTTTTAACGGCATCGCTTTGCGTATGTCAAACGCGTTCTGACATTTTTAAAGCTGGTATGTGGATAAGCGGGAGCCTGCCCGAAAATCCGGCGCGGGCTGACGAGTCCACAACCGGTGCGATGATGCCGCTTGCGCTGAGATAGGGCAGGCAGGTCAGGCCCTCCGCGCCCTTTTCCGCAGCCGCGACCATGTCGTTGATGTAGGGGTAGCAATCCGGTCGGGGCGTGCAGATCCGGGACGAGCGAATCGATCGCCCAGTCGAAATTGAGCGTGCCCGCCACATTGACCATGGAGCGGGACCAGCAGTGGCCGGGCAGGGTGAACAGCAGCCCCATGTCACGCGGCTCGAAAAGCGGTTCGTCGAGGCAGCGGCCGACCATGCCGGTCGGCATCGATGTCGATGAAATAGTCTTTCATGGGAAGGTCCTGCTCTTGCCGTGGTCACGGCCTACGCGCGCATGATATCGCGAAACGCAAACCGGATGTCGACCCTCAAGAGCGTGATCCCGCCATGGATCGGAGCGATCAGCCGGGCGGCGGCGCCGTCGATTCGCGCACCACCAGGGAAAAATCGACCTTCTGATGCATCACCGCGGCCTCGTCGTTCAGCGTGTTCACCAGGTAGCGACCGGCGCGCACCCAGATCTCGTTGGTGGGGATGTGGATCGTCGTAAGGCTCGGTTGCAGGTGCCGGCTCCATTCGAGATCGTCAAAGCCCGCCACCGAAAGCTGATCGGGAACGGAAACCCCCATGCGGATCGCTGAAAGCATCACGCCATAGGCGATCACGTCATTGCCGCAGATCACCGCCGTGGGGCGGTCTTCGCCCATCAGCAGCGCGCGAGAGGCGTCGCGGGCGTCGTCGAGCGCGTAGTTGACCTGCAATATCCATTTGTCCGGCGGTGCGCAGCCTTCGGCTTCCAGCACGTCGAGAATGCCTCTGAGGCGGGCGGCGGCGCGGTCATTGTTGCGCTGCTGCGCTGCGACAATCGCGATGCGCCTGTGGCCCAGTCCGGTGATGTAGCGCGCCAGCGTGCGGCCCGCCTCGGCGTTGTCGACGCCGACGGAAGGGTAGGGCTTTTCCGGCTCGTAAACGCCGACATTGACGAACGGAATACGGTGGGCGTCGAGCATGCGTCTGAGCACTGCGTGGCGGCGGTCACCGCGCAGGATCAGCCCGTCAATGCCGCGCTCTGCAAGGTTGCGCGCCTGCTCGAGTTCAACGTCGAGGTCGTATTCGTTGGTTGCGAGCAGCAGAAGGTAGTTTTGGGTCGCGAGATAGCTCTGGAGCGCCTGCAGGCCCTGCGCGAACATCGCATTGTCCACGGTCGGCACGATGGCCCCGATCGTTCTTGTGCGGCGCGAAGAAAGCGCGCGAGCGGAGGCGTCGGGAATGTAACCGATTTCTTCGATCACCTTGCGAATCTTGTCGCGCAGCGCGGCGCTGACCGTATCCGGGTTGTTGAGCGCGCGCGAAACCGTGGCCGTCGAGACCCCGGCATGCCGTGCGACATCGCGAATTCCGATCGACTTTGCCATCAAAAACTACCGTTATTTCTCAGGTTCTTGCCCGCCATATCCTGTTTCTAGCGGGATTTTGGCCGCGTGCAAGATAAACTTCCGTCGCGGCTTTTTCGAAATCATCCCCTTCGATCGTGTTGACACATCTATCGGATATGATATGTAACCGGTTACAAGTTTCCGAGGAGAGGAGCTTGAAGAGGAGGATGAAATGATTTCACGCAAAGCATCTTTACTGAGCGCGACGTCGCTGATCGTGGCCGTCATGGCCACCGGCGCGACGGCCGCCGACTTCGACTGGAAGGCGCATGAGGGCGAGACGGTCACCTTTCTGGTCAACAGCAACCCGATCGGCAACCTTCTGGTCGAGCACAAGGATGAGTTCGAGGAGCTGACCGGCATCGAACTCGTCGTCGACAGCTATCAGGAACAGCAGATGCGTCAGCGTCTGATGACGGTGATGAACGCCCGCAGCGACGAGGTCGACGTGTTCATGACGCTTCCCTCGCGCGAAGGCATGCAGTTTGCCGCCGCCGGCTGGTACAAGGACCTGAGCGACTACACCCAGAATGCCGTTTCCCCGGACTATAATTTCGACGGCTTCGGCAAAGCGCTGATCGACGCCGCCACCTTTGACGGCAAGTTCACCGGCGTTCCGCTGAACCTCGAAGGGCCGCTGCTCTACTACCGCACCGACGTGTTCGAGGAATGCGACATAGCCGAGCCCGACTCGATCGACGCCATGGCCGATGCCGCCGCCAAGCTCAAGGAATGCTCGGACCTGACGCCCTATGCCACGCGCGGTCTTGCCCCGGCGTTGCCCTATACCTTCTCCGGCTTCATGCGCAACATGGGCGGCCAGTACATGATCGACGGCAAGTCGGCGCTGTGCTCGGACGACAGCAAGAAGGCCATTCAGCTCTATGCCGACCTTCTGAAGAACTATGGCCCGCCCGGCGCAGTCAACTATTCCTTCCAGCAGCTGACCGCGCTTTATGGCGGCGGCCGTTCGGCGATGTCGTATGAAAGCTCCAACGAGTTTGCCACGATCATGGAAAGCGGCGAGCGCGAGAAGGACACTGCGATCATTCCGCTGCCGGCAGGCCCTGGCGGCTCGCATCCGACCGTCATCGGCTGGGCGCTGGCAATTTCGGGCTATTCCGACAATGCCGATGCCGCCTGGTATTTCCTGCAGTGGGCTTCCAGCCCGGAAATGCAGGCGAAGCTGGCGCTGAACGGCATCGCTCCGCCGCGTCCCGCCGTCGCCGATTCCGCCGATTACAAGGCCTGGCTGGACGAAAGCCCGATCCGTCAGCAGTGGCAGGCAGCGCTTTCCACGCTCGCGTCCACCGGCTCGTCCGAAATCGGTTATCCGATCATCGGTAATCCGGAATCGCGCCAGTATATCGGCCAGGCCGTTGGCGACGTCCTGCTCGGCTCCAAGACGGTCGATGAGGCCTGCGCCGCGGCGGATGCCTCGCTCAACGAGCTGATTGCGCGCGACTGAGCGTGCGATCCTCGCAACTCCGGCAGCTCGGAAACCGGCTTTCCGGTCGGAATTGCGTAACAACAAGGCACGCCAAGTGCCGGCGGCCGCTCTCCTCCCGGGCGGTCGCCACCCCTCTCATTCGCAACAGGAAGGCATCATCGTGTCATCCCGCTCTTTCACTCTGCCCAAGCCTTTTCGCGCCGTCGTCATCGGCGGCACCGGCGGCATTGGCGGCGCCATATCGGAGGCCTTTCTTGAGCTCGGCGCAGAGCTTGTCGCGACCGGTGCATCCGAGGCGGAAGTCGGCGCATCCGCGCTTTCCGGCCGCGACGGCGTCACGCTTGCGGTGCTCGATGTTACCGATGATGCGGCCGTGAAGGCATTTGCCGACGGTCATGATCGCGTGGATGCCCTGATCAATTGCGCGGGGATCCTGCGGCGCGACGAGGAGTTCGATATCGAAGTCTTCCAGAAGGTGATCGACGTCAATCTCACTGGCGCGATGCGCTGCTGCACGGCGCTCCGCCCGGCGCTTGCCGCGGCCAAGGGATCGATCGTCAATATTGCCTCGATGAACGCCTTTGCCGCCCTGCCGCGCCTGCCGGCCTATTGCGCATCGAAGGGCGGTTTGGTGATGCTGACGCGGGCGCTCGCCCATGCCTGGGCGGCGGATGGCATTCGCGTCAATGCCGTGGCTCCGGGCTATATCGAAACCGCGATCAATGCGGAGGGGCGCAAGGATTTGGAACATTATAACCGCATCGCCGCCCGCACCGCGCTGAAGCGCTGGGGCCGGCCGGATGATGTTGCCGGCACGGTCGTCTATCTGTGCATGCCGGCGGCAGGCTATGTCACCGGAAGCGTCGCCATGGTCGATGGCGGCTTTCTGGCCGGGTGAGGAGGTCTCATGAACCGGAACGAAGAACATCGCGGACAATTGGCGGCCATGTCGCTGCCGGCGCTCATCTTCACCATCGCGATGATCGCGTTTCCCGTGATCTATACGGTGTGGCTGAGCTTCCAGAGCTTTTCATCCACCGGCCAGGTGCGCGGCCACGGCATCGTCAACTATGCCCGCATGGTCAATGACGAGCAGTTCTGGAACGGCATCTGGGTCACCTTCTACCTCTATTTCCTGTCGCTAGCCCTGCAGCTTGTGCTCGGTACGGGATTGGCGCTGCTGCTGTTTCGGGCCAAGCGTCTGCCCGGCATCATCCGCTCGCTGTTCATCTCGCCGTTCATGATCCCGCCGGTGGTGGCGGGCATGATGTGGCTGGTGATCCTCGATCCCTCGCTGGGGGCCGCCAACTATATCCTGACTTCGCTCGGTCTACCGCCATCGGCCTGGCTCGCCTCGCCCATGTGGGTGGTGCCGACGCTGGCGATGATCGATACCTGGCAATGGACGCCCTATGTCGCGCTGATCGTGCTTGGCGGGCTGCAATCGCTGCCGCCCTCGGTCTATGAAGCCGCCGAAATCGACGGCGCGCCGCGCGGCAAGGTGTTCTGGCGCATCACGCTGCCGCTGCTTTTGCCGACACTGGTCACCGCCATGGTGCTGCGTTCGGTCGATCTGCTGCGGTTTTTCGATCTGATTTACATCACCACCCAGGGCGGTCCGTCCGATCGCTCGATGACGCTGAACATCTATGGTTTCCGCACCGGCTTCGAGTTCTTCCAGCTTGGCTATGCCGGCGCGCTGATGATCACGCTTTCTGCGCTTGTCTTCGGCGCGGTGGTTGTCCTCAACCGGCTTCGCGCCGCGGTGGAGTGGTAAGATGAGCCATAAGCCTTCCGATTCCCGCTGGCTCGACGGCCTCAATATCGTGCTTCTCGTGTTGGCCGGCATGATCGTCATGGCGCCGACGGCGTGGATGATCCTGTCCTCCTTCAAGCACTCCTACGAGGTCACGGCCTATCCGCCGACGTTGTTCTTCGAGCCGACGCTGGAAAACTATAAGACGCTCAACAATACAGTGCCATTCGTGCGCTACACCATCAACTCGCTGGTGGTGACGATCGGCTCGACTGCGCTTGGTCTGTTGCTCGGCGCGCCGGCGGCCTTCGTCGCCTCGTGGACGCGGGTCACATGGCCGGCGGTGGTCACGCTGATGGCGCGCATGGCGCCGGGCACGCTGTTCCTGCTGCCCTGGTATGTGATGTTCCGCCAGGTGGACATGATCGGCAGCTACTGGGCGCTGATCCTGACCCATGCGGTGATCACAATGCCGGTGGTGATCTGGGTGCTGTTGCCCTATTTCGACGGCATTCCGCGTTCGGTGTTCGAGGCCGCCCAGGTTGACGGCTGCTCGCCGGCGCGCATCTTCCGGCGCATCGCGCTGCCGCTGGTGTCGTCCGGGCTCGCGGTGTCGTCGATCCTGGCCTTCATTTTCTCCTGGAATTTCTTCCTGTTCGCGCTGGTTCTCAGCAATTCCAAGTCGAAGACGCTGATTGCCGCCTCCTTCAATTTCATAGGCGAGGGCTCGACCAACTGGGGCGGGCTGATGGCCGCGGCGACGATTATCGCGCTGCCGCCGCTCGTTCTCGCGGCTGTCGTTCAGCGCTGGCTGATTTCGGGTCTGACGCTTGGCGCGGTGAAAGGGTAACCATGACCATTTCCAACGAAGCTCCCGCCATGCGCGCCGCCGATTTTCAGGGCGGCGACCGGATCGCGATCACCAGCGTGCCGAGGCCGGTTGCCGGTGAGGGCGAGGCGCTGGTGCGCATTGCCCGCACGGCGCTGTGCGGCTCCGACTTCAAGCTCTGGCACAATGGGTCGGAACATATCGCCGGCCACGAAATCGCCGGCTATGTGGATCAACCCGGCCACAAGCTCGATGGTCGGCTCTGCGCGATCTACATTCCGCTTCATTGCGGCCATTGCGATCCCTGCAAGGCCGGCCACACCCAAAGCTGCATCACCGTGTCATCGCTGATCGGCTGGAACCGCGACGGCGGCTATGCCGAATATGTAACCGTGCCCGACAACTGCCTGCTGCCGGTGCCGGACGATATCGATGATGATCTGGCCCCGCTGCTGCTCGATACGATCGGCACCTCGGCCCATGCGCTGCGCGAGGCGGCGCGGCATCTTGCAACTGAAAACCCGAAAGTGCTGGTCACCGGCGCTGGTCCGGTCGGGCTTGGTGTGGTGCTCGCCGCCCAGGCGCTCGGCTATGCCACCGTGCATGTTTCCGAACCCAATCCGGAACGGGCGAAGCTTGCGGAAGAATTCGGCGCGGTGATCGTGCCGGTCGGGAGCCGGGAGCATCGCTTCGACCTGATCGTCGAATGCTCCGGCAACCACGCCGCCCGCAATCTGGCGATCGAACTGGTGCTGCCCAAGGGCGTGATCGTGCTGGTCGGCGAGAACGCGGCGCCCTGGACGATCACCGAGGACAAGGTCTTCCGCCGCAAGGATTTCGCCATGCTGCGCACCTTCTATTTCCCCAAGGGCGATTTCGACGCCAATGTCGAACTCCTGCGCGCCAACCGGGAAAAATACGCCCGCTTCGTTGATGATGCCTTCCCGCTCGATGCGCTGCCTGAAAAATTCGCGCATTTCGCCGAAGGCCGTTCGATCAAACCTGTCCTGTCATTCAGGGAGCAAAGCTGATGGCTTCGATCTCGATCCGCAATCTCGTCAAGAGCTATGGTCAGCACGAGGTCATCTCCGGCCTCAACCTGGAAATCGCCGATGAGGAATTCATCGTGCTCGTCGGCCCGTCGGGCTGCGGCAAGTCCACCCTGCTGCGCATCATGGCGGGGCTGGAATCGATCAATGGCGGCGAACTGAGGATCGGCGACAAGCTGGTCAACAACACGCCGGCGGCCAAGCGCGATATCGCCATGGTGTTCCAGGACTATGCACTTTATCCGCATATGACCGTGCGCCAGAACATGACCTTCGCGCTGGAGATGCGCGGCATGAGCGCCGCCGAAATCGATCCGCTGGTGGCTGAGGCCGCCGAGCTTCTGGACATCACCCCCTATCTCGACCGTCGCCCCAAGGCGCTTTCCGGCGGCCAGCGCCAGCGCGTTGCCATGGGCCGCGCGATCGTGCGTCATCCGCAGGTATTCCTGTTCGATGAACCGCTGTCGAACCTCGATGCCAAGCTGCGCGCCCAGGTGCGCGCCGAAATCAAGGAGCTGCAGAAGAAGCTTAAGACCACCATGGTGTTCGTGACCCACGACCAGGTCGAGGCCATGACCATGGCCGATCGGATCGTGGTGCTGAAATTCGGCGAGATCCAGCAGGTGGGAACGCCGGAGGATGTTTACGAAAATCCCGTCAACCAGTTCGTCGCGAGCTTCATCGGTTCGCCATCGATGAATTTCCTGCCGGCAAAGGCGCAAGGGGGCCAGATCGTGCTTGCCGATGGCAGCACGCTTGCTGCCTCGATCGCCACGGGCGGCGAGGGTGCGCAAGGCGAGGTCGTGCTGGGCGTGCGCCCCGAGCATTTCACGCCGGTTGGCGAAGGCGAGGGCCTGAAGGCGCAGATCCACCTGGTCGAGCCGCTCGGCTCCGACACGCTGATCCACGTCACGCTCGCGGGCCAGGACGTTATTGCCCGCGTCTCCCCCGACATCAAACCGAAGGCCGGCGAGACGCTTTACCTGTCGCCGGTTGCCGGCAAGGCCCACCTGTTTGATCCCGAAACCGGCATGGCGCTGGGCAAAACCAGAAAGCTTGAAGCATGACCCTTTCCCTCAAAGACCCCACCCTTCTGACCGCCGATGCTTATGTCGATGGCGAATGGATCGCGGCATCCGACACGGCGGGCATCGATGTTACAAATCCCGCCGATGGCAGCCTGGTCGGTCGCGTTCCCTCGCTTGAGGCCGATGTCATCGAGCGCGCGATTGCGGCGGCGAAGTCGGCCCAGGCCGACTGGGCCGCATTGCCCGCCAAGGCGCGCAGCGTGAAGATCCGCAAATGGTTCGACCTGATCGTCGAGAACGCCGACGATCTGGCCGCGATCCTGACCGCCGAACAGGGCAAGCCTCTGGCCGAAGCCAAGGGCGAAATCCTCGCCAACGCCGCCTATCTCGAATGGTTCGCCGAGGAAGCCAAGCGCATCTACGGCGACGTCATTCCCTCGACTTCGCCGGATCGCCGGGTGATCGTGGTCAAGCAGCCGATCGGGGTTTGTGCGGCGATCACGCCATGGAATTTCCCGAACGGCATGATCACCCGCAAGGCCGGTCCGGCGCTCGCCGCCGGTTGCCCGATCATCGTCAAGCCGGCCTCGCAGACGCCGCTTTCGGCGCTGTCGCTTGCGGTTCTGGCAGAGCGCGCGGGCATTCCCGCCGGGATCTTCCAGGTGGTCACCGGCAAGGCCAGCATGATCGGCGAAATCTTCTGCAAGTCTGAAACCATCGCCAAGATCAGCTTCACCGGCTCAACCGAGGTCGGCCGCTGGCTGATCCGCGAAAGCGCGCATGATATCAAGCGGCTGTCGCTGGAGCTTGGCGGCAATGCGCCGTTCATCGTGTTCGAGGATGCCGATCTCGACGCTGCCGTCGAGGGCGCTATGATCGCCAAGTTTCGCAATTCCGGCCAGACCTGTGTCTGCGCCAACCGCATCTACGTGCATGAAAGCATCGCCGACGAATTTGCCCGCAAGCTGGCCAGGGCGACCGACGCGCTGGTCGTGGGCAATGGCGCAGATGCCGGCGTCGAGCAGGGACCGCTGATCGACGAGGCGGCCGTCGCCAAGGTCGAGGAGCATCTTGCCGATGCGCTGGCGCTCGGCGCGACGCTCGTCACCGGCGGCGGACGGCATGAACTCGGCCGCACATGGTTCAAACCGACCGTGATTTCCGGCGTCAGCCCCGAGGCGAAGGTCTCGCGCGAGGAAACTTTCGCCCCGCTCGCCCCGGTCATTCCCTTCACTGACGAGGCGGAAGCGATCCGGCTCGCCAATGACAGCGAATTCGGTCTTGCCGCCTATTTCTACAGCCGCGATCTCGCCCGCGTCTTCCGTGTGGGAGAGGCGCTGGAAAGCGGCATGGTCGGCATCAATACCGGGTTGATCGCCAATGAGGCGGCCCCCTTCGGCGGGGTAAAACAGTCCGGCCTCGGCCGCGAGGGCTCGAAATACGGCATCGAGGAGTATGTGGAGATCAAATATCTCTGCATAGCCGGCCTATGACTAAGCTCCCTGAAGGCTGGACGAGGCGCGACCCGGTTGTGATCTGCCTTGGGCTGACGGCCTATGACCATATCTGGAATGTCGAGACGATCCCCGAGGGCGCGGGCAAGTCGCGCGCTACCGATTTCGTCTCCACCGGCGGCGGCATGGCGGCAACGGCGGCCGTTGCCGTTGCCAAGCTCGGCGGCAAGGCGAAGTTCTGGGGCCGCGCCGGCGATGATCCGGCGGGCCATGCCATGCGCGATGAACTGGCGGCGGAGGGTGTCGATGTCGATGGGCTGAAGCTTTTCGTGGGCGCGCAATCCTCCGTTTCCGGCGTCATCGTCGATGCGGCGGGCGAGCGGCTGATCGTCAATTTCCGGGGCGACGGCCTTCCGGTCGAGCCCGACTGGCTGCCGCTTGACGAGATCGCGAAAGCGGGCGCGGTGCTTGCCGATCCGCGCTGGCCAGAAGCCGTCGAGACCGTGTTTGCAGCTGCCCGCAAGCTCGGCGTGCCGACCGTGCTCGATGCCGATGTGGCGGAGGCGCACGTGTTCGAGACGCTGCTGCCGCTCACCGATCACGTGATCTTTTCCGAACAGGCGCTCACCGCCTTCGCGGGCGTCGATCGGCCGCTCGAAAAGGCGGCCGCCTACGGCTCCGCGATTACCGCCGTCACCAGAGGCGGCGAGGGCATCGAGTGGCTGGAAAACGGCGCAACCCATCACTATCCGGCCTTTCCGGTTGCCGTGGTCGATACCACCGGCGCGGGCGATGTCTTCCACGGCGCCTGGGCCATGGCGGTTGCCGCCGGCGCTGATGCCACAGAGGCCGCAGGTTTTGCATCCGCCGCTGCCGGATTGAAATGCACCCGCCCGACAGGGCGACGCGGAATTCCCGATTTCAACGAGACTGTCAGACTATGGAGAGAAAGAACATGACGAGCATCGGAAAGCAGAGAGGGCTTCAGCGTCTTGCCGACGAGAACGGCCATTTCACGATGGTCGCGCTGGACCAGCGCCCGCCGCTGGCGCAATCGATCGCCAAGGCCCGCGGCATCGCGGTCGAGGAAGTGGCCTATGCCGATATGGTGGCGGCCAAGCGCCTGCTGGTGCGCGCGCTGTCGGGCGAGGCCTCGTCGATGCTGTTTGACCCGAACTATGCCGTTCCCGCCGCAATCGACGCGCTGCCGGCCCATACCGGGCTGATCGTCACGCTGGAGGAACATCGCTTCCAGGAGACGCCCGGCGGCCGCAAGTCGCGCTCGATCGATAACTGGACGGTGGAGAAGATCCGCCGCATGGGCGGCGATGCCGTCAAGGTGCTGGCCTGGTATCGCCCCGACGCCTCGCCGGAGGTGCTTGCCCATCAGCAGGACTATGTCCGCACCGTCGGCGCCGAATGCGCCCGCTACGACATTCCTTACGTGCTGGAACTGCTCGTCTATCCGTTCCCCGACAGCGCCAAGCACACCACCGCCTATGTCGAAAGCGCCGACAAGAGCGCCGATCTGGTGATCGACAGCGTACGCGAGTTCGCCAAGCCGGAATATGGGGTCGACCTGTTCAAGCTTGAAACGCCGCTGCCGGCCGCTAGCCTGCCGCCGCTCGATGGCAGCGCCGCCTCGAAGGAGGCTGCCGCGGCCTTCGAAACCCTCGGCGGCATCTGTGCCGATGCGGGCATTCCGTGGGTGCTGCTTTCGGGCGGGGCCGCGCCGGAGATGTTCGAGCGCGTCCTGTCCTATTCCTATGCCGCCGGCGCTCAAGGGTTCCTGGCCGGCCGCACGATCTGGCTCGAGGCGATCCAGCAGCACTTCCCGGACGAGGCCGGCGTGTTGAAGGCGCTGGAAGGCGACGGGCTTGATATCCTGCACCGCCTTGGCGACCTTACCCGCAAGGAGGCGCTGCCCTTCAAGCCGCGCTACCGTTTCGATGCTATCGAGCGGGAAGGCGCGTTTACCTGCGCCTATGCCTAGGTCATGAACACGTTTCGCATCGCCCGTATCGAAGCCTTTGCCTGCCGGGCGCCGATTGCCCGGCCGGTGGCGACATCGTTCGGCGTCATGCGCAACCGGCCGGCCGTCTTCATCCGCATCGAGGATGAAGACGGCGCTTTCGGCTTCGGTGAAGCCTTTGCCAACTGGCCGGCTGCAGGGGCCGAACATCGCGTCAACCTCTTGATGGATGATGTCGCCTATCTGGCGCTGGACCGCGCATGGGACAGCCCGGAAACGATGTTTTACGAGTTGACCCGCGAGACCCGCATCCGCGCATTGCAATCCGGCGAGCCCGGACCTTTTGCCCAGGTGGTGGCAGCGCTCGATATCGCCGCTTGGGACCTTGCGGCGCGGCGCGCGGGTCTGCCGGTGGCGCGTATGCTTTCGCCCGAGGCGAGGCATCAGGTTCCCGCCTATGCCAGCGGCATCCACATCGATGCCGCCGCGGATGTCGTTGCGGCAGCGCGGGAAGTGGGCTTCTCGGCGTTCAAGGTCAAGGTCGGTTTTGATGATGCGGCCGATGCAGCCAAGGTGGTTCGGCTCGCTGAGACGCTTCGCGCCGGGGAGACGCTGTTTGCCGATGCCAATCAGGCCTGGGATGTCGAGGCGGCGGAGCGGTTTCTGAACGCCGTTTCGGGCGCCGACCTTGGCTGGATGGAAGAACCAATCCCGGCCTATGCGCCGGCCGATGACTGGAAAAGGCTGGCCGCGGGCCCCGTTCCGCTCGCCGCTGGCGAAAACATTGCCGGCCTCGAGGCCTTCGACGCTGCGCTCGATGCTGGAGCACTGACCTTCTACCAGCCCGATGTCGCCAAATGGGGCGGCCTGACCGGTTGCCTGGCGGTCGCCCGCAAGGCGCTTGAAAGGGGCCGGGTCTACTGCCCGCATTATCTCGGCGGCGGTATCGGGCTTGCAGCGTCCGCCAGCGTTCTGGCCGCTGCCGGCGGTCCCGGTCTGCTGGAAGTCGATGTCAATCCGAACCCGCTGCGCGATGCCTTCGGCGCGATCGGCGGCCGGATCGAAAACGGCCTTTGGCGCATCAATGACGCGCCCGGCCTCGGCATCACGTCATTGCCTGCAGAGATAGGCGACCACATCACCCATCACCGCGAGGTCTCGCGCGGATAGCGTATCGTGTTGCCTCAGTTGCTCAGCCGCACCAGCGCCGCCAGCACGTCCGAGCGGCGTATCAGGCCGACGAGGCGGTCACCGTCGACGACGGGGAAGATGCGGTGGGGGTGTTCGAGGAAGGCTTCGGCGGCCGTCATCAGGTCGGCGCTGGCCGGCAGGGTCACCAGCGTGGTTGTCATATAGTCGCCAACGGTGCCCTTCCATTCCTGATAATAGCTTGCCTGCAGGGTCGGGCGGAAACAGTCCTTCTGGGTCAGAAGGCCGCAAAGCGTGCCGGTGTCATCGACCACGGGCGCGCCGGCGGCCCTGTTTTCCACCAGCAGCGCCACCGCGCGCCGGATCGCCATGTCCGGCGTCACCGTCAGCGCATCGGCGCGGGTAATGGACTCGATGGTGTCGCTCAATTGGCCTCCTTTTCAGCCCGGTGCGGGCAGCCCTCGCAGGCAACATCCTTGAGGCAGGCCATGCCGCCGCACGAGCCCTTCAGTGGCCCGCGACCCAGCATCAGGCCGAGCCCGAGCCCGGCCGCCACCAGCGCGAAAATGCCGATTGCCAGAACGATTTCCATCGTCGCCTCCTTGGTCCCGTTATAGCAGAAAACGGTCGAAACCGTTCACGCTTTCGTTTCTGAGACCGGTCCCGTCATGGAACAGGAACAGCGCGGTGATGCCGCGGCGTTTCGCCAGCGCCGGGCCTGCCGCACCCGCCGCCGTCAGCGCCGTCGCCCAGCCATCGGCGGTCATCGCATCCGGGGCGATTACCGAGACGGAGGCGATTGCGCCTTCGACCGGGCGGGCGCTGTAGGGGTCGATGATATGGCTGTAGCGCGTGTCGCCAAGGTCGTAGCTCTGGGCGCGGAGGCCCGAGGTCGCGATCGCCGCATTGTCGAGCGCTAGCACGGCGAAAGCCCCATCGGCTTCAAGGCGCGGGTCTTCCACCGCCACCTGCCATGGCCGGCCCTCGGGGTGATGGCCGCTGGACAGGAGTTCGCCGCTGATCGCGATCAGGAAATCCTCATGGCCGGCTTCTCGCAGTTCCAGCGCCATCAGATCCAGCGCCCGGCCCTTGGCGATGCCGCAGAGATCCATGGTAAGGCCCGGATCGCGCTTGATCAGCCGGTCGCCTTCGACGGCGAGCGAACGCCAGCGCGGGGCGACCTCATCCTCCGGGCCGGCAGTGCCTTTGATCGGCCCGAAGCCGTAGCGGGCGACGAGCGGGCCGATGGTTGGGTCGAACCAGCCATCGCTTGCCGCGGCGACAGCAAGCGCGGCCTCTGCCGTGAACGCGGTTTCGGCCGAAATCCGCGCGGTCTCGCCCTTCGTCGCGTTGAAGCCGGAGATCTCGCTGTCGGCGCGCCAGGGCGACATCATCCGGTCGATGCCGGCGAGCAGCCGGTCAAAGCGCGGTTTGAGGCGGCTCGCGTCAAGGTCATCGGCAAGCGTCACGCTCCAGTCGGAGGCGAAGGCCGTGCCGGTGATATGCCGCGCCGCAGGGGCTGCGCGCAGCAGGCCGGGCGCGGCGAGGGCGCAACCGGCAGCGCCGGCGGCGGCGAGGAGATGACGGCGGGTCAGATATGCAGTCATGGCTCAGACTCCGAAATCGTCGTTGAAGATGGAATGCGGCTCGACGCCGAGGCGCGCCAGCGTCGCCAGCACCGCCGAAATCATCACCGGCGGGCCGCAGAGATAATATTCGCAGTCCTCCGGCGCGGGGTGGTTTTGCATCGCGGCGCGGACATTGTCGTGGATGAAGCCGGTCGCGCCGGTCCAGCGGTCGCCGGGGGCGGGGTCCGACAGCGCCGGCGTCCACGAGAAATTCGGATGTTCGGCGGCAATGGCGTCGAACTCCTCGACATAGAACAGGTCGGCGAGCGAGCGGGCGCCGTAGAAATAGCGCATCTTCCGCTTGGTGCCCTTGCCGATCTGCTCGTGGATCATGGCCCTGAGCGGCGCCATGCCAACGCCGCCGCCGATGAACACCATCTCGCGCTCGGTCGGCTGCACGTGGAATTCGCCGAACGGGCCGGAGGCCTGCACCGCATCGCCCGGCTTCAGCGCGAACAGATAGGACGAGACGATGCCCGGCGGGATCTCCTGCTCGCGGCCCGGCGGCGGTGCGGCGAGCCTTATGTTGAACACGGCGCGGCCTTCCGCCGCGTCGCGCGGGCGGTTGGCGATCGAATAGGCGTGGGTGACCGGGCTGTCGGAGGCTCCCTTCATCTCCGGCCAGCCGGCAATGCGCCAGGAATCGGTAAAGGCGTCGTCGATCGCGATATCGTGGAAATCCAGCCGGTAGGGCGGCGCGGTGAGCTGCATGAAGCCGCCGGCGCGATAATCGAAGGGCTGGCCCTCGGGAAGCTTGAGCACAAGCTCGCGGATCAGCGGGGCCTTCATCGTGTTGGACACCACGGTGCAGGTGAAGCCGGTCGCGCCGACGAAATCCTGGGGCACGGTGACGGAGCAGGGGCCGCGCAGTGCGGTCTGGCAGGCAAGGCGCATATGGGCGCGGCGCTCGGCGGCCGACAGCACGCCGCGCTCGGTCGCCTGCGGTTCGCCCGCGCCTTCGCCCTCGACATGGACGCGGCAGAGCCCGCACGTGCCGGAACCGCCACAGGCGGCGGGAATGCCGATGCCCGAACGGTGCAGCACGCCAAGCAGCCGCTCGCCGCGCTGGGCCTCGAGCGAGATCGCGCCGTTCACGTTGATCACGATCTTTTCCGCCGGGATCAGGCGCGTGCGGGTCACCAGCAGCGCAAGCGTCAGAATGACCACAAGCGCGATGACGATGACGGCGGCAAGGACGATCTCGTTCATGGCGACACCATCTGCGCAAAGGCCGAAAAGCCGAGCGACATCATGCCGGCAATGGTAAAGGCGATGCCGAGGCCGCGCAGGCCGTTCGGAAGGTCGGCATAGGCGAGCCGGGTGCGGATCGCGGCGAGCATGACCACGGCAACCCCGAAGCCGAAGCCCGCGCCGAGGCCGAACACGGTCGATTCCGCCAGATTATAATCCCGCTCGACCATGAACAGGCTGCCGGCGAGAATGGCGCAGTTCACCGTCAGCAGCGGCAGGAACACGCCGAATGAGGCATGGATTGCCGGAAAGAACCGGTCGAGCACCATTTCGACGAGTTGCACCACGGCCGCGATCACGCCGATGAAGGCGATCAGCTTGAGATAGGAAAGGTCGGTATCCGGCATGCCGGCCCAGGCCCATGCGCCGGGTCTGAGAAACGCGTTGTAGATCAGGTTGTTGAGCGGCATGGTCACGCCCATCACCGCCACCACCGCGATGCCGAGGCCGAGGGCCGAGCCGGTACGGCGCGACAGCGCCAGAAAGGTGCAGAGCCCGAGAAACAGCGTCAGCGCCATGTTCTCGACGAAGGCCGCCCCGAGGAAAAGGCCTGTAAGCTCGCTCATCGGCCTGCCTCCTCTGTGTCCGGCGGCATGAACTCGGCGGCTTCAACCTGTTCCGGCAGCACGGAGCGGATCGCCCAGACGAGCCCACCGATCAGGAAGAAGGCGCTGGGCGCGAGCAGCATCAGATTCAGCGGCTCGAACCAGCCGCCCTGATCGGTCGTGGCGAAGAGTTGATAGCCGAGCAGCTTGCCGGTGCCGAACAGTTCGCGCAGCGATCCGATGACGATCAGCACCAGCGAATAGCCGAGACCGTTGCCGAGCGCGTCGATCATCGACGGCAGCGGCGGATTGTTACGCGAAAAGGATTCGGTGCGCCCCAGCACCAGGCAGTTCGTGGTGATCAGGCTGACGAACACCGACAGCCGCTTGCTGATATCGAAGAAATAGGCCTGCAGGAACTGGTCGATGACGATCACCAGCGAGGCGACGATCACGATCTGGACGATCAACCGGATCGAATCGGGAATGTGGCGGCGGATCAGGCTCACCAGCAGGGCCGACAGCACGATCACGACCGTCAGCGATGCCGACATGGTGACGGCGGTCGCGACCGATGTGGTTACCGCCAGCGCCGAGCAGATGCCGAGGATTTGCAGCGTTACCGGGTTTTGCCGGATCAGCGGCTCCGTCAGCGTGGTCCACAGGCTGATGGGCTTGGCCATATCAGAACTCCCCGCGCTTGATCGCCGCGATCAGCGGGCCGTAGCCATCCGGACCGAGCCAGAAGCGGATCGTCCTGGTCAGCGCATTGGAGGTGCGGGTGGCGCCGGTAATGCCATCGACCTCATAGGCGTTGCCCGCCTTGCCGTGGGCGACGGCGAAGCGGATATTGCCGGAGGGGTCGGCAACTTCCGTGCCGGCGAACTGGGCGAGAAAGGCGGGCTCCTCGATCCGCCCGCCAAGGCCGGGGGTCTCGACCTGATCGGTGATTGCAAGACCCGCGATCGTGTTCATGTCGCCGTTCATCGCCAGAATGCCGTTGATCGGGCCGATATAGCCCGCGCCGCTGATCGGCAAGAGCGCGAGTTCGATATCACCGGCATCGTTGCGCAGCAGGTAGATCTGCACGAAATCCGGGCGGCGGCCTATGCCGGCGGTGTCCTCGCCCGGCGTCAGCGTCTTCCAGTTGGCGGCGTTGTCGAGCGCGGCGGGAAGGGTTGCGGGCGTTATGTCGTCTGCTGCCCGCCCCTTGGGCAGGTTGATGACGACGGTGGAAAGCGCGCCGCCGGATTGCTCCAGAAGCTGGGTCATGCCGGGAATGCCGGCCACCAGCGCCTCCAGCCGGGCCTGCTGCTCGGCGGCGCGGTTCGCCGCCTGGATCGGGCGCAGCACCACGGTTGCGCCGCTCACCAGCAGCGCGCAGACGGCCGACACGATGAAGGCGATCGCCACCGTCTTGAAGCGGTTCTCATTGGGCAGGGCCAGAAAACGGCGCCATGCCGAGATCGGGTTCAGGTCAGCCATGACGTTTTCTCCTGCGGACATGCCAGAGGGCGATCGCCGCTTCATCCAGAAGCGGTGCGACAAGCGAGGCGAGAAGCGCCGCCGAAACTGCAACGCGCACCGGCGAAGCGCCCTCCCAGTTAAGCGTGAACATGATGACGAGGGCGGCGTAGATGCCGCCGTTCAGCCAGCCGCCGAGCCGCGTCGAAGCGCTTGCCACCGGATCGGCCACCAGCAGCACAAGCGCCAGCGCGAAGGCCGGCAGCACCGGCTGCAGCGGCATGCCGGCAAGCAGGCCGGCGGCGAGCACCACCACCGCGCCAAGAATGACCCGGGCCGGCATCACCCCGACGAACATGCCAATGATCGCCGCCGGAATGGCCGCCCAGGCGACCGGCAGGGCGATATCCGGCCACGGCGCGGTGACGAAGCCGAAGCCAAGAAAGGCGAGCGTCACGGTCGCCGGGTTCAGGATATTGCGCCCCCAACCGCCGAACACCAGTTCCGCCATCACCGAACCGAAGCTGATGCCGAGCAGGAACGGCAGGAAGCCGAGCTCCTCCGGGGCCAGAATGGCAACCGTAAGCGCCGTCAGCGCGCCGGCGAAGGATGGCGGCTGGGCGCGCGCCAGCATGAAGATCAGGTGCCACAGCCCCGAGATGACGAGCGCGAGAACCAGCCGCAGCGCTGCGTCCATGCCGCCATACCAGAGCCAGGCAAGGGCGATCGGCATCACCGCCGCCAGCAGCAGAAGCGCCACCATCTCGCGGTCCCACATTCCCCGCGTCGGACCGTGGGTCGAACCACGAATCATGTTGCGACCTCCTCCTGCTCGATCCGGTCCAGTAGCACGCGAAGCTGGGCGGCAAGGCTTGGCTCGGCCGCCGTCACGTAATCGGCGAGCGCCAGATCCTCCTCCACCAGCGAAAGCGCGCCGAGGCGGGTGGCCGTCTCCTGATCGCCGGCGGAAAGCGCGCGGATCAGCGCCACGGCCGGAATATCGCCGCCAAGCGCCTGTTCGAGCGCCGCCGTCGGGATGATCGGCAGCGGCCGCGCGGCCCTGGTCAGCGCCGCCGAAAACCAGTGGTTCCGGCGGTGGCCGCCATCATCGCCGAGCACGGTCACCTGACGGTCACGGGGACCGAGCCAGTGGCCCGGATGGCCGTCGATATGCGAGCCCGCCATGATGTGATGCGGTCCGGGCCGCACGAAGCCGAGACAGAGGCCGCGCATATCCGCGCCCGGCTGACAGCGCACCAGGCGCTGCTCGGTAAGCGCGGGGCCGGTGACGGAGACCAGCCGCGTTTCCGGCACCATTCCGGTCTCAATCAACTCGCCGATATCGGCGACATCTTCGGCATGGATATCCCAGACCCTTTGGTCCAGCGAAGCGGGCGCAAGCCGGTGTACCTGTAGTCCGGGAAGGCCGAGCGGGTGCAGCGTGCCGACCCTGACGCGTCGCACGGCGGGCGGCAGGTCGGCCTCGATCCGCGCCGCCTCGCAGAAGAAAAGCCGGTCGCCAACCAGAAGCCGGAGCGCCGAAAGCCCGCGGGCAAGCGCTTCCTCCCGGCCATTCAAGGCGTGGACGGGTGAGGGCGCGCCGGGCCTGCTATCAGTCGCCATGACGATGATCGCCGAGGGTGTCTCGTCGGGCCCCGGCATGCGGCCGAAGGGGCGGCTCAGGATGCGGCGCCAGAGCCCGGATGCCTTGAGCAGCGAACGCAGGCTGGCGGCATCCGTTTCGGCGTCTCCAACGTCATGGACAAAGCGCGCGCCGGTTTCCTCCCTGAACAGCAAAAGCCGGGTCAGCCGCCGTCCGGGCTCCAGATCGATGGCGGCAATGCGGGCGGCCATCGGGGCAACCAGTTGAATGTCCGGCGCATTACGCAGGCTGAGCACCGGCTGGCCCTGCGACACAATGTCGTCGACGCCGACGAGCGGGGTGACGCGCAGCTCCTCGCCGCGGGCCGGGGTCAGCGCGGCCTCGACGGTCAGCGCCGTTGTAATCTGGTTATAATCCGGTGATATCGAGCCGGTGGTCAAAGACAGACCGGTGCCGAAAAGGCCGACCAACGCGTCGCTCCTCAAGAACTTGAATGCAAATACAACGCAAACATCATGACATTTGATTTGCCGGGATGGAACAGATTGTTTAGCATTCCCACACGTTCAAACTGAAGTTTTTCAGCGGGGGTGGAAAGATATGTCATCGGTAGTTGGTCGCGTTAACTCAAGAACCCTGTTCATGATTGCTGCGATATTGACAATTGTCAATTTTTGTACTGCCAATGCGCAGGAGAATTCTTCCGACGCGGTTGAGGCGCTTGAACTTTACGTGATGCCGCAGGCCGGCCCGTTCCGCCCCGATCAGATACCGGTTCCCCAGCAGGAGCTGATCTCGGCCTGGGCGCGGTCCGCCCATGCCGATGCCTCCGCTGAAGCGTTTACCCACTGGGACGGCGATGGCGAAATTCCCGCCAACTGCGCCGCCTGTCACTCCGGCGCCGGCTTCCGTGACTTCCATGGGCTGGACGGCAGCGCGCCGGGCATTGAGGGGCCGACCCCGGTTGGCGGCGTGGTCGATTGCGACACCTGTCACAGCCCCGGCCTCGGGGAAATAGCCGCGATCACGCTGCCGAGCGGCATCGAGCATCCGGTGGCGCCGGGCGTTCAGGCCGCCTGCATGACCTGTCACATCGGCCGCGAGGCCGGCGTCAGCGTGACGAAAGCCGTTGGCGAAAAGGACGCGGATACGCCGGACCCGACGATCAACTTCGTCAACCCGCATTATGCGCTGGCCGGCGCGATGCGGCTCGGCAGCGTCGGCGCGGGCGGCTTCGAATATTCCGGAAAATCCTATAGCGGCCGGTTCTTCCACGCCCGCCCGATCAATGATTGCGCGTCCTGTCACGATCCGCATACGCTCACCGTTGCCGAGGAAACCTGTCTCAGCTGTCATGAGAGCGGCGCGCCGGGCGCGATCCGCATTTCAAGGATCAGTTTTGACGGCAGCGGCGATATCTCCAAGGGCATCCGCTCCGATATCGAGGCCAATTCGGCGCTGTTGCTGAAGACCATTCAGGATTACAGCGTTGAGATCGCCGGCGCGCCAATCGTGTTCGAGCATACCTATCCCTATTTCTTTCTCGATGCCGACCGGGATGGCCGCGGCGACAGGATCGACGGCAAGCCGCAGACCTACAAGTCCTGGACGCCGCGCATGCTGAAGGCGGCCTATAACTGGAAGTTCGTCAATGCGGATTCCGGGGCCTTCGTCCACAACCCGCATTACGCGCTGGAGCTGCTCTATGATTCGATCGAGGATCTGTCAGGTCCGCTGAATATCGACGTCGAGGCGCTGGGCATCCAACGCTGACGGCAGAGCCTCACGCCTTGCCGGCGACGCGGCGGGCCATGTCGTCGGGGCTCAGTCCGGTCGTCGGTACGCCGCCCCGGAAAAGGCTGTGCCAGCTTCGCTGCCGGCATAGCCACGAGCCGCCATCGTCGCGGACATAGACATCTTCCACGCGGCTGATGGCGATCGGCGGCGTGGAAGCCTGCGGCGCTTCGCCATCATGGGCGTAGAGCGTGCAGATCCAGTCGGCCTCGGCTTTCGATTCGGTGAGCGATTTCAGCCAGAAGTTCCCGACGAGATGCACGTTCACCCTTGCGCCGCGTTCCTTGCGCCAGGCGTAGAATTCCCGGATCTGGTCGCGGCCCTCGTAGCGGGCGGTCTGGCTCACGAACAGCGCATCCGGGGTATAGTGCTCCGCGGCGTGTTCGCCCCAGTTGAAATCGACGTCGTGCCAATAGGCTATGAGGCGCTGCTCCAGATGGCGGGAAACGGCCTCGCTCTCGTCTGTCATCATCTTCACGCGCCGCCCGCGATCCAGCCGTTGAAGCAGTCGCGCATGGTCACGGTCTCGGTCATCACATCGTCGCTGCTGGCATTCAGGAAATCCTGATGGACATATTCGATCGCCAGCGCGCCGCCATAGCCGCTATCCCTCAGCGTGCCGAACAGCGCCGGAAAGTTGATGCTGCCGCGCGCGAAGCGCTCCTGCAGCTTGCCCATGCTTGCCTGGCGCAGATGAATGTGGGCGGCGTGCCGGCACAGCGGGTCGATCTGTTCCTGGGTATAGCCGAGGCAGACGAAATGCGAATAGTCGAGCGTGAGCCGGATGCCTGTGCGATCGACAAGCTCTTCGACGATCGCCGGCGATTCCGCGAAGGAGCGGATGATCGGCTCGATGCAGATCTCGGCGGTGAACCCCTTCGCGACGTCCAGCAGGACCTCGATGCTTTCAGCCGCCGCCGCCATAGCCTCAGAACGCGACTGGCCGGGATTGATGATGCCGGGCAGGAAGAAGATCGTCGCGATCCCTGCAGCATCGGCAAATGTCAGCACCTTCTCCAGATCGCGCGCATTGGCGTCGATGGCGCTGGTGAGGGCGAGGTTGCGGTCGGCAAGGTTGTCGCCGAAATGGTGATAGAAATTGGAGACCTTCACCTGAAGTGCCGCGACCCGCTCGGCGGCGGCGCGGGGATCGGCGAGCAGTTGCGCCTTGTCGAGGCCGGGCCGGCCCTTGGTGCTGACGTCCAGCGCGCCAATGCCGATGATGCGGGAAATGGCGGCGGTCTCTTCCAGCGTCAGCGCCGGAAACGACCAGGATGTGAGCGACAGATACATGTTTCCTCCTCGGCCTTTCGATGCCAGAGCAAACATCGTTTCAGTCCTTAAAGAAACAGAATAACGCGGCGTGACCGGCGAAAAACGGGCGAGGGTGGGCGTTTCATTGCCTGAAACGCGGCCGCCTTCCGGCTTGCGCCAGGCGGTGTGGGGAGCGGTAGTGCAGGGTATCAGGGAACCGGGAGGAACCGATGAACGATATCCGTCTGGGCGACGTCACCATCTCCGCCATCCTCGAACATCAGAAGTACGGCATGAAGCCCGAGGACCTGTTTCTCGGCAGCGACACGGAAACCATCCGCCGCCACGCCGCCGGCATGGAACCGTTCCTGTTCGACCCGGAAACGGGACGCATCACGCTTGCCTTTCAAAGCTTCCTGATCCGCACGCCGGCAAAGATCATCCTCGTCGATACCTGCAACGGCGCCGACAAAATGACTGACGCTGTGAGTTGGGATACCCAGCCCTGGCTTGACCGCCTTCACCAGTTGGGCTTCACGCCGGAGGACATCGACTATGTGCTCTGTACCCATCTGCATATCGACCATACCGGCTGGAACACACGGCTGGAGAAGGGCCGGTGGGTGCCGACTTTTCCGAACGCGACCTATCTCTTCGATCGCGGCGAATATGCCTATTGGCGGGAAATCTCCGGGACCGGCATCGTGCCGCCCCGGCAGCGCGAGGAGGTCTGGCGGATCAACTGCCTTCCCGTCACCGAAGCCGGTCAGGCCGTTCTGGTGGATGGCGCCTACCGGCTGGATGAGCATGTCTCGATCGTCCCCACGCCCGGCCACAGTCCCGGACATTACTGCGTGCGCGTGCAGTCGCGGGGCCTTGAGGCGATCGTGCTCGGCGATCTGGCCCATCACAAGCTGCAATGCTGCGAGCCCGTCTGGTCGACGCCGTTCTGCTACGATCCCGCAATGGCGGCAAAGTCGCGGCGCAGGCTCTTCTGCGAGGCGGTGGACAGTGGCGCGCTGCTGCTGCCGACCCATTTTCCAAGCCCGACGGCTGGCCGGCTGAGCGCGCGGGGCGAGGCGTTTCAGTTCGATTTCGTGGCGGATTGAGGACCGGCGTTTCAGACAGTGAAATCGGTTGGATGGGCGATAGTACCGCCCGGTTGTGCCGGTACGGTATATGTCAACGGTCGTGAAGCGCAGGCGCTATCCGCCGTTTGGGGAGATCAAGGGAGGATACTATGACCATCGCAATACGCAGTTTCCGCACGCTCGCAGCCGCCGGCATGGTTGTTGCCATGCCCGCCTTCGCGCTTGCCGCTGAATGCCCGGACGGCTTTCCCGAAAAGCCTGTCGAGTTCGTCGTTGCCTATGGCGCCGGCGGGGGAACGGATGCCATCGGTCGCACGCTTGCCGCCGTGATCGAGGAACAGCAGGGCTGGACGGTTCCGGTCAGCAACCGTCCGGGCGCCGGCGGCGCGGTGGCGACCACCGTGCTGAAATCGACAAAGCCCGACGGCTACACCCTGCTTGTCGGCGCGACCAACCCGATTGTGATCGATCCCTATGCCAGCGATGCCATCGACTACGACTGGACTGATTTCTACTATCCGGGCTCCGCCATGGAAGTGCTGTTCGGCCTCGTGGCGCTGGAGGACAAGCCCTATGACACGCTGGAGGAACTTGCCGACTATGCCCGCGAAAACGGCCGGGCTACGATTTCCACCTCGGCCATCCATCTGGAGCGGCTGGTGCGCGATATCGGCGATTTCTACGGCGTCGAATTCGTTCCGATCCCGAGCGACGGTTCGGCCGATGCGATGCAGAAGGCGCTTGGCGGCCATGTCGACGCGACGATCCAGGGCAGCCAGCATATTCAGCAGATCGCCGCCGGCAACATGGTGCAACTCGCGACCCTGACCGACAGCCGCGTGCCCTATGCCCCGGACGTCAAGACGCTGCAGGAATACGGCATGGACCTGTCGGCCTCCGCCTACACCATCTTCGTCATGCCCAAGGATCTGCCGGAAGCTCTGCAGGTCTGCTTTGAAGGCGTGATCGAGGAGGCGATGGCCTCGGATAAATACCAGGAACTCATGACCAATTTCGACAACCGGGCCGCCAATCTTGGCTCCGACGGGCTGACCGCGCTGATGGAAAAGCAGGCGATCCGCTACCAGAAGATGTTTGCAGAGTGAGACCGGCGGGCCAATCGACATGACCGCTGATCGCATCCTGGGGGGAGCCGTCGCGCTGTTCGGCGTCTTCCTCCTCCTCTGGGGCATTCCCGATAACGTAAAGACAGTGCCGGGCATTTTCGTCTATCCGAATCCGGCATTGTTTCCGCAGCTTGCCGCCGCGCTGCTGGTCGCGCTCGGCGTGATGCAGATGGTCTTCACCAAGACGAATGCGGATGTGCCGAGCTTTGCCAGGATCGCGCTGTTTCTGGCGGTGGCCGGCGCAACGCTGGTGGCGATGGTGGGCATCAGGGCCTTTGGCTACCTGCCCGTCGCCATCGCGTTGATGATCCTCATCTGCATCATCACCGGAGAGCGGCGGCCGCTCTGGCTGGCCACCGTGGTCATCGGCCTGCCGGTCGGAACCTGGCTGTTCTTCGAACAGATACTGAGCCGCCCCTTACCCTGACTGGAGCCGTCTACTATCATGCCTGATCTCAGTATCATCCTGGCCGGAATGACGGACGTCTTCACCGTCTCCACCCTTATTTATATCGCCCTTGGCGTTCTGGTGGGGCAGATCGTGGGCGCAATCCCCGGTCTCAGCATCCTGATGGCGCTCGCCATCGCCATCCCGCTCACCTATGCGCTCGACACGCTGACGGCGATCGCCTTCCTGATCTCCGTCAACAAGGGCGGAACCGTCGGCGGCGCAGTGCCCGCCATTCTCCTGAATACGCCGGGCACGCCCGAAAGCGCGGCCACGGCGCTCGACGGCTACCCGATGGCAAAGAAGGGGCTGGGCGGCAAGGCGATGAAATATTCGCTCTACTATTCCGTCTCCGGGGACGTGTTCTCGGACCTCATCCTGATCACCGTTTCGGCTCCGCTGGCGGTCGTAGCGCTGAAAATGGGGCCGATCGAGATCACCGCGCTGATGATCCTCGCCTTCTCCGTTATCGTTGGCCTTGTCGGGGAATCGATGATCAAGGGCATGATCGCGGTCGCCTTCGGCTGCCTTCTGGCCTCGGCCGGCATCGATCCCTCCACGGGGTCCGGCCGGTTCACATTCGGCAATGTCGAGATGCTGGACGGCCTGCCGCTGACCGCGCTTGCGGTCGGAATGCTGGCGCTGAGCGAAATCTTCGTGCGGCTCTCCGACCGCGCCTCGCCGAAATCAAAGGAAGGCGGGCAGACGAGCGTCACCGACAAGACGCTGGAATTTTCCGACCGCGGAGATCAGAAACTCACCTTCGCGGAGTTCTGGGCAAACCGGGTCGTCGCTTTCCGGGCAATGGTGCTCGGCACGGTGATCGGCGCGATCCCCGGCCTCGGGTCCACGACGGCGGGCTTCCTGAGCTATTCAATCACCAAGCAGGCCGCCAAGGACCCCGAGAAGCTCGGCACCGGCGATCCGCGCGGGATCGCGGCTTCGGAGGCGGCGAATTCTGCCGTCGTCGGCGCCAACCTCATTCCGCTGCTGACGCTCGGCATTCCCGGCAATATCGCGGCCGCGCTGCTGGTCTCCGCCTTCATCATTCACGGCGTCCAGCCGGGCCCGCTTCTGTTCCAGAACCAAGGCCAGCTCATCTACGGCCTGTTCGCGGCGATGCTGATTGCCAACCTGTTCAATCTCGGCATCGGCCAGTTCGGCATGCGGTTCTGGGCCTTCGTCGTCGGGGCTCCGGCGTCGGTGATCTATGCCAGCGCGCTGTTGATGTGCGCGACCGGCATGTTCTTCGCCACCGGAAGCACGCTCGGCATCGTCATCATGGTCGTCGCGGCCGTCGTCGGCTGGGGCATGCGGATCTACGGTTATTCGATCATCGCCTTCATCGTCGCCTTCGTGCTGACACCGATGCTGGAGCGCTCGATCAACCAGACGATCCTGCTGACCAATGGCGACTGGACGATCCTGCTGAAACACCCGATCGCGATCGCGCTGTTCATCATGGCCATCGTCTCGATCCTCTATCTCGGCCGGCGCAAGCGCCTGCCCGAGGCAGCGGTGGGCTGAGGCGGAGACGATTCGCCAGAGCGGCAGCGGAACAAACAGAAAGGCCGGGGGCGATGATACGTCCCCGGCCTTTTGATTTCAGGCGAACTTGCTCAACGCAGGAACGCATCCATGCGGGCCAGAAGATTGTCGCGGCCGCGCTCCGGGCGGTCGAGCAGGACGTAGTGGGTGGTGTTCTTTTCGGCCCACACATCGATAGCTTCTGCATGTTCCAGATCGGCGACCAGCGCTTCAAGATCGGCCGGCGTGCAGAGCGTGTCGAATTCCGGCTTCACGATCATGACCTTGCAGTAAATCTGGCTGGCGTGGAACAGCTTTTCGGCATTGCAGCCCATCCGGTAGAGGTCTTCCAGCATGCCGTTGGGGCTACGGTAGCTCGGCGGGTCGCGGTCCATCGCGGTCGGGTCGCCGTCGATCAGCGCCTGCCGGAATGCCTCGAACATCGCCGGATCGCGCCAGGCGTCCTTGTCCTCGATCGGGATCTGCTCGTTCCAGTGCTTGTCGAGAACCTCGAGCGAATTGAAGGTGTAGTTGCCGAAGCGCTTCTGGTTGAAGTGGCCGGGATTTTCCGGGTCATCCCAGATCGAGCCGATCTGGAAGCTCGGCTGGTCGCCGGCACCGCCATAGATCACGGTATAGAGCACGATATGGCTGACCTTTTCCGGCCAGAGCGCCGCATACATGCCGCAGCAGGTGCCGCCCACGCCCCAGCCCAACAGGCCGACCTTGTCGCGTCCGGTCGCAGTCCTGAGATGATTGACCGCGGCATCGACATCGCGAGTGATCTCGATGGTGCGGACCAGCGGATCGGCGCCGGGAACCGGCGGCTCGTC
The DNA here is from genome assembly GCF_053484295.1 of Martelella sp. AMO21009. Classification (NCBI taxonomy): domain Bacteria; kingdom Pseudomonadati; phylum Pseudomonadota; class Alphaproteobacteria; order Hyphomicrobiales; family Aurantimonadaceae; genus Martelella; species Martelella sp. AMO21009. The sequence continues at coordinate 378,420 of NZ_JBAKFR010000001.1, forward strand.
CATGGCGGCCGGGCGCTGGGAACGGCCGAAGCCGCGGGCGTCTAGGATATAGACCACATGGCCCTTGGCCGCGAGGTCTGCGGCAAGCGATCCATGCTCCACCGCGAGGTCGAACTCGGAAAGGCCCGGTATCCGCGTGCCATGCAGCAGGATCATGGGAACGCGGTCGGTCCTGTCCGAGCGGACTTCGCGGATCGCGACCGAATAGCCGTCGACCGTTTTGACGTGGAAATCCTTTCGCACGACATCTGACATAAAAGCATACTCCTCTTTGCGATTGGGCGTGGCCTATCTCGGGCCGGAAATGGTCTGGGCGGCGTCGATCTTCAGGGTGATGCCGGTGATCGACCGGGCCTCTTCGGAGGCGAGAAACACCGCGCCGTCGGCGATCTCGTCGGCCTGCACCAGCCGGTTGAACGGCGACAACGCCTTGCGACGCTCAAGCGCGGCCTCGTCGGCGATGCTGGCAACGCCTGGCGTCGGCACCGTTCCGGGCGCAAGCGCGTTGACGCGGATGCCAAGCGGCGCGAGCTCGATCGCCTGCTGCCGGGTGAAGGCGTCGATCGCGCCCTTGATCGAGGTATAGACGGCGGCGCGCGGAATGGCGATCGAAACCGCGATCGATGACAGCGTGATGATCGATCCGCCCCCGGATTTCGCGATATGCGGCGTCGCCGCCGCCACCGCCCAGAAGGTGCCCTTGATGCCGATATCCAGCATCTTGTCGACCACCTCCTCGGGCATGTCCACCAGCGGCGCGTAATTGAAATAGACCGCGTTGGGCACAAGAATATGCAGGCCGCCATTTGCCGCATAGCCGTCGATCGCCTCGAATATCGCCTCGCGGCTGGAGACATCGACCACGACGGGCGTGGCGTTCGGGATTTCGCGCGCAGCGGCGTTTGCGGTCTCGGGATCGATATCGGCGATGGCGACTTCGGCGCCGGCCGCGGAAAGCCCGCTCGCGATCGCCTTGCCGATGCCGCGGCCTGCCCCCGTTACAAATGCCCGTTTGCCTTCCAGTCGTTTCATCCTCTGCGCCTCCCGCCAGATGTTGTGTGTTTGCCCCAGAAATCAGCATCTCCGGGACGCTGCGGTCGACGTGTTACTGACAGTGTTTCATTGTGTGAAACCCGGCGAATCCCCGGTGTCTCGAAGTTCATGTGCCGCTCTAGTTTCGCGTGGAGGAAACGAGAGGGACAGACCGGAACATGTCAACAGAACAAACCGGCTTTGCGGCACGGTTGCGGGGAGGCGAGCCGCTTTACGGCACGTTCGTGAAGACGCCGACATTTCATGCCACCGAGATCCTTGGATCAGTCGGCTATGACTTCGTCGTCATCGATGAAGAGCACGCGCCGATCAACCGCGAATCGATCGAGGCCATGATTCTCGCCGCGCGGGCGCGCGGCATGGCCGCGCTGGTGCGGGTCGGCGAGCCGACGGATTTCAACCTGATGGCGCAGCTCGATGCGGGCGCGGCGGGCGTCTTCGTGCCGCATGTCAATTCGGTGGAAAAGGCCGAGCGGGTGGCAGCGGCCTGCCGCTACAGGGGCGGCCGGCGCGGCTTTTCGCGCACCGGCAGGGCCGGCGATTACGGCGCTGTCGCAACCGACCGGCATCTCGCCGAGCAGGATGCCACCACGCTCTGCATTCCAATGATCGAAGACCCCGAGGCGATCGATGTGATCGATGCCATCGCCGCCGTGGACGGGATCGCCGCCCTGTTTGTGGGCCGGGGCGACCTGTCGGTTGCCATGGGTGAGGCGAGCCAGAACGCGCCGGCCGTTCAAGCCGCCTCGGAAAAGGTGATCGCTGCGGGCCGCAAGGCGGGAAAGCCGGTTCTGATGCTGGCAACCAGCGATGAGGATCAGGCCGCGCTCACGCGGCTCGGCGTCTCGGCCTTCCTGACGGGCTCGGACCAGGCGTTTCTCCGCCGCGCCGCTGCCCAGGCGCTTTCCGCCTGTCGCGCCGTTGACCAGACAACCAAATCATAGAGGATCAGATCATGTATGTTGCTTCCGACCCGAGGTCGAAACTGGCCAAGGCCGAGAGCGCGGAAAAACCGGATGCGGCCCCCATTGCCGCCGCCGGCTATTTCATGTTCGACGACAGCCAGCCCTCGGACGAAAACGGCGGCGTCCGGACATGGTATGCGCAGGCGCAGAACTTTGTCGCGACCTATGCCGACCAGCCCGCCGGCAGCCGGATCGTCCGCGAACGACAGGAGGACGAATATGTCGTCATCCTGCCTGAGAAGGAAACGCGGGCCGTCGTTTCCTGGAACGGCGTCGAGACGCCGGTAGAGGGGTATTCCGTGGTCGCGGTGCCGGGCGGGCCGAGCACGATTGCGTTCGAGGCCGGCGGGCGGGCGATCTGCTTCTTCACCCGAAAGGCTGCCGATATCGTGGCGCGCTGCGAGGCCCTGCTGCCGGCGCATGAGCCGGATCGCAATGTGCCGCCGCTCGAGCCGTGGCCCGATCCCGTTGGCGGGTTCAAGGTGCGCGCCTATTCGCTGGACGTGCCGCAGGAGGAGGGGCGCTTCGGGCGCATCTTCCGTTCCACCAATTTCATGATCAATTTCGTCTATCCGCGGCAGGGGCCGCGCGAGCGCACCCAGCTCTCGCCGCACAAGCATGGCGATTTCCAGCAATGCTCGCTGTGCCTTGCCGGCACCTACGTTCATCACCTGCGCTGGCCGTGGGAAACGGATGCCAATCTGTGGCGCGACGATGACCATGTGACCATCGGCGCCCCGTCGATCGCCATCATTCCGGCGGGCGCGCTGCACACGTCGGAAGCGGTTGGAGAGGGAACAAATCAGTTGGTGGACGTCTTCTGCCCGCCCCGCCGGGATTTTTCCAGACAGACCGGCTGGGTGCTCAATGCCGATGATTATCCCGCCCCCGCCAATGAAACCTGAGGAGACACTGAATGGCTGAATTCGAAGCGCCGCCGAGACCGGAATACAATGCGCGGGTGGAAAAGCTGCTCGCGGGATCGGTCGATCTGCATTGCCACAGCGGCCCCGCCGCGATGCCGCGCATTCTCGACCATCATGAGCAGTTGATGGAGGCCGGCGAGGCCAGGTTCAAGGCCGTGGTCACAAAGGATCACTATTATCTCGGCACCTCGCACGCTATCATTCTGGAAAAGCTGTTCCCGGAAACGGGGGTGCGTTTCTTCTCGGGCATCGCGCTCAACAATGCCTCGGGCGGCATCAATCCGCATGCGGTCGATCATGCCGTGCGGCTCGGCGGCAAGATCGTGTGGATGCCGACGCTCTCGGCCGCCAACCACATCAACAAGGTCTCGACCGAAGCCAAGGGCTTTCCTAAAGTCGCAGGCGCCCCCGATCCGATCCCGCTTACGGTGCTGGATGCCAACGGCAAGCTGACGGAGGAGACGAAGCATGTGCTCGATATCATCGCCGCCGGCGACATCATTTTGGCAGGCGGGCATCTCGGCGTCGACGAGCAGTTCATAATGTTCGAGGAGGCGAAGGCGCGCGGCGTGCGCAAGATGCTCGTCAACCACCCAACCTATCTGATCGGCTGCAACGAGACCCACATCCGCCAGCTCGCCGGCATGGGGGTGACGATGGAGCATTCCATCACCCAGTTCATTCCGGGCCGCGGCCAGAAGAGCCCGCCGCAGGCCGTCGTGCCCCTGATCGAGGCGGCGGGCGTGGCGAACACGGTGTTCGGCTCCGATCTTGGCCTGAAGGGCGCCGCGCGCCCGGTGGATGGCTTCCGTATCATGATCGCCGAGCTGCTTGATGCCGGCTATTCGGAGGAGGATATCCAGACCATGTGCGGCCGCAATGCAGCCAGGTTGCTGAATCTGGATTGAGACGTCAGGGCGAAAGCTGGGATGGCTTTGCCAGCAAGCCGGGCGGCTCTCCCAATGTCAGCCGCCCATGTTCAAACAGCCAGTTGCTCAGCGTCCCGGCGCAAGCCCCACCAGTTTCGCGGCGTTTTTTGCCAGCATCATCTTCATGTCATCCTGGTCAACGCCGTGCTGCAGGCATAACCTGATCAGCGCGCGCAGGCCTTCGACGGGCTTGAGGTTGCGTGTGTGACCGAGGCCCGAACTGAAGATGACGCGTTCGGGGCTTGCCGCCGCGATAACCGATGTCAGGACGCCGTGCGCGTGGCGGCGATCCGGCCCGTTGATGTAGGCGGCGGCGGTCAGTTCGATGAATGCGCCATTCCGTGCCAGTTCCTCGATATCGGCAAGCGTCGCGCCGGCATAGTGCTGCGGCTGATTGACGAGCAGGCGTCTGACACCCGCCGCCCGCGCCGCCTGAAACAGCGGCAGGGTTTCGCTGACATGCAGATGGCCGGAGGCAAGCACCGCATCATATTCGGCGATGATTTCGAGGATTTCGCGCGTCGCTTCGGTGATTGCGCCCCTGGCGTCGAGCACGCTCAGCGCCTCGCGGGGGCGCATGGCGGGTCCGTCGTCGTTACTGCGATAGGCCATGCGCAGGTGATTGGCGGCCGAGATCGTAGGCATCCAGATGATGCGTCCGCCGAGCTTGAGTTCATGCTCGACCGCGTAGGGATTGAGGCCGCCGACATAGTTGTTAAGCACCACCCCCGACAGCAGTTTCAGCGGCAGATCGGCGTACACCGTCTTTTCGAGAATCGCGGTGACCGGCGTGGTGGGGTAGAAATCGTCGCGAAACGCCACGGCGGTCATGCCGGCGGCGACGGCGGCTTCCTCGGCGGCGTAATCATGGGTGAAATGGCGCGGCTCCAGTGAGGGGCCGGTGCGGCAGTCGAGGTCGATTGCGCCGGTCAGGAGATGATCGATATCATCGGGCATCGTGTTCATAACGGATCATCCGGCGGGTCGATGCCGATCAGGCGACATGCATTGGTCGAGGTCATGGCGCGGATTTCCTGGACGCTGAAACCGAGATCAAGGCAGAGTTCGATGACCGCGCGAAAGCCCGGCACCGGCTTCGGGTTGAAGGTCTGGCCGAGATCGGAGCCGATGATGGTGTGATCGAGGCCGGCGGCATCGACATAGTCGCGCAGCGCCTCGAACGGGAATTTGCGCGACGGCCCCTCGATCAGCATGCAGGCGCAGTGTTCGAGATATACGCCGAGCGCTGCGAGTTCCTTCAGGTCCTCGACCTTGGCCTCGATCCAGTAGGTCGGGTGGCTGACCAGCATGCGGGTGACGCCGCGCGCGCGGGCCTCGGTGAACAGCGGAAACATCTCGCTGACATGCAGATGCCCGCCGCACAGCACCGCGTCGTGCTCGGCGATCAGGTCGAGGATGTCCTTGACCTCGGGCTTCAGCCGGCCGCGTTCGTCCAGTACAGAAAGACGCGTCGGTTCGCGCAACCCCAGACGGCCATGGAGGTTGTAGCGGAAGGCGGTCGTCAGGTGGTTGTGGGCGCACAGGGTCGGCATCCAGACCATGCGCGCGCCCAGCATCAGGCCGTGTTCGACCGCAAACGGGTTCAGCCCGCCGAGCTGGTTGTTGAGCGGCACGCCGGAGAGCAGAGTGAGGTTGGGTTTACCTTCCCGGAAACGCTGGAGCACCTGCATCACGGGCGTGTTGGAATAGAAATGATCCTTGAACAGCACGGCGTGAAGCCCCGCCGCCTCCGCATCCCGGATCTCCTCCATATGGTCGAGCTTGCGCTCCATGATCGAGGGGCCGCTGTGGCAGTGTAGATCCACGGCCCCGCGCAGCAGGCTGTCGACGATTTCGGTGCGCGATTGCGTCGCATCTTGCTGGTTGGCCATCTCTTTCCTCCCCGGCACCCCTACAGGGAAACAGAGCGCATGCGCGGCGACACCGCCAATTCAACTCCGTTTCACAATGTGAAATCCCGGGAACGAGCAAGACCGTATCGCTGAAGACTTGGCTAGCCTTTCTGGAGTTTTCGGGAGGATAACCAGAATGAATACACTCCACCCTCTTGCCAACGACCCCACAGCCATGGCCGAGCGCCACGATGTCTTGGTCGAGCGGTTGTCGGATGCCGACCCGTCCGCGCTGGTGATGGTTCTCGTGCAGCTCACCGGCGACATGTCGCTGCTCGATCACTACGGTCCAATGCTTTCCAAGCCGGGGGCGTTCGAGCACAGCATTCCCGCTGGCGATATGCAGGCGCTTCTGAGCCAGCTTGCCGATGTTCTGCTCGACCCGAACCATGTCGCGCCGAAAATCACGCCGGACGAACTGCACCGGATGATGAACGTGTTCTGCCGCGAGGAGGTCTCGGCGCGCTATCTGCCGATGCTTTTCGAGGATCTCGGCTTCAAGCCGACGCCGGAGCATTTCGAAAACGCCAGTCCCAGGGCCAGAGCCCGCGCCGAAAAGTTCAACGTGCTGGTGATCGGGGCAGGTGCGTCAGGCATCAATGCCGGCATCAAGCTGAACGAGGCCGGCATTCCCTACGAGATCATCGAGCGCAACGAGGATGTCGGCGGCGTCTGGCATGAGAACACCTATCCCGATTGCGGGGTCGACAGCGCCAATCATCTCTATTGCTATTCCTTCGCGCTCAATCACAACTGGTCGCGCTATTACGTTCGGCAGGAGGAGCTGAAATCCTATCTCCGCGACTGCGCGGTGCGTTACGGCGTTCTGGAGCATGTCCGCTTCCGGCAGGAAGTGCTGTCGCTCAGATACGATACGGACGACAAGCTCTGGCATGCCGTGATCCGCATGCCCGATGGCATCGAGCGCAAGGCGAGCGCCCATGCCGTGATCAGCTCCGTGGGGCAGTTGAACCAGCCGATGATCCCAGAGATCAAGGGGCTCGAGACATTTCAGGGCGAGCAGATGCACACCGCGCGCTGGAACCACGACCATGACTTCGCGGGCAAGAACGTCGCCATGGTGGGAACCGGCGCAAGCGGCATGCAGGTCGGCCCAGCGACGGCGAGGATCGCGAAGCATCTGACGATCTATCAGCGCGCCGCCCCATGGGTCATTCCCCGGCACAATTATCACAACCTCGTCACCGACAACGTCAAATGGGTGCTTGCCAATGTGCCGCATTATGCCGCCTGGTACCGGTTCCTACTGTTCTGGGCCTATGGCGACGGCATCCATGATGCGCTGGTGCGTGATCCGGCGTGGAAAGGCCGCAAGGACGCGATTTCGCAGCGCTCCGCGGATATCCGCAAGGAATGGACGAAATATATCGACGAGGTGATGGCCGACCGGCCGGATCTGCGCGCCAAGGTGCTGCCGGATTACGCCCCCTTCGGCAAGCGCTCGCTGCGCGACAATGGCTGGTTCGAGACCTTGAAGCGCGACAATGTCGAGCTCAACAATGACGGGATTGATCATATCGAGGCCGATGCGATCGTCGACAAGGCCGGAAGGCGCACGCCGGTGGACGCGATCATCTGGGCGACGGGTTTCCACGCCAGCCGGATGATCTATCCGATGGAGGTCGTCGGCGCGCATGGAAAATCGCTGCGCGAACTCTGGGGCGATGACGATCCGCGCGCCTATCTCGGCATCTGCGTGCCGGATTTCCCGAATTTCTTCATGACCTACGGGCCCAATACGAATCTCGCCCATGGCGGCAGCATCATCTTCCAAGCCGAATGCCAGGTGCACTACATCGTCAAATGCCTCGAAATGCTGCTGGAGCGCGGCGATGCGGCGATGGAATGCACCAGGGCGGCGCACGACGCCTATAATGAGAAACTGGACGCGATATTGGGCCGGATGGTCTGGACCAATGAGGGGGTCACCAACTGGTACCAGAACAAGCGCGGGCGGGTGACCACCAATTCTCCCTGGAAGCTCGTGGAGTACTGGGAACTGACGCGCAAACCCGACCCCGAAGCCTTCGAATTTATTGGCGAGGACGCTTGAAATGCAGGAACAACCCGACAAGTCCTATATGCTCATAGGCACCTGGAAACTGGTCAACATCGAAAACCGCGACGCCGACGGCAATATCCTGCGTTCTTCCTACGGGCCGAAGAAGATGGGGCTGATCAGCTTCAACGACGATCACCGCATGATGGTGGTGATCCAGGACGGCCGCGAGCACCGGCCGTCCACAAGACCGCGCGAATATTCATCCTATGCCGGCACTTACCGTTTCGACGGCGAGACGCTGGTGACGCGGGTTGATTGCTCGACGGTGCCCGACCGGATGGACACCGATCAGGTACGCCCGGCGCGCTTTGAGGGCATGCGGCTGGTGCTGACCGCGCCGCCCGCCACATTCGACGGCGTTGTTAACTATCGTAATCTCACCTGGGAGAAGATACACTAGACTGATGGCGGAAAGATCGGAATGCTCCGCCTTCGATACATGCGCACTTTCAGGGCAATGGATCGCCGCACCGCGTTGGAGGACGCGCGGCGAACCGGACCCGGTCTCCGAAGCGGAGACCGGCCCATGGTGTGAGCGGGGTTCAAGGGAGGAAAACATGAACTCTTATATGCCGGTCAATTCCGTTCTCCGCTCGCTTGAGGTGCTGAAGATCCTCAACCGCCAGCGGGTTTCATCGGTCGACCATATCCACCGGGTCTCGGGTCTTCCCAAGCCGACGGTGGTGCGGCTTCTGGAGACGCTGATCGAGGCGGGTTATGTTTCGAAACGGGAAAGCGACAAGGGCTATCGCGTCACCTCGCAGGTGGCAGCGCTCAGTTGCGGTTTTCACGGCGCGCCGCTGGCGGTGGAGGCGGGGCGGCCCTGGGCCCAGGAACTGACCCGCGTGCATAAATGGCCGGTCGCGATCGCCGTGCCCAACGGCAATGCCGTCATGGTCTGCGACACAACCTGCGGCGAAAGCCCGATGGCGCCCTATCACGCGCTGATCTACAAGCGCATGGGGCTGGTGACGACCGCGCTCGGCCGCGCCTATCTCGCCTTCTGCCCGCCGGAGGAGCGCCGGTTGACAATGCAACTGCTGAAGAATTCCTCCCATCCCGACAGCGAGATCATGGAGCTTTCCGACATGGTGGATCACGTTATCCGCGTGACCCAGAAAATGCGGTTTGCCGAACGCATCGGCGTCAAGGCCTCGGAGCCATCCTCCAGCGTCGCCGTGCCGATCTACGGACATGACGAGGGCAAGATTCTCGCCACCATCGGGATGACCTATTACACCCGGGCGGTGCGCCGCGAGGATGTGCTGAAACGCTATGTGCCGCAATTGAAGGCGGCCTCCTCGGCCATTACCGAGAGCATCAAGCGCATGAGCAACGCGCTCGATGCCGAAAGACCGGAATGGCCGGGCGACGTGACCGTCCGCAACGGCGAGGCCGAAGCCGTCGCCGCTAGCGCCTGAGGCGCGCCGGCGGCGCTGCGCGACCAGCGCCGCAGTTTCATGGCGTGAAATGCCCGGCCCTTCGGCTGGTGCGCCCCTCGTCTTGCTCTACTCTTTCCCTCGAGTCCGCATCTGGCGCAGCAGGAAGCCGTGTTGCGCTTCCCGCTCTCACGAACGTTGCGACATTCGTGAAGCCAAAAGAACGGGCGATTGCATTCAGAGGAGCAGGTCCGCCTGTCGCGGGCCGCAGGAGGAGAAAAATGTTTCAGAAGCTTTCGATCATTGCTGGCCTGGCCCTGCTGCCGGTCTCGGCCGCCATGGCCGACGACGTCACGCTGCCGAGCACGGTTGCCGTCACCGCGGCCGATGTCGGCGGAACGTCCTATAACCAGGCGATCGCCATCGGCAAGGCGCTGCAGGACGCTTACGGCGTTTCGCTGCGCGTTGTCGGCACCGGCAACCCGCAAGCCAAGGTGGCGCCGGTGCGCGATGGCCGCATGCCCTTCTCGATTGCCGGCAGCGACGTGTTCTTCGCGTTCGAGGGGGTGGATGACTACGCCTCGCCGGATTGGGGGCCGCAGGATCTGCGCGCCGTCAGCCTCGTCGGCGGCGACAATTGCCTGACCTATGTCGTGGCTGGCGATGCCGGCATCGAAACCATGGCGGATTTCAAGGGCAAGCGCATTCCCTGGGTCGTCGGCTCCAGCCCGCTTCAGGCCAATGCCAAGGCGATGCTGGCCTTCGGCGGGCTGACGATCGACGATGTCACGCTGGTTGAAATGCCGAGCTATGGCGCGGCGATTGACGCCATGATCAACGGCCAGGTGGACGGCGTGACCACGGTCAGCACCGGCGGGCTTGTCGAAAAGGCGGTCGCCGGACCCCGCGGCGTGAAATATGTCGCTTATCCGCATGACGATGCCGAGGGGTGGGAGCGGATGCGCGCGGTCAATCCGCATTTCGCCAAGCGGGTCGCGACCCAGGCGGCGGGCGGACTGAAGGAGCCGCTGGAATGCATCGGCGTACCCTATCCCGACGTGATCACCTATTCCGAGGATGACGACCTCGTCTACAACTTCACGAAGGCGCTGATCGATCAGGTCGATGTCTATTCCAAGGCCGATCCGAGCACGGCGGGCTTTGCCGCCGACAAGCAGATGTTTGAGTGGACCGTTCCCTATCATGAGGCTTCTATCAAGGCCTACAGGGATGCGGGCGCCTGGACCGATGAACTCGACGCCCACAATGATGCGCTTCTGGCACGCGCCGCCGTGCTTGCCGATGCGTGGGCCCAGACCGAGGGCATGCGCGAGGATCCCGATTTTCAGCAGAAGTGGATGAAAATCCGCGCGGAAACCCTTCAGGCGGCGGGTATGCCGGCCTATTTCGAGTAGACGAAAGCGTGACATGTCCGACATTTCAGTCAACAAGGATATTTCCGGCGGGGACACGGTCTCCGCCAGAGATCTCGGGGGCGCGGCGCGCTGGATAGCCCGGCTTGCAACGGTGGCGCTGATCGTGCTGTCGATCAATCAGGCCTTCAACATCAGTTCGCGGATGGGATACACGCTGATCGAGCAGCAGTATCTCTACACCGTGCTGTTTTTGACGATACCTCTTGCCTTCCTGCTGTTTCCGATGCGTGCCAGCCAGGCAAGGCGCGGGCCGACGATCATCGACTGGGTTCTCGCCGGCCTCTCTGCCGCCTGCTTCGTGTTCTTCACCTACTACGCCTATTCGATCATCCGCTATGGCTGGGAGATGATGCCGCCGTTGAACACGGTGGTGGTCGGCGCGGTTCTGTGGGTTCTGGTCATCGAGGCGGCGCGCCGGGCCGGTGGCATGGTGCTGGCCGTGATCGTGCTGTTCTTCTCGACCTATCCGCTGTTTGCCGACAAGCTGCCCGGTCCGATCTCGGCCTTTGCCTCGCCGTTCGAATATGTCGCGGCCTATCACGCCATGTCGCTTGAAAGCATGATGGGGATACCGCTTCGCGCCTTTGCCAATCTTGTCTTCGGCTTCATCCTTTTCGGCGTGGCGCTGGAACATACCGGGGCAGGGCGGTTCTTCATCAATCTCGCCTTCGCGCTGCTTGGCCATGTGCGCGGCGGGCCGGCCAAGGTGGCGATCATGTCTAGCGGTCTGATGGGCTCGCTCTCGGGCAGCGTGGTCACCAATGTGCTGACCACCGGGGTGATGACGATCCCGGCGATGAAGCGCTCGGGCATGAAGGGCATCACGGCTGCCGCGATCGAGACCTGTGCCTCCACCGGTGGCGTGCTGATGCCGCCGGTGATGGGCGCCGCCGCCTTCGTGATGGCGAGCTTCCTGCAGGTGTCCTATTCGACGATCGCGCTGGCCGCCGCCATACCGGCATTGCTCTATTTCTTCGGCCTGTTCGTCCAGATCGATGCGCGCGCCGCCCGTGATGGGCTCGAGGGCCTGCCTGAGACCGAACTGCCAAGTCTCAAGCAGACGCTGAAGGAAGGCTGGCACCACAGTTTTGCGATCGTGCTGCTGGTCTTCATGCTGCTGGTCATGCGCCAGGAATCGCTTGCGCCCTATTATGCGACAGCGATCCTGCTGATCATCAACCAGATCGTCTCGAAGGACGGGCGCTGGGGGAAAAAAGAGGTGCTGGCCTTCATTGATGGCAGCGCGCACCTGTTTTCCAATCTCGCCGCGATCCTTGCAGGCGTCGGCATGATTGTCGGCGGGCTGTCGATGACAGGACTTGCCGGCACGCTGGTCAACGACCTGCTGTTCATCGCCGGCGGCAACCCTTATGTGCTGCTGATCATGGGCGCGGTCACCAGCCTCGTCCTCGGCGTCGGCATGCCGTCCACCGCCTGCTACATCTTCCTCGCCATCATGCTCGCCCCGGCGCTGATCCAGGCAGGGCTGGAGCCGATCGCGGTGCATCTCTTCATCTTCTACTGGGGCATGCTGAGCTATATCACGCCGCCGCTGGCTCTTGGCGCTTTCGCCGCCGCTTCGGTCGCCAAGACGCCGCCGATGCAGACCGGCTACGAATCGATGAAGATCGGATCGGTGATCTATTTCATCCCGTTCTTCTTCGTGCTCGATCCGGGGCTGGTTCTGGTCGGGCACTGGCAGAACATCGTGTTCTCGAGCGCGCTTGCCGTCTTCGGCGTCTACATCTTTGCCGGCGCCATCCAGGGCTATCTGGCGGGGATCGGGCCGCTGTTTACACGCAATCCGGCGGGACTCTTGCTGCGGTTGCCGGTGCTGGTGGGCGCGGTGCTGATCGCGCTGCCGGGCGAGGCAATACCGGGCATCAGCGACATAGAACTCCTCGTCGCCGGACTTGTCCTGATCGTCCCGATCCTCACCGCTGCCTTCATCGCAAATCGCAGGACGGCTGTCGCCGCGGCCTGATGGCGGGGGAGCGAGGCTTGATCGGATAACTCCTGCCGGCCGTAAATCCCGGATTGGACTTTTCGCTTCGGCGGAAGGGTGCAGAGCCCTGTCGCCTCCAGCAGGACTGGTCTGAGGCCGTCCGTACCGGCAATCCATCTCGATTCTTGTTGAGGAGGATGCAACGCGCTAAGAGCTTCAGACGGGAAATATGCGCGCCGCATCGGGCGTGCCATGGGAGGGGCCGATGCCGAAAACAATGACGAAACTCGAGGACCTTCTCGACACGCTTTCAGCCGTGCCCGCCGGCCGCCGCCGGCTGGTGGCGATCGCCGGGGCGCCCGGCAGCGGCAAGTCCACGTTTGCCGACGACCTTGTCGATCGGCTCAACCGGCTGAAACCGGGGTCGGCTGCCGTCATTCCGATGGACGGGTTTCATCTCGATGACGGGTTGCTGGAGGCGCGCGGGATGCTCTCGCGCAAGGGCGCGCCCCATACGTTCGATGTTGGTGGGCTCGCGGCGATGCTGCGGCGCCTGAGCGCCAATGCGGAAGACGAAGTCATCGTTCCGCTGTTCGACAGGACGTTGGAAATCTCGCGGGCAGGCGCGCGCGCGGTTCCCGCTTCGATACCGCTGCTGGTGGTCGAGGGCAATTATCTGTTGCTGGATGAGCCCGGCTGGCGCGATCTTCGCGCCATTTTCGACCTGACCATCAGTCTCGAGGTGCCGTTCGAGGTTCTGGAGCACCGGTTGCTGCAGCGCTGGACGGATATGGGTTTCGCACCGGAAGCGGCGCACGCCAAGGCGTATGAAAACGACCTCCCCAACGCCAGGACCGTCATTGACTGCAGCCAACCGGCGGATATCGTATTCCGGCCGGTCGGCTGACAGTCTTTCTTGGCTCAGCTCACGCCACCGAGCAGCTTGGCGTTGCCGCCGGCCGCGGTGGTGTCGACGCAGACATGGCGTTCCTTCAGCGCATGGCCGGCATCGGGCGCGCCCGTCACCAGAGGCAGGATCGGGCCCTTGCGGCTGGCGAGCGCCTTGCGCAGCGCCCGCGCGGTCTCCTCGTCGCCCCACCAGAGAACGGCTGAGATGCCATCCAGGTCGGTAAGGCTTTCCGGCGCGATCGCGCCGGTTGCGACGGCGGGGCGTCCGCCCTGCGCGCCGACCATGATCGCCTGCCTTCTGGCAGCCTCCTTGCCCGGGCCGAGACAAAGCAGCGGCGCGCGCGGCAGGGCGGTGAGCACGTTCGATTCGCCCGTCGGTCCCGGCAGCGTGTCCCGGAACACCCGACCCGACTCGACGGCCGCGCGCGCAATTTCGTCCCTGAGTGCTGCCGGCGACATTTCCGTATCCCAGGCTTCGCCGGCGCTCTCGGCCGTGTGCCTGCGGAAGCGGTCGAGATAGCGCGGGCCGCCCGCCTTCGGGCCGGTGCCGGACAGGCCTTCGCCGCCGAAGGGCTGGCTGCCGACGATCGCGCCGATCTGGTTGCGGTTGATGTAGATATTGCCGGCCTGGATGCGGTCGGAAACGTGCTGCACCCGGTCGTCGATGCGGGTCTGGAGGCCGAAGGTCAGGCCATAGCCGGAGCCGTTGATCGCATCGATCACCGAATCGATCTCGTCCGCCTCGAAGGTTGCGACATGCAGGACCGGGCCGAAAATCTCGCGCTCCATATCCGCAATGCCGCCGATCCTGATCAGGGTCGGGGCGATGAAATGGCCGGTATCGGGCGTCGTGGTCGTCTTGAGGATGCGTCCCTCGTCCTCGGCGACGGCGAGATATTCGGCGATCCCCGCCTTCGCCTCGGCATCGATGACCGGGCCGACATCGGTGGAAATATGCCATGGCCGCCCGATTCGGAGCGCGTCCATCGCGCCGGTCAGCATGCGCAGGAAGTGCTCGGCAATGTCTTTCTGGACATAGAGGCAGCGCAGCGCCGAGCAGCGCTGGCCGGCGGACTGGAAGGCTGACTGGACGATCGCCGCGACTGCCTGTTCCGGCAGTGCCGTGCTGTCGACGATCATTGCGTTGAGACCGCCGGTCTCGGCGATGAACGGCGCGCCGGGGGCGAGATTTTCCGCCATCGCGCGGTGGATAATCTGTGCGGTTTCCGTCGATCCGGTGAAGGCGACGCCGCCGACGGCCGGGTTGGAGGTCAGCGCCTTGCCGACATCGCCGGCGCCGGGCAGCAGTTGCAGCGCCGTCTCCGGCACGCCCGCCTCATGGAGAAGCTGGCAGGCGCGCCACGCGATCAGCGGCGTCTGTTCAGCGGGCTTGGCAAGCACGGCGTTGCCGGCGGCAAGGGCGGCCGCGATCTGGCCGGTGAAGATCGCCAGCGGAAAGTTCCACGGGCTGATGCAGGCAAAGACGCCAATCGGCGGCGCGCCTTCGGCCTGCCCGGCATAGTAGCGCAGGAAATCGACGGCCTCACGCAGTTCGGCAACCGCATCGGGAAGCGTCTTGCCGGCCTCGCGGGCGACCAGCGCGAAAATCTCGCCGAAATTCTGCTCGTAGAGATCGGCGGCCTTTTCCAGCACCGCGCGGCGGGTCGCGGCATCGGCCTCCCAGGGCCGTGCGGCAGCGCAGGCGGCGTCAACCGTTTCAGTCGAAGCCCAGGTCACCGTTCCGACGACGTCGTGCTGGCGCGCCGGATTGTTTATCTCCGCCGTCTGGCCGGAAGGCGCTTCGCCGGCAATAATCGGTCCGGCCTGCCAGCGATGGCTTTCGAAACGGCCGCGGGCCTCGTCGATCATCGCCAGCGTCGGCCGGTGGGCGAGGTCGAAGCCGGTGGAGTTCCGGCGTTCCGGCGCAAACAGGGTCGTGCCGGTGCGAAGCTTCGTCGGCTTCACCTTGTCGAACGGATCGGCGGCGACCGTTTCCGGCGGCACGTCCTCATCGACGATCTGGTTGACGAAGGAGGAGTTGGCGCCGTTTTCAAGCAGGCGGCGAACGAGATAGGCTAGAAGATCGCGATGCGCGCCAACGGGCGCGTAGATCCGGCAATGGGTGTCGTGGCGCTCCTTCAGGATCGAGTGCAGCGCCTCGCCCATACCGTGAAGGCGCTGGAACTCCCAGGCCTGGTTGTCGCCGGCCATATCCAGGATCGCGGCGCAGCTATGGGCGTTGTGGGTTGCGAATTGCGGATATATCCGGTCGGTCATGCCGAGCAGCTTGCGGGCATTGGCGATGTAGGAAATGTCGGTGGCGGGCTTGGCGGTGAACACCGGGAAGCTGTCGATGCCTTCCACCTGGGCGAGCTTGATCTCGGTGTCCCAATAGGCGCCCTTGACGAGCCGTACCATGATCTTGCGATCGAGCCGGGTCGCAAGGTCGTAAAGCCAGTCGATGGTCGGCCCGGCGCGCTTGCCATAGGCCTGCACCACCACGCCGAACCCGTCCCAGCCGGCAAGCGACGGCTCGGAAAGCACGGCCTCGATCACGTCCAGCGACAGGCTCAGGCGATTGGCTTCCTCGGCGTCGATATTGAGCCCGATGCCGGCGGAGCGGGCGAGCTGGGCGAGCGTGCGCAGGCGCGGCACGACATGGTCCATCACCGTGTCGTGCTGGGCTTCCTCATAGCGCGGATGGAGCGCTGAAAGCTTGACGGAAATGCCGGGATTGTTGCGAATATCGTCGGCGGTCGCGGCCTCGGAGATCGCGCCGATCGCCCGGGAATAAGCGAGGTGGTAGCGCTTGGCATCACCTTCAGTGCGGGCGGCCTCGCCCAGCATGTCGTAGCTGTAGGTGTAGCCTTTCGCCTCCATGTTGGAGGCCCGTTTCAGCGCCGCGTTGATCGTCTCGCCGAGCACGAACTGCGAGCCCATCTCGCGCATCGCGCGGCCGACGGCGGTGCGGATCACCGGCTCGCCGAGGCGCTTGACCGCGCCGCGCAGCGTGCTGACCACGCCCTTGTTGTCTTCCTTGAGAACCCGGCCGGTCAGCATCAGCGCCCAGGTCGAGGCGTTGACCAGTGGCGAGGTGGAATGGCCCATATGGCGACCCCAGTCCGACGGCGCGATCTTGTCTTCGATCAGCGCGTCGATGGTTTCGGCATCCGGCACCCGAAGCAGCGCTTCGGCCAGGCACATCAGCGCGATGCCCTCATCGGTGGAGAGGCCATATTCGGCGAGGAACACCTCCATCATGCCGGGCTTGGCGTGGCTGCGGATCGCGCGCACCAGATCGGCCGCGTTTTCCGAAATGCGGGCGCGATCCTCGGCGGAGAGCCGGGCCTCATCGCGGAGCCGGTCGATCAGCTGCGATTCGTCGGCGTAGGTGCCCGCGTCGATAGCGTTGCGCAGGTCTGCCTCAGTGTTTTCTGTCATGACAATTCCCTCTGGATTACCCTATTATAATCGGTAGACGGCAGGCGTTTTGCCTGATTGATGAGAAAGATATTGCCGTTTTGACTGAATTTGAGGAGTTTTTCAGTGAATGAGTCTAGTGCCGATCTCGACCGATTCGACCGCGCCATCATGAGCACGCTGGCCGAGAACGGCCGCATTTCGATCACCGATCTCGCCAAGCGCATAGGCCTGTCGAAATCGCCCACCCAGGCGCGGGTGCGCCATCTGGAGGAGGCGGGCATCATCAGGGGCTATCGCGCCATTCTCGATCCCATTCAACTGGGTCTCGACTATGTCGCCTTTGTCGAGGTGAAGCTGTCGGATACGCGTGAAAAGGCGCTGTCGGAATTCAACAAGGCGGTGGTCGGGCTCGTGGAGGTCGAGCAGGTGCACATGATCGCGGGACGCTTTGATTACCTGCTGAAAATCCGCACCGCCTCGATGCGCTCCTATCGCCGGGTGCTGGCCGAGCGGATTTCGACGCTGCCGCATGTGGCTTCGACCTCGACCTATATGGCTATGCAGTCGATCAAGGAAAACGGGATAGCCGAGGATGGCTGACAGCGCTCTATCCGCCGCGGATCGACGACCG
This sequence comes from Martelella sp. AMO21009, assembly GCF_053484295.1. Lineage (NCBI taxonomy): Bacteria > Pseudomonadati > Pseudomonadota > Alphaproteobacteria > Hyphomicrobiales > Aurantimonadaceae > Martelella > Martelella sp. AMO21009. Next base: position 396,012 of record NZ_JBAKFR010000001.1, read on the forward strand.
CCACACGAGTTCGGCATGCAGCGTCACGGTCGGTTCGGCAGCGGGCGCGGAGAGCGGCGCGGAGAGCCAGTCGACCGCCTGTTGGGCGATCTGGTCCACCGGCTGGTCGAAGGTGGTGAGATCATAGGATTCCCAGCCGGCCTGCTCGATATTGTCGAAGCCCGCGACGCAAAGCTGATCGGGGATCGACAGCGAAAACTGGTTGCGCGCGGCATCCATGAAGCCGCAGGCGAGCAGGTCGGTGGCGCAGAACACACCGTCCGGCCGGTCCTTTCGGGTGAGCAGGCGCTGGGCGAGTGTGAGGCCTGAAGCATAGGCCGTCTGACCGTAGCGTTCGACGATCACCTCGATGCCCTCGGCCTGCCCCGCGGCGAGGAAACCGCGTTCGCGCGCCAACAGGCTCGGCGTCATCGAGGCCGAATTGGCGAAGGCGAGGCGGCGGCAGCCGGCGCGCAAAAAGGCGGTCAGGATCCGCCGCGCTGCCTCGTCATTGTCGAAATTGATCCTGAGAGGCCCTTCCTGATCGTCATCGCGGTTGATCAGCACCAGACGCTGGCCGTTGCGCAGACAGAGCTGGACGATCGACTTGTCCGGCAGGCCCGAGAGAATGATGGAGGCATCCGCCCGGTAGCTGATCGCCTGGCGCAAAGCCTTGTCGGCGCTGCCATCGGAACGGTCGGTGTTGACCAGCATGGCGATCTTGCCGCGATCCTGCAGCTTCTGGGTAATGGCGCTGACCAGCGCAGAGCGATAGGGGGTCGCGACCTCGGAGGCGATCAGGCAGACGATTCCGCTTTCATTGCGCATCAGGCCGCGGGCGAGATGGTTGACGTGGTAGCCAAGCTCCTCGGCGGCGGCCATCACCTTGCGGCGCGTTTCCGCCGAGACGCTGGCACCCGGCGTGAAGGTGCGCGAGACGGCGGAGCGGGAAACACCGGCGCGGCGAGCGACTTCCTGCGCGCTGACAAATTCTTTCTCGGCCATCATTCCCCCTCGACAACCTCATTTTGCTTTGGAATGCACTGTTGTGCAACAAAGCCTTTATGAAGTTTTTGCGACAGAGCGTTGACTTTCGAGAGTGGCCAAAGCGCATGGTGCACGCCTTTGCAGCGACGTGCGCTGTATTCCCTCTTCGATGTCGGCAGCGCGGAGCGTCCGGCGTTCAGCCGACCGCGATCGTCTTCTTCTCCTTCACCGCCCGCACGGCCGCATCCGCCAGCGCCAGCGCCATCAGGCCATCCTCGATCGAGGGGGAGGGGGCCGTGCCGTTTTCGATGCTGTCGATGAAGGCGGAGATTTCGGCGGCATAGGCTGCGGTGTAGCGGGTCATGAAGAAATCATGCAGCGGCGGGCGGGTGTAGCCGTCCTTGTTGGCGATCTCGATCGAGACCGGGCGCTGGTTTTCGGCCGCCACCGCGCCGAGCGAGCCCAGCACCTCGATGCGCTGGTCATAACCATAGGCCGCGCGGCGCGAATTCGAGATCACGCACTGGCGGCCGCTTGCGGTCGAGAGTACGAGGCTCGCGCTGTCGTAATCGCCAAGCTTGCCGATTTCCGGGTTCACCAGCACGGATGCGGTGCCGGAAACGGTGGCGATCTCCTCGCCGAGCAGAAAGCGGGCCATGTCGAAATCATGGATGGTCATGTCGCGGAACATGCCGCCGGAGACCTTGATATATTCCGCCGGCGGCGGGCCGGGGTCGCGGCTCACGATCGTCACCATCTCGACATCGCCGATCCGGCCGTCATCGATCGCCTTGCGCACCGCCAGGAAATGCGGATCGAAGCGGCGATTGAAGCCGAGCATCACGCGCCCGCCCACCTCTCTCACCACGTCGGCGCAGGCGCGGGCGCGGGCGACATCGAGATCCACCGGCTTTTCGCAGAAAATCGCCTTGCCGGCGCGGGCGAAGCGCTCGATCAGGTCGGCGTGGGTGTTGGTGGGGGTGCAGATGATCACCGCGTCGATGCTGCCATCGGCCTCGATCGCGTCGATCGTCATCACCTTCGCGCCGGACGCCTCGGCGATTGCGGCGGCGGCCGGCGCCATCGCGTCGGCGACCGCAACCAGTCGGGCGCGCTTGTCCTCGGCGATCGCCTTTGCGTGTACCTTGCCGATGCGGCCTGCGCCCAGAAGCGCTATCGTCGTGACCATGTTATCCTCCCGGTGAGCGTCGCCGGGGCGGCGACAATCTTGTTGGAATATATATTCCATTTTGCTAGTTTGTAGCATGGTTCATGTCAATATCATTTAGAGGGGAACGCATGACGGCGCCGGCCACGATCAGGGAATTCGAGGAACGGCTGGCGGATCTCGCCGGCACAATGCCCAAGAGGCTGCGCCAATGCGCGGATTTCGTGGCCGCCAACCAGGACAGGATCGCGGTGTCGACCGTGGCGGAAATGGCCGAAGGCGCGGGCGTACAGCCCTCGGCCTTCATGCGGTTCTGCCAGATCATCGGCTTTTCCGGCTTTTCGGAGATGCAGAAACTGTTTCGCGATTCCTATGTCGGCGGCTGGCCGGACTATCGCACCCGGCTCAAGCATCTGCGCGAGACGGCGGCTGGAAGCCCGGTGGCGCTGCTTGCCGAATTTACCGATGCGGGGCGGACCTCGCTGGAAGGTCTGCTCAAGACGGTGGAGCCGGCGGAGCTCGAGAAGTCGGTGCGGCTGCTTTCCGAAGCGAAGATGATCCACATTATCGGCCTCAGGCGGGCGTTTTCGGTGGCGACCTATATCGCCTATGCCTTCGAGCGGATGAATGTGCCCGCCATGCTGCACGGCGCTGTCGGCGGGCTTGCCAATTATCAGGCCGTGCGGCCCGGCGATGTCGTGATCGCCATCAGTTTCGCGCCCTATACCGCCGAGACGGTGGCCTTCGCCGAACAGGCGGCGGAAAATGATATTCCCGTGGTCGGCATTACAGATACCGTCGTGAGCCCGCTGCGCCCGTTTTCCGCCGCCACGCTTTCGGTCACAGAGGTCGATTTCGGGGCCTTCCGTTCGCTCTCCGCCACGCTCGGTCTGGCCATCGCCTTGACGGTCGCCGTCGGCGCGGCGCGCAATGGTTCGTGAGCCTTGAAATCCGAATAATTTTATTGAAACAAAGAAAAATAGAATTTATAATCCAAAATTGAAATCGACAGACGCCGCGAATCCGCGCGGCGCATAGGCCGGCGAACGTGTCCGGCAGGGAGGCATCATTGTCGTCACTTGACCTGATCACCATCGGCCGGTCGTCGGTCGATCTTTACGGCGCGCAGGTTGGCGGGCGGCTGGAGGACATGGCCTCCTTCAACAAATATATCGGCGGTTCTCCCACGAACATCGCCGCGGGCACGGCCCGCCTCGGCCTCAAGTCCGGCCTGCTGACCCGCGTTGGCGACGAGCATATGGGCCGCTTCATCCGCGAGCAGCTTGTGCGCGAGGGCGTCGACGTGCGCGGCGTCAAGACGGATCCGGAGCGGCTGACGGCGCTGGTGCTTCTCGGCATTCGCGATCAGGAACAGTTTCCGCTGATCTTCTACCGCGAAAACTGCGCCGACATGGCGCTTTCGGAAGACGATATCGACCCCGCCTATATCGCCGAGGCGCGCTGCGTCTGCGCCACCGGCACCCATCTTTCCCATCCCCGCACCGAGGCCGCCGTGCTGAAGGCGCTCCGGCTGGCGCGCGAAAACGGCGCGCGGACCGCGCTCGACATCGACTACCGCCCCAATCTCTGGGGGCTTGCCGGCCACGGCGCGGGCGAAAGCCGGTTCATCGAGTCCGAGGCCGTCACCGCCAAGCTGCAATCCACGCTCGACCTGTTCGATCTGATCGTCGGCACGGAAGAGGAATTCCATATCGCCGGCGGCAGCACCGATACGCTCGCGGCGCTGAAGGCCGTGCGGAAGGTCTCGAAGGCGACGCTGGTGTGCAAGCGCGGGCCGATGGGCGCGGTGGTGTTTGATGGCGACATCCCCGCGAGCCTCGATGACGGTCAGACCGGCGAAGGTTTCCCGATCGAGGTGTTCAACGTGCTCGGCGCCGGCGACGGCTTCATGTCCGGCCTGTTGAAGGGGTGGCTTTCGGGCGAGGACTGGCCGACAAGCCTGAAATACGCCAATGCCTGCGGGGCGTTCGCGGTCTCGCGCCACGGCTGCACGCCGGCTTACCCCAGCTGGGAGGAGCTGCAGTATTTCTTCCGAACCGGCATTCGCGACAAGGCGCTGCGCAAGGACAAGGCGCTGGAGCAGGTGCACTGGTCGACAAACCGCACGGGCGAGTGGCCGGAAATGCGCGTCTTCGCCTTTGATCACCGCATCCAGCTTGAGGAAATGGCGGACGAGGCGGGCGTTGCGCATGACAGGATCGGCCCGTTCAAGGAACTCTGCCTGAAGGCCGCGCTTCGGGTCGCCGATGGCCGGCCGGGTTACGGCATTCTCTGCGATGGCCGGCTGGGGCGCGACGCGCTCTACAGCGCCACCGGAACGGGGCTCTGGATCGGTCGCCCGGTGGAGCTGCCCGGCTCCCGCCCGCTTGAGACCGAGGCCGAGATCGGCCCGGATTTCGGCGGGCTTGGCGAATGGCCGGTCGACAATGTCGTGAAGGTGCTCTGCTTTTACCACCCGGATGATGACGCCGCCATGCGGGCCGGGCAGGAGGCGACGGTGTCGCGTCTGTTTTCCGCAGCGCGCCGCAACGGGCTGGAATTCCTGCTGGAGGTGATCCCTTCCAAGGTCGCCCCAATCGATGACGACACGACGGCCGCCATCATCAACCGCTTCTATGAGATCGGCGTCTATCCCGACTGGTGGAAGCTGGAGCCGATGAAATCGGCAGAGGCCTGGGAAAAGGCCTGTTCCGCAATCACCGGCCATGACCCCTATGTGCGCGGCATTGTCGTGCTGGGGCTCGATGCGCCGGCTGCCGAACTGGAGGAAAGCTTCGCCACGGCGGCAAAATTCGACCTGGTCAAGGGCTTTGCCGTCGGCCGCACCATATTCGGGGAAACCGCCCGCAAATGGCTCGCGGGCCGCATTGACGACGAAACGGCGATTGCCGAAATGACCGAGAAATACCGCAGTCTCGCCGCAGTCTGGGACCGCGCGCGCAAGGAGAATGCAGCATGACAACCATCCGGCTTACAGCGGCGCAGGCGACGGTGCGCTATCTCGCAAACCAGTATAACGAGGATGGCGAACCCTTTATCGCCGGCGTCTGGGCGATCTTCGGCCACGGCAATGTCGCGGGCCTTGGCGAGGCGCTTTACGGCATGCGCGAAACGCTGCCGACCTATCGTGGCCAGAACGAGCAGACCATGGCCCATGCCGCGATCGCCTATGCCAAGCAGCTGCGGCGCAGGCGGGCGATGGCGGTCACCTCCTCCATCGGCCCGGGCGCGCTCAACATGGTCACGGCCGCCGCCCTTGCTCATGTCAACCGCCTGCCGGTGCTGTTGCTGCCGAGCGATGTCTTCGCCAATCGCGGCCCCGATCCGGTGCTCCAGCAGCTTGAGGATTTCGGCGACGGCACCATGACCGTCAATGACTGCTTCCGACCGGTGAGCCGCTATTTCGACCGCATCATGCGTCCCGAACAGCTGATCACCGCGCTGCCGCGCGCCATGCGGGTGCTGACCGATCCCGCAGAATGCGGACCGGTGACGCTGTCGATCTGCCAGGATGTGCAGGCGGAGGCCTATGATTTTCCCGAGAAACTGTTCGAGAAGAAAGTCTGGCGCCAGCGCCGCCCCGAGCCGGACGAGGCCGAATTCGCTGCGGCGGTCGATGCGATCAAGGCGGCCAAGAACCCGGTCATTGTCGCCGGCGGCGGGGTTCATTTTTCCGGTGCGACCGAAACGCTTGCCAAATTCGCCGAGCGGCATTGCATTCCCGTGGTCGAGACGCAGGCCGGCAAATCCGCGCTCGCCTGGGACCATGAGCTGAATTTCGGCGCGGTCGGCGTCACCGGGACGGCAAGCGCCAATTCGGTTGCCGAAAAGGCCGATCTGGTGATCGGCGTCGGCACGCGGTTTCAGGATTTCACCACCGGCTCGTGGTCGCTGTTCAGCAATCCCGAACGCCGGATCCTGGCGCTCAACGTGCAGCCCTTCGACAGTGCCAAGCACGACGCCATCCCGCTGGTGGCCGATGCCCGCGTCGGGCTCGAAAAGCTGAGCGCGGCGCTGGGCGACAAACGCTTTGCGGCACCCGACGCGAAGCTGAAGGCGGAATGGTTTGCTAGGGCCGACGCTTATACCGCCAAGCCGGTGGACACCAACGCGCTGCCGACCGACATGCAGGTGATCGGCTCGGTCCAGCGCGCGGCGCGCGACAACACCGTGGTGATGTGCGCCGCCGGCACCATGCCGGGCGAACTGCACCAGCTGTGGAAGGCGAAGCTGCCGCTCTCCTACCACATGGAATACGGCTTCTCGACCATGGGCTACGAGATCGCCGGCGGGCTCGGCATCAAGATGGCTGAGCCGGAGCGCGACGTGATCGTCATGGTCGGTGATGGTTCCTACATGATGGCGAATTCCGAGCTCGCAAGCGCCGTCGCCATGGGCGTCAAGATCACCCTCGTGATCACCGACAATCGCGGCTATGGCTGCATCAACCGGCTGCAGATGGCGACCGGCGGGGCGGAGTTCAACAATCTCTATGCCCACGCCAACCACGAAAACCCGATCGCCATCGATTTCGCCGCTCATGCGGCGGCGATGGGCGCGAACGCCACCAAGGTCGCCTCGATCGCCGAGCTTGACGAGGCGCTGGCAGCGGCGCGCGAGGCAGACGCGGTGACCGTGATCGTGATCGACACCGACCCCTATCCGACGCCGGATGAAGGCGGCTACTGGTGGGATGTGGCGGTTCCGGAAGTCTCCGAACGGAGCGAAGTCAACGAAGCGCGCGCCGGTTATGAGGCCGCGCTCAAGAAGAGAAGCTGAGCATGATCCTTTACGGCACAAATCCGATTGCCTGGACCAATGACGACGACCGCAGCCTCGGCGCCCATATCAGCCTCGAGCAATGCCTGGACGAGACCGCCAAGATCGGTTTCGACGGCATCGAGAAGGGCCACAAGTTTCCGCAGGACCCCGAGGGCCTGAAAGCGGTGCTGGAGCCGCGCGGCCTGAAATATGTGTCCGGCTGGCACTCGCTCAACCTACTCGAAAATTCGGTCGAGGATGAGAAGAAGGCGATGCAGCCGGCGCTCGATCTGCTGAAGGCCATGGGCGCGAAGGTCATCATCGTCTGCGAGACCTCGAACGCCATCCATGGCGATGACGCAATACCCGTCAACGACCGGCCGACGCTTGCCGACGGCGAGTGGCCCGCGTTTGGCGCGGGCGTCGAGGCGCTGGCGCAATATGCTGCCGATCAGGGCATTGCGCTGGTCTACCACCACCATATGGGCACGATCGTCGAGACCGAGGACGAGATCGACCGGCTGATGGAGACCACCGGACCTGCGGCGAAGCTGCTGCTCGATACCGGCCATTGCCTGTTCGGCGGCGGCGATCCGGAGCGGTTGGCGTCGAAACATATCGGTCGCGTCGGCCATATCCATGCCAAGAACGTCCGGCCCGCGATTGCCGAGCAGGTTCGCGGCGAAAATCTCTCCTTCCTCGAAGGCGTGCGCCGCGGCGTGTTCACCGTGCCGGGCGATGCCGAGGGCGGCGTCGATTTCGAACCCGTGCTGAAGCTTGCCGCCGATGCCGGCTATCAGGGCTGGCTGGTGATCGAGGCCGAGCAGGATCCGGATGTGCGCAACCCCTTCGAATATCAGTCGCTTGGGCTGAAAAGCCTGAAGGCGATGGCGAAGGCGGCGGGTCTCGACACCGCCGCCTGAGGCTGAAGACAGAAAAAGGGAAAGCAAGCGATGAGCGATCTTCTCAGAAAACCGACGGCAACGTCCGGCAAGGTGCACGACATCACGCCGGAAACCGCGAACTGGGGCTATGTCGGCTTCGGGCTCTACCGCCTGAAGCCCGGCGAGAGCGCTAGCGAGCACACTGGCGACACCGAGGTTATCCTGGTGCTCGTCGAGGGCAAGGCCGAAATTGGCTCTGGCGAAGTGTCATTTGGCGAACTCGGCGAGCGCATGAGCGTGTTCGAGCGCCTGCCGCCGCATTGCGTCTACATTCCCGCAGGAGCCGAATGGTCGGCCACCGCCACGACTGAGTGCACGCTCGCCGTTTGCACCGCCCCGGCAAAGCCCGGTCGTGAAGCGCAGGTGATCGGCCCGGCAGGCATTGCGCTGACCGAACGCGGCAAGGGCGCGAACACGCGTTACATCTTTCCGATCGCGATGGAAGAGCGCGATGTCGCCGATAGCCTGCTGGTGACGGAAGTGTTCACGCCTTCCGGCAACTGGTCCTCCTATCCGCCGCACCGCCATGACGAGGATCGCTTTCCCGAGATGACCTATCTGGAGGAAAGCTATTACCACCGGCTGAACCCGGCCCAGGGCTTCGCCTTCCAGCGGGTGTTCACCGAGGACGGTTCGCTGGACGAGACCATGGCAGTGTCGGATGGCGATGTGGTGCTGGTGCCCAAGGGGCATCACCCCTGCGGCGCGCCCTATGGCTATGAGCTCTACTATCTCAACGTCATGGCCGGGCCGCTGCGCAAGTGGCGATTCGAAAACCACCCGGATCACGACTGGATTTTTCAGCGGGACGCCAAATCCGGCTGAATTTAGCCCCCTTCTGGAAAGGCGATCGGCGACGTTTTTAGAGTGGATTTTGCCGAACCGCGCCGCCGTTTTCAGGGCTGAAGTTCCCCGGCGGTTCATTACCTTACGCCTCGCGTCAAAAAAATGTCGCGGGGCGCTTGCCGAAGCAGGCAGGCTGTTTTATAGAGCAGCCGCTGGTCACGGAGTGTAGCGCAGCCTGGTAGCGCACCTCGTTCGGGACGAGGGGGTCGCAAGTTCGAATCTTGCCACTCCGACCATCGCAATTTCCCGAAAAATTCCTGAAAAATTTGCGCCTTGAGGCCGCTATTCGACTTCGCGCAGAGGGCGGAAGCTCATGCGGTGAAGCGGGCAGGGGCCGGTGTCGATGATTGCCGCGCGATGGACCGCTGTGCCATAGCCGACATGGCCGTCAAATCCATAGGCGGGATAGATGGTCGCGGCCTGCGCCATCATCCGGTCGCGGGTGACCTTGGCGACGATCGAGGCGGCGGCGATCGATAGCGAGCGGGCATCGCCCTTGATCACGGCTTCAGCGCGGCACGGGATTCCGGGCGGCTGATCGCGGCCATCGGCAAGCACCAGGGCCGGCGGGAGCGCAAGGCCGAGCACGGCGCGCCGCATCGCATCGAGCGAGGCTCTCAAGATGTTGATGCGGTCGATCCGGCCGGGACTGCTGGAGGCGACCGAGACCAGCGCTGTATCGAAGATCGCCTCAAACAGGGCCTCGCGGGCCTTTGCCGTGAGCTTCTTCGAATCGTTTAGGCCTGCGGGAATATTCTCGGGGTCGAGGATGACGGCAGCGGCCACCACCGGGCCGGCAAGCGGGCCACGGCCCGCCTCGTCGCAGCCGGCCACGGGCCATAACCCGCGCAAACGCGCCGCGCTTTCCAGCGAAAAATCAGGCACTGCCGGTGGCAGATCGAAAAGGGCAGGAGAATCGGAAGGAAGCGCGGATGACATGGTGTCATTTCACACCGCCTTCCGATCTCCCGCAAGTCCCCTTCGGAGCAATTCTGAAAACTGCTCATGTGCGGCAGTGAAGGGGACTTCCTCGGCCGGGTCCAAGGGCTTTCCCGGCCGGAAAGGGATCAGAACAGGTTGAGCTGCGCCCCGCCGCCATCGGGCGGGGTGAACAGGTCTTCCCTCAGCGCCATGCTGCGGCGGGTGAGCTTAAGCCGCTTGACCGCCATTTCGAAGCGGCGGGCGATCTGCCAGGCATAGGGCCCGCTGCCCTTCATCCGCTTGCCGAATTCGGCATCATAATCCTTGCCGCCGCGCATCGAGCGGATCAGGCTCATGACGTGGCGATAGCGGTCCGGATGGTTTTCCAGTAGCCAGTCCTTGAACAGCGGCGCGACCTCGAGCGGCAGGCGCAGCAGAATATAGCTCGCCTCGCTCGCCCCGGCGGCAGCACCGCTGTCGAGAATGCGCTCCAGTTCGTGATCCGTCAGCACCGGTATGATCGGCGCCACGGAAATGCCGACGGGTATGCCGGCGCCGGCAAGCGCGCGGATCGTCTCCAGCCGGCGCGGCGGCGTGGCGGCGCGCGGCTCCATGCTGCGAGAAAGCTTGCGGTCGAGCGTGGTCACCGACATCGAAACCTTGACCAGATGCTTTTCCGCCATCGGCGACAGGATATCGATATCGCGCAGGATCAGCGCGGATTTGGTGGTGATGGAAACCGGATGATTGGCATCGGCAAGCACCTCCAGCACCTGGCGCATGATCCGCCATTCCTTCTCCACCGGCTGATAGGGATCGGTATTGGTGCCGATCGCGATGGTCTTCGCATGATAGCCCGGCTTGGAAAGCTCGCGGGCAAGCTGGCGCGGCGCATCGGGCTTTGCGAACAGCCGGGTCTCGAAATCGAGCCCGGCGGAGAGCCCCATGAAGCCATGGGTGGGTCGTGCGAAGCAGTAGATGCAGCCATGCTCGCAGCCGCGATAGGGATTGATCGAGCGTTCGAACGGCACGTCCGGCGAGGTGTTGCGGGTGATGATCGACTTCACCTTTTCGACCTGCACCTCGGTGGAAAAGGCCGGAAGGTCTTCCTCCAGATGCCAGCCGTCGTCGAAGCGCTCCCGGCTCACCGGCTCGAACCGGCCGGCAGGGTTGGCGGTCGCCGCGCGGCCGCGCCTGCGACCGGTCTCGACCGGCTCGAACTGTCGGGTCGGAGGCGGCGTGAAGCCGGCGATGTCCATATCGAAAGCGTCTTCCATGATCATCTCCCGTCTGTTGCGCCGACGGATCTTCGTGTCCGTTCGCAACACTGAGGGAAAATATAGGTTAACTTTTAGAACAAAGCAAGAACATATGGCGTGCCTTCCGTTCACATGGGCCTTGGCCCTTGGCAAGAGCCCTGCAAATTGCCTAAATAACGGCATGTTAAGCGTTCTGATCGAAAGCAGAAATCAGGAGGCCGAGCTTGCGCACACGCTCTCGGCTCTGGTGGCGGGCGCCGTCGAGGGGCTTGTCAGCGATGTCATTGTTCTCGAACACGGCGGCGGCGAGGGCGTCGAACGCGTGGCCGATGCCGCCGGTTGCCGGTTCATGCGGAGCTGGGATCTGACTGAGGTCATCCGCCAGTCGCGCGGCGACTGGGTGCTTGTGCTGGAGCCGGGCGCGCGGCCGCTTTCCGGCTGGGTCGAATCGGTATCGGAGCATATCGCTCTGGAAAACAGGCCGGCGCGGTTCTCGCGGTCAAAGCGGCATCGCCGTTCGCTCTCGCAAAGGCTTTTCGCGAAACGTTGCCCGCTGGAAGTCGGCGTGCTTCTGCCCAAGCCGATGGCGCTGGAAAAGGCGAGCGCCGGAGGCGATTCGCCGTTCATGCTCGCCCGCCGGCAGGTGACGCGGCGGCTCTCCTGCGAGATCATTCCGGCCTGGGCGATGATCCGGACCTGATCCGAGCCAAGCGCGACGACGGCGTTTACGGGTTCCGCTTCAGGTGCTCATCGAGCCGGGGCATGATTTCCACGAAATTGCAGGGCATGTGGCGATAGTCGAACTGCTGGGCGATGATCCCGTCCCAGCCATCCTTGCAGGCGCCGGGCGAGCCCGGCAGCACGAACACGAAGGTCTTTCCCACAAGCCCGGCGGTTGCGCGCGACTGCACCGTCGATGTGCCGATCTTCTCGAACGAAATGCGATGGAAGATCGCGGAAAAGCCGTCCATGCGCTTGTCGAACAGCGGCTCGATCGCCTCCGGCGTCACATCGCGGCCGGTAAAGCCGGTTCCGCCGGTGGTCACCACCACATCGATCCCGTCATCGTCGCACCAGGCTTTTACCGTCTTGGCGATCGCAGCCCGGTCGTCGCCGACGATGCGACGATCGGCCAGAACATGGCCCGCGGTCTCGATCCGCGCGGCCAGCGTGTCGCCGGAGCGGTCGTCGGCCATCGTCCTGCTGTCGGATACGGTGAGCACGGCAAAGCGCACGGGAATGAAGGGGCGGTCGCTCATGCGGTATCTCCTGGGGAAATTGTGGGCGTGGCAACGACGAACCAGTCGGGATAGGCCGCCGCAAGGCTCGCGGCCGCTTTCTCGGCGGTTTGAAGATCCGGGTAGAACCCGAAACAGGTCGCGCCCGATCCCGACATGCGCACAAGCACGGCGTCGGTCGCCGAAAGCGCATCGATAACGGCATGGATCACCGGCGCGATCCGGCTTGCGGGAAGCTGGAGATCGTTGCGGGCGCGCTTGATGAGGCCGAGCCAGTCCTCTGCCCGTCGCGGCATGGCGGCGTCGGAGAGGATGGGCGGATTGTCGCGCTGTTCGAGCGCCGCGAAAACGGCTGGCGTCGCCACTTCCTGCAACGGGTTCACGAGCACGAGGAAGAGCGTGGGGAAATCCCTCGCAGGCGTTAACGCCTCGCCGATCCCCCGGGCAAACAGCGGCTTTCCGGCAAGACACATCGGCACGTCGGCGCCAAGCGAAAGCGCGAGCGGCGTGGGTATTTCGCCTGGCAGCCGCCAGAACCGCGCAAGGCCGCGCAGGGTCGCGGCGGCATCTGCCGAGCCGCCGCCGATGCCGGAGGCGGGCGGCAACCGCTTTTCCAGATGGATATGCACAGGCGTCGCCGAAAGCCCTTCTGCCTCGGCATGTTCCCGCAACAGGTTGCGCGCCTTCAGCACCAGATTGCCGCGATCCGGATCGTCACCGCGCGGCACGGCGTCGGCAAACCGGCCGGAAAGCGTGAACCGGTCGGCGTCTGCCGCGGTAAAGGTCAGCCGGTCGCCGAAGGCGGCGAAGGTCACCAGCGTGTCGAGCAGGTGGTAGCCATCGCCGCGTCGGCCGGTGACATGAAGCGCAAGGTTGATCTTGGCGCGAGCCTCGGCCTGCAAGGCCGCGCCGCCGGCCGTGGTCACGGCGTCTTGACGGCGTCTCCGTCTCCCTCTGCCGCCCGGGCGAGCGGCTTCTCGTCGTCTTCAAGCGTCAGTCCGTTGGCGATCTTGTCGTTGAGTTCGGGCACCAGATCCTCCGGCGGATCGTCAGAAAGCGCCTTCTTCCACTGGTAGATCGCTTCGAGCTTGCGGCCGACCTGCCAATAAGCATCGCCGAGATGGGCGTTGATCGTCGGGTCGCCGGTATCGAGCACCACCGCGCGCTCAAGCTCGCGCACCGCGTCGTCATAGCGTCCGAGCCGGAAATAGGCCCAACCGAGCGAATCGACGATGTAGCCGTCATCGGGGCGCTGATCGACGGCCTGCTGAATCAGGTCGAGACCTTCCTCCAGGTTGATGCCCTGATCGATCCAGGAATAGCCGAGATAGTTCAGCACCTGCGGCTGGTTGGGATAGAGCTCGAGCGCCCGCTTGAAATCGGGCTCGGCCTTGTCCCACTCCTTCAGCCGCTCATAGGCGATGCCCCGGCGGTAGAAAATGCCCCAGTCCTCCGCCGACGCGACCGGACCGATGCGCGCCACCGCCTGGTCCAGCAGATCGGCCATCGCCTGGAAATCCTTTTGCTCCGAATAGACGCCCGACAGCGCCAGATAGGCGCGGCGGTCATCCGGCGCTTCTTCGATCAGCGCGGTCAGGTGGTCGCGCGCCTCGTCAAAGCGATCGAGGCCGGCAAGCGCAAGCCCTTGCTGCAGTTCGGCGAGACGATATTGCGGGGCATCCTCGGGAATGCGGGAGAAATAGTCAAGCGCGCGCTCCGGCTCGTCATTGGCGGCGGCAACCACGCCGCGCAGGTAAAGCACGTCGGAATCATCCGGCGTCAGCGCCTCGGCGAGCGCCAGATAGAGCGTAACAATGTCATCGCTGCCGCCCTGGTTGAGCGCCGCCGCGACTTCGAACAGGGCGCCGCTGGCGCCTTCGGCCGCGGTTTCCGGCAGCGACTGGATTGGCTCGCCGGCCTCGATGCGTTCGCGCACCGGGTTGAGCACAGCCGGGTTGAGGCCGTAAGTCTCCGCCGTCGAGACCGTATCGAGCGCCTTGCGGGTCTTGCCGGCTTCGGCCTCGATCGCCGAAAGCGCGATGACGGTCTTCAGCATCGTGTCGGGCGAGGTTGCCGAGCCCTGGCGGTCGAGCAGGGCGTCGTTGAAATAGCTACGGGCCTTGGCGGTATCGCCGGAAGCGGCAGCGATCGCGCCGGCATTGTAATTGGTGAAGAGATCGTACCAGGGCGGGCCGGAAAGTGCGTCGACCGTCTTCAGCGCTTCGTCGGTCTTACCCTCGCCATAAAGCGCCCAGGCTTGAAGCAGGCCGGCAACCAAGTCGTTGAGCGGCGCGCCGCCATAGGCTTCAAAACGGGGAATCGCTTCCGCAAAGCGGCCGTCCTGAAGGGCGGCGAGCCCCAGCGCCAGCTCGCGCACCGGAATAAGTTGCGGCTCGTCGGATGTCTTGTCCGCCTGCGCCTCGGCGGCTTTCAGATCGCCGTTGAAGATCAGGGTGACGAATAGCTGATTGTTGGTGCCGCTGTCATAAGGTTCGTGCTGCAGCGCCCGGCGGAAATAGGCGATCGCCCGTTCCAGGTCGTTGTCCACGGCAGCGGTCTGGCCGGCCAGCAACGCCCCGGCAAAACTCAACGCGCCCTGGGCATCATAGGCCGGGTCGTTCACCGTCGCGTCCTTGGCGCCCGCCGTCATCGGCAAGGCGAGCGCGGCGGCAAAAAGCATGGTTTTCAGGCGACGTTTGTTCAGGCTGGTCATCCGCTCCCTTTCATTGACGGTCGGCAGTCCGGGCGGCGCCGGTCGGTCAGTTGATCCGCGCGATGCAGAAGTCGATCACTTCCTCAAGCGCGTGACGGCCTTCGGAACGCGGCAGACCGGACAGTGCCGCGCGCGCCGCCTCGCCATAAGATAGGGCACGATCTACGGAATCGGCGAGCGCCGCATGTTTTTCAAGGAGGAATCGGGCTTTTTCGAGGGCGGCATCGTCGTTCTCGTCACCTTCGATGGCATTGCGCCAGAACGCTTTTTCGTCGTCATTGCCACGCTGATAGGCGAGGATGATCGGCAGCGTCACCTTGCCCTCGCGGAAATCGTCGCCGACATTCTTGCCGAGATCGACGCTGTCGCCGCCATAATCGAGCACATCGTCGACGAGCTGGAAGGCGATGCCGAGCGCCATGCCGTAATCCCGCAAGGCCTTGCGGTCGGCATCTGACGCGCCGGCGATGATCGGGCCGACTTCGGCGGCTGCTGCGAACAGTTCCGCTGTCTTGCCGCGGATGACGGCGATATAGTCGTCCTCGGTGGTTTCCATCTTCTTGGAAACGGCAAGCTGCAGCACTTCGCCCTCGGCGATCACGGCGGCGGCATCGGAGAGCACCGAGAGCGCGTCCATGGAGCCGGTTTCCACCATCATCCGGAAGGCCTGGCCGAGAAGGAAATCGCCGACCAGCACGCTTGCCTGGTTGCCCCAGATCATCCGGGCGCTGGACTTGCCGCGTCTCAGATCGCTCTCGTCCACGACATCGTCGTGCAGTAGCGTTGCGGTGTGCATGAATTCGACGCTGGTCGCCAGCCGGATATGATGCTCGCCGCGATAACCGAACAGAGCGGCGGTCGCGAGCGTCAGCATCGGCCGCAGCCGTTTGCCGCCGGAGGAAATCAGGTGATTGGCGACTTCCGGAATCATTTCGACATCGGAGCCCGCCTTCGACAGGATCAGCGCGTTGACGCGCTCCATGTCGGAACGGGTCAGGTCCACGATGGGCTTGACCGAGCCGGATGTTTTGTTCTCTTTAACCAGTGGTGCGACGGAACCCAAGTGAGCTCGCTCCTTTTCATGCATTCATGCCGACAATAGGGAGCGGCATAAGCAGCGACAAGGGGCAATGTGCTCCTTTCACGCGAATTTCAGGAGTGATGAATGGCCCTTGTCAATCTGTTGCGGACCAATGACGCCGTGGTGCTGGGCCTAGCCGAAAGCCTCCTGAAGGAAGCCGGAATCCACCATTTCGTGGCGGATCGCTCGATGAGCGTGATGGAGGGGTCTCTCGGCCTGCTGCCGCGCCGGCTGATGGTCGAGGAAAGTGCTAAGGCGGAAGCGCGCGCCCTGTTGATCGATGCCGGGCTCGGCAAGGAACTGGAGCCGGAATGACGGCCGAGGCTTCCACCGTCGATGCATTCCATCGCGGGCGGTTCCATCTCGTGCAACCGAAGGGAAGGGGGCACCGCGCCGGCATGGACGCGATGCTGCTTGCCGCCATGGTCGAACCGAAGCCCGCAAGAGGCGGCAAGGGACTACGCGTCGCCGATCTCGGCGCCGGGGCAGGGGCTGCCGGATTTGCCGTTGCCGCCCGCATTCCCGAGGCGGAGGTCTCGCTGTTCGAGCTTTCGCCGGAGATGGCGGATTTCGCCCGCCGCTCGCTGGCGCTTTCCGAAAACGATGGAATAAGCGCCCGCATGAAAGTCTTCGAGGCCGATGTGACGCTCACTGGCGCGCGCCGCAATGCCGCAGGCCTTGCGGACGACGCCTTCGATCACGTCATCATGAACCCGCCCTTCAACGCGGCCGGTGACCGCAAGACGCCGGACCGGCTGAAGCAGGTCGCCCATGCGATGGAGGAGGGGCTGTTCGAGGCCTGGATCCGCACCGCCGGCGCGATCCTGAAACCTAGTGGCCAGCTTTCGCTGATCGCACGACCGCAATCGCTCGCCGAAATCATCGCAGCCTGCGGCAGACGCTTCGGCGGGATCGAGATCACGCCGGTACATGCCCGCGCCGGCGAGGACGCCTTCCGTATCCTGGCAAGCGCCATCAAGGGCTCGCGCGCGCGGCTGGCGCTCCGCCCGCCAATCATCATGCATGGCGGCGACGGCCACGCCTTCCTGCCCGCGGTTGATGATCTCAATAATGGCCGAGCCTGCTATGCGCGGCGCAAACCCGGCAAAACCGCCTGATTTTCGGGCTTATTCTTCTCATGAGACCTTGTCTTCGGCGGGATTGCGCATACATGCGGTCAATCGCATTGAAACGCAGAGGACGCCATGAAAAACCTGGTCGCCGGGCTTGTTCCCAAGAGGTTCCGCAAGGACAAGACGATCATCCCCGTTGTCCGGCTCGCCGGCACGATCATGGCCAGCGGTTCGCCCGGGCGGCGCAACCTGAACCTCGCTTCGGCGGCGCCGGCGCTTGAAAAGGCGTTTTCGATGAAACAGGCGCCCTGCGTCGCGATCTCGCTCAATTCGCCCGGCGGTTCTCCCGTCCAGTCGCGCCTGATCTATCAGCGCATCCGCGCGCTTGCCGAGGAAAAGCAGAAGAAGGTGCTGATCTTCGTGGAGGATGTCGCGGCCTCCGGCGGCTACATGATCGCGCTTGCCGGCGATGAAATTTTCGTGGACCCGACTTCGATCGTGGGCTCGATCGGCGTGGTGTCTGGCGGTTTCGGCTTTACCGAAATGATCGGCAAGATCGGCGTCGAGCGCCGGGTCTACACCTCCGGCGAGAACAAGGTGATGCTCGATCCCTTCCAGCCCGAGAAGGAAAAGGACGTCGAGTTCCTGAAGGGCTTGCAGAACGAGATTCATCAGGTTTTCATCCAGATGGTGAAGGACCGGCGCGGCGCTAAGCTCACCGATGATCCGGAGCTTTTCTCCGGCCTGTTCTGGAGCGGCAATGGCGGCGTCGAGCGCGGCCTTGTCGATGGTATCGGCGATATGCGCGCCACGCTCAAAAGCCGCTATGGCGACAAGGTGGAACTGAAACTCGTGACCGGCCCGACCAATTTCCTCGGGCGCAAGCTGCCGGGCGTTGTCGCCGGCGGGTTCAATAGTGCGGAAATTGCCGCAGGCTTTGCGTCAGGGCTTGCCGAAACCGCCGAAGAGCGGGCATTATGGGGCCGTTACGGTCTGTAGACGACGGAGGAGCATGAAATGGGACGATTGATGTTTCTGGCAGCCATTGCCGGCGGCGGCTACATGCTCTACCGCAAATTCATCAGCGACGCCGAGGCGCTTTCCGCGCGCGGCGAGCAGAAACGCGCCGAACAGAAAAGCGGCGCCACCGGCACGCTGGTGCAGGACCCGGTGACTGGCGAATATCGGGTGAAGAGCGCGGATTAGCTTGCCGCCAGCCGACATCAAAAGGGACTTGATTTTTTGCGTTTCCGAGCGTTCAATTGCGATTGGAACGAGCTCCTTTGTGACGTCCTCGGATGATCACGTGCCCGCACTTCATGTGCTAGGGAGCCGTTCCACCCTTGCGCTTCTCCCCTCCGCTTAATCCGTTCAAAAGTTGACGTTTTGCAATCCGCTTGCTCCGGCTTTCTTCCCGGTGCTAGAGTTTCTCCCTGAGCGGTAACCGGGGATTCGCGCTGAAGACGCGACGCCGTTCAGCCGGAGTAGGGCTGTGCGCCGTTTCAAGGCCTGCTCCTCGCCACAGGAAAGACGCGGCGGCCATCGGCTTTCGCGATTTCCTTTAGGGGAAACCAAGCGAAGGAGAGGGCCATGAGTCTTGGTATCACGATCAGCCTGACGGCGTATTTTCTGCTGATGATCGGCATCGGCATTTACGCCTGGCGCAAATCCACATCGAATTCCGAAGAATATTTGCTCGGCGGCCGACAGCTTTCGCCGGGCGTTGCGGCCCTTTCGGCCGGCGCCTCCGACATGAGCGGATGGCTGCTGATGGGGCTTCCGGGCGCACTGTTCGTCTCCGGTCTGACCCAGAGCTGGATCGGCATCGGCCTTGTGGTCGGCGCGTTCTTCAACTGGATCATCGTCGCGCCGCGCCTGCGCGAGCAGACCGAGCGCTATGACAACAGCCTCACCATCCCCGAATTCCTGTCCAAGCGCTTTCCAAGCAAGGCGCTGTCGCTGAGAAGCGTTTCGGCGATCGTGATCGTGATCTTCTTCTCGGTCTACACCGCCTCCGGGCTGGTGGCGGGCGGCAAGCTGTTCGATACCGCCTTTCCCGATCTCATCCATATCGGCGGCATGAGCGCCTATCAGACCGGTATCTATCTCACCCTCGGCATCGTGCTGATCTACACCATGATCGGCGGGTTTCTGGCCGTCAGCCTCACTGATTTCATCCAGGGCTGCATCATGATGCTGGCGCTGGTGATCATGCCGATCGTGGTCCTCATCAAGGCCGGCGGTTTCGGCGTCTCCGAGGCGCGGATGATGAGCGTGGATCCGAACTTCCTGTCGATGTTCCACGGCCTGACCGTGATCGGCTTCCTGTCGGCCGTTGCCTGGGGGCTCGGCTATTTCGGCCAGCCGCACATCATCGTGCGCTTCATGGCTGTGCGTTCGGTCAAGGATGTTCCGGCCGCGCGCAATATCGGTATGACGTGGATGATCATCTCGCTTGCGGGCGCGGTCGGCGTCGGCATTTTCGGGCGTTCCTACACCGTCGGCAACGATATCAACGTCCCCGATCCCGAAACGATCTTCATCATTCTCGCCAACCAGCTCTTCATTCCGCTGATCACCGGCTTCCTGCTGGCCGCGCTGCTGGCGGCCGTGATGAGCACGATTTCGAGCCAGCTTCTTGTGGCGTCGTCCTCGCTGACGGAGGATTTCTATCGGCTGTTCCTGCGTCGCCATGCCAGCGAACGGGAAATCGTCAATATCGGCCGGTTGTTTGTGCTGGCGGTGGCGATCGTCGCTGCTCTCATCGCCCACAATCCCGATTCTGAAGTGCTTGGTCTCGTCTCCCACGCCTGGGCCGGCTTTGGCGCGGCCTTCGGCCCGCTGATCATCCTGTCGCTGACATGGCGCGGCATGTCGGGCGCGGGCGCGGTAGCGGGCCTTGTGGCGGGTGCAGCGACCGTCATCGTCTGGATTTCCCTTGGTCTCGACCAGAGTTTCATGGGCGGCCCAGGCATCTACGAAATCATCCCGGGTTTCATCGTTGCCTGGCTTGCAATCTGGCTGGTGAGCCTGGCAACGCCGACGAAGGATGAGTTCCGCCCGCTTGCGGCGGAATAAACGCCAATCGGGTGGCCGGGCTTGAGCGCGGCCACCCGACCCTTGACCCTTCTCTGCTTTAGTGGCACTCACCGCTCATTCAAGAATGACGGAAACCTTCTGCCATGTCCGAAGCGACGATACCGCCCCATATGCACCCGACCCGCTCCTTTCAGGGGCTGATCCTGACATTGCAGGCCTATTGGGCCGACAAGGGTTGCGCCATCCTGCAGCCCTACGACATGGAAGTGGGCGCCGGTACGCTGCATCCTTCGACGACGCTTCGCGCGCTCGGACCGAAGCGCTGGAACGTCGCCTATGTCCAGCCCTCGCGCCGCCCGGCGGATGGCCGCTATGGCGAAAACCCGAACCGGCTGCAGCATTATTATCAGTATCAGGTGCTGCTGAAGCCATCGCCGCCGGACCTGCAGGAGCTTTATCTCGGTTCGCTGAAGGCGATCGGGCTCGATCCGTTGCTGCATGACGTGCGCTTTGTGGAAGACGACTGGGAAAACCCGACGACGGGTTCCTGGGGGCTCGGCTGGGAATGCTGGTGCGATGGCATGGAAGTCTCGCAGTTCACCTATTTTCAACAGGTCTGCGGCATCGAATGCGCGCCGGTCGCCGGCGAACTGACCTACGGGCTCGAGCGCATCGCCATGTATGTGCAGGGCGTCGACAGCGTCTACGACCTCAATTTCAACGGCCGCGAGGGCGACGAGAAAGTCACCTATGGCGACGTCTTCCTGCAGACCGAGCAGGAATATTCGCGCCACAATTTCGAATACGCCAACACCGAGATGCTGCACCGGCATTTCCTCGATGCCGAAGCCGAATGCAAGGCGCTGCTCGCGGCAGGATCGCCCGGCGAACCGGGCATGCTGCATAAATGCGTATTCCCGGCCTATGACCAGTGCATCAAGGCCTCGCACATCTTCAACCTGCTCGATGCCCGCGGCGTGATTTCCGTGACGGAGAGGCAGAGCTATATCCTGCGGGTGCGGACACTGGCCAAAGCCTGCGGCGAGGCCTATCTTCTGACCGATGCCGGGGGCTTTGAAGCCAAGGCGGCCTGAAGGCGGCCATTCGACCGGCGATTGAGCGACCAGAGCGGGAAGGAATACGCATGATCACCCTGATCGTTATCATCGTCATCATCGGAGCCCTGATCGGCTTCGTCATCTCGCTTTATAACGCCCTGGTGCGCGCCCGCCAGACGGCGGAGGAAGCCTGGTCCGGCATCGATGTGCAGTTGAAGCGCCGCGCCGACCTGATCCCCAATCTGGTGGAGACCGTGAAGGGCTATGCCAGCCACGAACGCGGCACGCTGGAAGAGGTTGTCGAAAAGCGTAACAAGGCCCAGAGCGTCGCCGTCAACGACGTGGCCGGCCGCGCCCAGGCCGAAGGCGAACTCAGCCAGGCGCTCGGCCGGCTGTTCGCGCTTTCGGAAGCCTATCCGGATCTGAAAGCCAACCAGAATTTCGCCGATCTTCAGGCTTCGCTGGAAAAGACCGAAAGCGAAATCCAGATGGCGCGGCGCTATTACAACGGCGCTGCCCGCGACCTGAACATCAAGGTCGAGAGCTTCCCGAGCAACATCATCGCCGGCCAGTTCGGATTCCAGAAGCGCGACTATTTCGAGATCGAGGAACCCGGCGACCGCGCCGTGCCCAACGTCTCGTTCTGACCGTTCGCCGCCGCAACAGGCGGCCTGATGAAAGTGCCTTCGCATGGACAAGCTCACCATCATTCCGCCCGGCCGCGCGCTTTCGGGCCATGTCAGCCCGCCCGGATCGAAATCGATCACCAACCGGGCGCTGCTGCTCGCCGGTCTCGCCAAGGGCAGGAGCCGGCTCACCGGCGCGCTGAAAAGCGCCGATACCAAGCATATGGCGAATGCGCTCCGGGCAATGGGCGTTTCCGTGGACGAGCCGGATGAAACGAGCTTTGTGGTCACCGGGTCGGGTCAGCTCGAAGCGCCCTCCGGCCCGCTGTTTCTCGGCAATGCGGGCACTGCGACCCGGTTCCTGACGGCGGCGGCGGCGAGTGTTGATGGCACCGTCATCGTCGATGGCGACGAGCATATGCGCAAGCGCCCGATCGGCCCTCTGGTCGAGGCCCTGCAGCGGCTCGGCATCAAGGCCGAGGCCCCAACCGGCTGCCCGCCGGTGACGATCAGTGGCAATGGCCGCTTCGGCTCCGGCCGCATCGAGATTGATGCCGGGCTTTCCAGCCAGTATGTCTCCGCCCTGCTGATGGCCGCACCCCTTGCCCCCGCGCCGGTCACCATCGCGCTCACCGGCACGGAAATCGGCGCGCGCGGCTATATCCGGCTGACGCTCGACGCCATGGCCGCCTTCGGCGCGACCGCCGAACAGATTGATGACGCGACCTGGGAAGTGCAGCCCGGCCATTATCAGGCGACCATTTTCCACATCGAGCCGGACGCCTCCGCCGCCACCTATCTCTGGGCCGCCGAGCTTCTGACCGGCGGAAAGATCGATATCGGCACGCGCGCGGAAAGCTTCACCCAGCCGGATGCGAAATCTTACGCGGTGATGGCCGCCTTCCCGCATATGCCGGGCGAGATCGACGGCAGCCAGATGCAGGACGCCGTGCCGACGCTCGCCGTGCTCGCCGCCTTCAACGAGACACCGGTGCGCTTCACCGGCATCGAGAACCTGCGCGTCAAGGAGTGCGACCGCACCCGCGCGCTGTCGCTCGGCCTCAACGCCATCCGCGCCGGCCTTGCCGAGGAAGACGGCGACGACCTGATCGTCCATGCCGATCCGGGCCTTGCCGGCAAGCACCTGCCCGCCGAAATCGACACCTTCGCCGATCACCGCATTGCCATGAGCTTTGCGCTGGCCGGCCTCAAGATCTCCGGCATCACCATTCTGGACCCGCTCTGCGTCGGCAAGACCTATCCCGGTTATTGGGATGCGCTGGCCTCGCTCGGCGTCGAATACGAAACTTGAGGAGAAGCACCATGGCGAACCGGACACTGTCAGTCTCGCGCGAGGTAGCCATGCATTGGGTTTCGAGGATACGGACTGCCTTTGCGGCGGTACTCCCATCAATCTCCCCCCTTGAGGGGGAGATGCCCCGACAGGGGCAGAGAGGGGTACAGCCACAACCACAAAATCTGAGTCTCGGCGAGAGGGCTCACCCCTCTCTGTCGCGTTCGCGACATCTCCCCCTCAAGGGGGGAGATTGGAGCGCGCGCGGCATCGCCGTGCTTCTCACTGCACTTTTGCTAGCGGTTGGCCCCGTTCACGCCGCCGAGGTCATCAACAGCTTCACCTCGGACGTCACCGTCGAGAAATCCGGGGTTTACGACGTCACCGAAACCATCGCCGTCCATGCCGAGGGCGACCAGATCAGGCGCGGCATTTTCCGCGATTTTCCGCTGCGCTTTGAAACCGACAGCGGCCGCACCGGCGACGTGACCTTCGACCTCAAATCCGTGACGCTTGACGGTCAGCCGGTGGACCACCACACCGAAAGCATCACCAACGGCATCCGCATCTATATCGGCTCGGCCGACACGGTGCTGCCGCCCGGTAACCATACCTATCGGCTCACCTACGAGACTGACCGGCAGGTGCGCTATTTCGACGACCATGACGAAATCTACTGGAACGCCACGGGCAATTTCTGGGCTTTCCCGATCGAGCAGGCGACCGCGACGATCACGCTGCCGGAGGGCGTGACGCCGACGCGGACCACCTTCTACACCGGCGCCTACGGCTCACGCGAACAGAATGCCCGCGAGACGACCAACGGCAATGTGGTGACGTTCGAGACCACGGCCCCGCTCGGCCCCAAGGAAGGGCTCTCGGTCGTCGTCGCGGTGCCGAAGGGGGCGATCGACGCGCCGACGACGTCGGAAAGCGCGTCGTGGTTCCTGAGCGACTACCGCAATTACTTCATCGGTTTCGGCGGCCTGCTGCTGGTCTTCCTCTATTACCTCCTGTCGTGGCGCAAGGTCGGGCGCGATCCGCCGGCCGGCGTCGTGGTGCCGCGCTGGGAACCGCCGGAGGGTCTTTCGCCGGCGCTTGTCGCCTATGTCGAGAACCAGGGCTTCGGCGCGAGCCGTTTCGATGCGATCGCGGCCACCGCGATCGACCTTGCCGTCAAGGGCTTCCTGATCATCGACGAGCCGAAGAAGGGCATGACGCTGAAGCGCACGTCGAAGCCCTACGATCCGGCTTTGCCGGCGGGGCAGAAGGCCTTGCTGAAATCGGTCGACGATGCGGGCGGCGTGTTCATCGTCGACAAGGCGCACGGCTCGAAAGTGTCGTCCATGGCCAGCGCCTTCACCTCGGCGATCACCAGCGAGCATCGCGGCGAATTCTTTGTCCGCAATATCGGGTATCTCGTGGGCGGCATTGCGCTTTCCGCGCTTGCGGGCCTGCTGCTGATGGTATTCGGCACGATCTCGAACGCCGTCATTCCGGTGCTGTTCTTCTCGGTGTTCATTTCCGTGTTCATCGGCCTGTTTTCGTCGATGATCGCCAAGTCGTTCCGGCGGCGCGGCCGGTCGATGTCCTCGGCGATCGGCACCCTGGTCGCCGCCGGATTTGTCGGGTTCTTCCTGCTGCAGGCCATCGGAGGCATGGCGGTCACGCTTCTCAGCGACAGTATCGATGCCGCGGATTGGGCGGTGATCGTTGCCTGCGGCGGGCTCGTGCTCACCAACCTGACCTTTGCCTTCATCATGGGCGCGCCGACGACGGCAGGCCGCAAGAAGATGGACGAGATCGCCGGGCTGAAGCAGTATCTGACGCTCGCCGAAGCCAACCGCATGAACATGGCCGGCGCGCCGGAGATGTCGCCGCAGCATTTCGAGACGCTGCTGCCCTATGCGGTGGCGCTCGGCGTCGAAAAGCCGTGGTCGCGCGCCTTCGACAAATGGCTTGTGGCGGCTATCGCGGCCGGCACGGCCAGCTATTATTCACCCTACTGGTATGCTGGCGACTTCCGCCACCAGAACCTCTCCGACCAGATCGGCAGCTTCTCCTCGTCGATGGCCTCCACCATGTCGTCGTCGATGCCGACGCAAAATACCTCGTCCTCCGGCTTTTCCGGCGGCGGCGGGTTTTCCGGCGGCGGCGGCGGTGGCGGTGGCGGCGGTGGCTGGTAGGCCGCTCAGTCGGTCACGCGGGTGAAGAGGATGCCGGACGGCTGTTCGGGGTAGCCGGCATCGGGCGCGCTGTCCCATATAAGCGGCAGGCGCGCGAACTCGATGCCGGTCTGGTTCTCCCAGACGCTGTCCTTCAGTTCCGTACCGATTTCGGGAAAAGTGTAGGGCGCGCAGGTTTTGCCCGCCGCATCGCGCGGCACGCCGGTCTGCCAGCCAGTCAGCCCACAGCCGGCGGACTCGGCATTGGCATTGTAATAGGTGGTCACGTCATCGGAGAGCAGGGTGTAGAGAAACGGGCCCGTTTCCTGCGTGAATTCGATGCGATCGCCATTTGCCCGGACATCGGTGATGATGCCGCGATAATCGGCGCGCACGGTCGGCACATCGCAATCATTATGCGCATAGGTCTGCGCGCTGGCCGAAATCACGTCGCCCTCGATTGATACTTCCGCGATCAGCCCGTGGCGGCCATCCTTGCCGATCTCGAGGCATTCGGTGCGAAAACTGCCCTGGGGCAGAAGCGGCTCGGCGTAAGCGGCATTGCTGGCCAGAATGACAAGCGGCAAAAGCGACAAGGTGTGCACGTTCGGTTCTCCTGTGTGTCGGTGCAGAATAACGCGCAATTCGGCCCAAAGCGGGCGCAAAAACGGTTCTTTTCCGGCCGCGCTTCGAAAAACCGTATTGCCGGATGACTTTTTTCACGGAGCTTGCTAACACCGCCACACCCAAGTTCCTGACAATGATAGAAGCCCTTTCCGATGCCAGACCTTTTGCTTGAACTTCGCTCAGAGGAAATCCCCGCCAAGCCCGCTCGACCGCAGCGCGAGAGCGCGAGGACGAGCAAGACATCGAAATCCATGCTGGCTGCGGAGTGCACAAATGCCTGATCTCCTGCTTGAACTTCGATCCGAGGAAATCCCTGCCAGCATGCAGCGCCGGGCGGCGGGCGAGCTGAAAAAGCGCGTCACCGATGCGTTGGTGGATGCGGGTCTGACCTATGAGGGCGCGCGCGAATATTTCACGCCGCGCCGGCTGACGCTGGATATTCACGGGCTGACGGCACGTTCCGCCGATGTACGCGAGGAGCGCAAGGGCCCGCGCGTCGGCGCGCCGGAAAAGGCGGTCGAAGGGTTTTTGCGCGGCGCGGGGCTGTCCGATATTTCCGAGGCGAAGATCCAGTCGGACCCGAAGAAGGGCGACTTCTATGTCGCCATCATCGAAAAGCCTGGCCGCGATGCCGAAGAGATCATCCGCGATGTGATGCCCGGCATCATCCGCAACTTCCCCTGGCCGAAATCGATGCGCTGGGGTGCTGCCTCGGCAGAGCCGGGAAGCCTGCGCTGGGTGCGCCCGCTGCAGTCGATCGTCTGCACCTTCGGCACGGAGATCGAGGAGACGAAGGTCATCGATTTCGAGATCGACGGCATCGTTGCCTCCGATGTCACCTATGGCCACCGTTTCCACGCGCCGGAGCCGTTCACCGTCAAGCGCTTCTCCGATTACGCCGCCGGGCTGGAGAAGGCCTGCGTCGTGCTCGATGCCGAGCGCCGCAAGGACATCATCCGCGATGACGCCGCCAATCTCGCCTTCGCCAACGGGCTCGACGTGGTCGAGGATGAGGGGCTCTTGGACGAGGTCGCGGGACTGGTCGAATATCCGCAGGTGCTGCTCGGCGAATTCGAGGAGGCTTTCCTCGAAATTCCCGACGAGATCATCCGGCTGACGATCAAGACCAACCAGAAATGCTTCGTGGTTCGGAAGCACGGCGAGGACAGCCTCACCAACAAATTCATTCTGGTCGCCAATATCGCCGCCACCGACGGCGGCAAGGAAATCCGTTACGGCAATGGCAAGGTCGTGCGCGCGCGGCTATCCGACGCGCTGCATTTCTGGCATATCGACCAGCGCGACCTGCCGGACCTTGGAACGCTGAAGGCATCGGCGGAGAAATTCGGCCTTGACCTGAAAAAAACGCTCGATCAGCGCATGGCCAAGCTCGACGCGCTGAACGTTACCTTTCACGCCAAGCTCGGCAGCCAGGGCGACCGCGTCGCCCGCATCCGCTCGCTTGCCGCCAAGCTGGCGCCCATCGTCGGCGCCGATCCGGCCGAGGTCGACCGTGCGGTGGTGCTGGCCAAGGCCGACCTTCGCACCGAGGCCGTCGGCGAATTCCCCGAGCTTCAGGGCGCAATGGGCCGCAAATACGCGATCCTGCAAGGCGAGAGCGAGGATGTCGCGGCGGCCATCGAGGAACACTACAAACCGCTCGGCCCCTCCGACGTCGTGCCGCGCGGAAAGGTCTCTCTGACGGTCGCGCTCGCCGACAAGCTCGACACGCTCACGGGCTTCTGGTCGATCGACGAAAAGCCCACCGGCTCCGGCGACCCCTATGCGCTCCGCCGTGCGGCGCTGGGCGTCATCCGCATTATTCTGGAGCGCGGCGTGCGCCTGCCGCTTCTGTCGGTTTTTGACGACCGCGACCTGCTCTCCTTCTTCCACGACCGCTTCAAGGTCTATCTGCGCGACATGGGCGCGCGGCATGACCTGATCGACGCGGTATTGTCCGCCGATGCCGACGATCTCGAAGTCGTCGCCCGCCGGGTCGAGGCGCTGACGAAGTTTCTCGACTCCGAAGACGGCCAGAACCTGCTGGCAGGCGAAAAGCGCGCCGGGCAGCTTCTTGCTGCGGAAGAAAAGAAGAAGACGCGGATTGCCGACAAGATTGACCCGGCGTTGTTCGAACTCGACGCCGAGAAGGCGCTTTATGCGGCAATTCAGGACGCCGCCGAGAAGGCAAAGGCCGCGTCCGCCAAGGAAGACTATTTCGCCGCCATGGAGGAGCTCTCCGTCCTTCGCGCGCCGGTCGACACCTTTTTCGAGGATGTGCTGGTCAACGCCGAGGACGAGGCCGTCCGCGCCAATCGCCTGGCGCTGCTGGCGATGATCCGCGAAGCCACCGGCACGGTGGCGGATTTCTCGAAGATTTCGGGGTGAGGTTGTCGGGGCGCTGTGCTTCAGCGCTCTGCCTCGCCTCTCGGCCAAACGCCGGTTGTCCTGATTGCGTTTGCGGCCATCAATCTCCCCCCTTGAGGGGGAGATGTCGCGAAAGCGACAGAGAGGGGGTAAAGGGCATCAGCCGCAAGCTCCGCGCACTCGGATAGGGTTCACCCCTCTCTGCCCCTGTCGGGGCATCTCCCCCTCAAGGGGGGAGATTAATGGTGCGCTTCCGCGTTGTTTCCCGACCCCACACCCCGCGCGGTTAACGCCCCGTCACCACGGCGTTCACGCTCTCTCAACCCTTCGAAATCGGATTTTGATAACCATTGCCGCGCGTTGGAATTTCTTAACCGTGCTTGTTAAGGCGGCTGGTAACAACCTCGCCTATGATCGCCCTCAGACGAACGGAAAAGTTCGCGAATGTGCGCCGGATACCGGGGACAGAAATCAAGGGTGACGAGATGACGAATACGCAAGTTTTGAGGGGACGGGACGATACGGTTCTGAGAATCGATCCCGCATATTTTCCGCAGAAGTTTTCCTACACGGCCAAGGGCACCGATGCCCGCATCGCCGTCAAGCTCGATACCCGCGGCGCGGTGGTCAGGCGCAACCTGCCGTCGAGCAACTTGCCGTTCTCGATCGCGCTGCCGGGCCGGGCCTTCAAGGGCGTTGCCGCCCGCGCGGTGGCCCATGTCGACGGCGCGATCACGGTGACGCTGGAACTGCATCACGCCGATCCGGAACTGTGCATCCCGCTGCTCGTCGCCCATGATCTCGAGGCGATTGTCGCCGACTGGCAGGAATGGGCGCTGCTCTACGATATTCCGATGCTGATGGTCGAGGCCGATGGCGCCGCGCGCGCTGTCGATTTCCAGCCCCATCGAGTGAGCGCGGCCAATGACGAGGCCGGCCCGCGTCGCCGCAAGGCAACCCGTCCGATCCCGCGCCTGACGGTGCGGATGGAAGACGGCAAGCTCGGCGTTGCCCTGAAGCTCGCAGGCCGCGCGGTCGCGGCCTGAAGATCAACTGATGAAGATCGAGACCACCAGCCCGGCGAAGATTGCGATGCCGACATGGTGGTTGGCGAGAAACAGACGCTTGCACTGATCACCATCCTCTATGTCTAGCGTATAAATCTGCCAGAACAGCATGCCGCCGCCGATGGCAAGGCCGGCGAATGAGGGCCAGCCCAGGCCAGCAACCAGGAATGCAATCGCCATCAAAATAAGCATTACGCCGTAAAAGCCGATCAGCCATGGCTTGGTGTTATCGCCGAACAGACGCGCCGTGGAACGCACGCCGATAAGGGCATCGTCTTCCTTGTCCTGATGGGCGTAGATCGTGTCATAGCCGATGGTCCAGAGCACCGAAGCGATATAGACCAGCACTGCCGGCCCCGAAAGCGCGCCGAACACCGCCGCCCATCCCACCAGCGCCCCCCATGAGAAGGCGAGCCCCAGCACGAGTTGCGGCCAGTCGGTGAAACGTTTGGCGAAGGGATAGATCGCGACGATCGCGAGCGAGGAGATCGCCAGCACGACCGTGAAAAGGTTGAAGCACAGCAGCACGGCAAGGCCGGTCAGCGCCTGCAGCAGGATGAAGATCTTTGCCTGGCGGCGGGTCACCCGGCCGGAGGGCAGGGGGCGCGAGCGGGTTCTGGCCACCTGATTGTCGATATCGTGGTCGACCAGGTCATTATAGGTGCAGCCCGCCCCGCGCATGGCAACGGCGCCGAGCCAGAACAGCAGGCAATGGGCAATGAACTGGCCGGGACGGAAGGCATTGGCGTCGGCCGTGACGCTGGCGGCCATCGCCGCCGACCACAGGCACGGCCACAGCAATAGCTGCCAGCCGATCGGCCGGTCCCAGCGGGCGAGCTGGGCATAGGGCCACAGCGAAGGCGGCAGCAGCCGGTAAACGAAATTATCCGACGGCGCGTCGACCACGCGGCCGTTATCCTCGAAAATATTGCTCATCTGCCTGCCTTGATCGAAGCGGGATCAGGGAAACTCGACAGGCTCCAGCGGCGCCCGGTTCGCTTCCGCGGCTTTCAGTTTGTCTTCCGCCTCGAACATATAGCGGCGGTTATTGGGCGTGGCAAACTGGCTCTTTGAAAGCTGCATCTGGAAGATGAACATCTTGTCCCACTCGAACGCCATTTCGGAGCCAGCGAGATAGAATTCCCACATCCGGAAGAACTGCTCGTCATAGAGCTTGATCGCCTCTTCCTTGCGCGAAACGAAGCGCTCGCGCCATGCCCGCAGCGTATAGGCATAATGCATCTGCAGGATTTCGATGTCGCGCACGAGCAGGCCGGATTTTTCTACGGCCGGCAAGACCTCGGCAAGCGAGGGAATGTAGCCGCCAGGGAAGATGTATTTTTCGATGAACGGGTTGTTGAAGCCGTGGGCGGCGACATCGCGGCCGATCGAATGCAGCACCATCACGCCGTCATCATCCAGAAGCTCGAAACACTTGTCGAAAAAATTCTGGTAGCGGCCGATGCCGACATGCTCGAACATGCCGACCGAGACGATCCGGTCGAAGGGCTTGGTCTTCATGGTCCGGTAGTCCTGAAGTTCGAAGCGCACCTTATCGGAAAGGCCGCGCTTTTCCGCGCGATTGGCGGAAATCGCAAGCTGCTCGTGGGACAGCGTGATGCCGGTGCAGTCCACGCCCGCCATCTCGGCGAGATACATGCTGAGCCCGCCCCAGCCCGAGCCGATTTCGAGAACGCGCTGGCCTTCGTTCAGTCTCAGCTTGGCGGCGATGTGGCGCTTCTTGGCAAGCTGCGCCTCGTCGAGCGTAATATCCGGCGGATCGAAATAGGCGCAGGAATACTGCCAGTCCTCATCCAGAAACAGGCTGAACAGCGGCGGTGTGAGGTCGTAATGGTGCGAGACGTTCTTGCGGTTCCTGTTGATCGGCAGTCGCGTCTGCAATTGGGCCAGACCGGTGCGCCAGAACAGCCTGGCCGCCATCAGCGGCGAGAACACGATAGCGAGCGTATTGCGGCGCACCAGCGACAGGAAGTCGTAGATATTGCCCTCCTCCATCTGGAAGCGGCCCTGCATATACATTTCGCCAAGCGCGAGCGCCGGGTCTGTCGCCACCAGCTTTTCGGCCTCCCTGTCGGTGAAGCGGACCGCGACGGGATCGCCGGTGCCATCCCCGAAGGTCGTTATCGTCCCCGTTGCGTCTTTAACCCTCAAAGTGCCTGTTTTTATGATCTTTTCGACCAGGTTGAACAGCTGCGAAGCCATCACAATCCCCCGAATGCTTGCGTATGTCACATATTATTTCACGCACATTATTCATTCTGACGCAAGAAACAAGGCGGGCGTCCGATCTCCGATCGACACGTTTCCGGGTATAAATAGCCACGTTGGCAGTTCTGGGGTTGTGTGATGCCGGCCGTTCAACGCTACCAGCGCGGTTCGTGCAGGCAGCAGAGGCAGGTAGGTTGGTCGCCGGCCGGTGAGACGCCAGCCGTTTCCGGATCGTCTGATTCTCGATTGTAGGATTGAAGATCTGGGCTCCCGATTCACCTCTTGCGCATCGCATCCGCCAGCGCCGCGCCGAACGCGCCCTGCGACTGCGGCTTGCCGCCCCGGTCATTGCCGCGCTCGCGCGGCCGATCGTTGCGGGGCCCACGGGCGGCAGGCGCGCCGTCGTCCTTCTTCATCGAAAGCCCGATGCGCCTGCGTTTCACATCGACGTCCACGACCCGAACCTTCACCACGTCGCCGGCTTTCACCACCTCATGCGGGTCCTTGACGAAGCGGTCGGCGAGCTGGGAGACGTGGACGAGGCCGTCCTGGTGCACGCCGATATCGACGAAGGCGCCGAAGGCGGCGACATTGGTGACGGTGCCTTCCAGCACCATGCCGGGCTTGAGGTCCGAAATCTCGTCAATGCCGTCGGCAAAGCTTGCCGTCTTGAACTCGGGCCGCGGGTCGCGGCCGGGCTTTTCGAGCTCCGACAGTATGTCGCGCACGGTCGGCAGGCCGAAGCGGTCATCGACGAAGGCGCGCGGATCGACGGCCTTCAGGGCCGCGCTGTCGCCCATCAGCGCGCGCAGGTCGCGGCCGCAGGCGGCGACGATCTTCTTCGCCACATCATAGGCTTCGGGATGGACGGCGGAGGAATCGAGCGGCTCTATGCCGTCGCGGATGCGCAGGAAGCCGGCGCTCTGCTCGAAGGCGCGGGGGCCGAGGCGGGCGACCTTCAGCAATTCCTTGCGGCTTCTGAACGCGCCATTGGCATCGCGGTGGAGCACGATCTGCTCGGCGATCGAGGGGCCGAGCCCGGAAACGCGGGCAAGCAACGGCGCCGACGCAGTGTTGAGATCGACGCCCACGCCATTCACCGCATCCTCGACCACGGCATCGAGCGAGCGCGACAGTTTCATCTGGTCGACATCGTGCTGGTATTGACCGACGCCGATCGATTTCGGCTCGATCTTGACGAGCTCCGCCAGCGGATCCTGCAGGCGGCGGGCGATCGAAACCGCACCGCGCAATGAGACGTCGAGGTCCGGAAATTCCTTCGCCGCCGTCTCCGAGGCTGAATAGACCGACGCGCCGGCCTCCGACACCACCACCTTCATCGGCTTCGGATCGGGCACCGCTTTCAGTACGTCGGCGACCAGTTTTTCTGTTTCGCGGCTGGCCGTGCCATTGCCGATCGCGATCAGCGAGACGTTGTGGCGCGCGATCAACGCCTTTAGCGCGGCCATAGAACCCTGAATATCGTTGCGCGGCTGGAACGGGTAGATGGTGGCGGTGTCGAGCAGCTTGCCGGTGCCATCGACGGCGGCGACCTTGACGCCGGTGCGGATGCCCGGATCGAGGCCGAGCGTGACGCGGGAGCCGGCGGGGGCGGCCAGCAGCAGGTCCTTCAGGTTGCGGGCGAAGACGTTGATGGCCTCGTCTTCGGCGCGCTCGCGCATCTCACGCATCAGGTCGAGCGAGAGCGAGGTGGAGAGCTTCACCCGCCAGCACCAGCCGGCGACCTGCATCAGGAAGGCGTTGGCCTTGCCCTCACCATCGATGTCGAAGAAGCGCGCGATCATCTGCTGGGCGGGCTTGACCGGGGAGGGGTTGTCGCGGTCGGCTTCGATCGCCACCGACAGCACTTCCTCGTTGAAGCCGCGCAGCATGGCGAGAACGCGGTGACCGGGTGCGGTCGCGAATTTTTCGGCATGGTCGAAATAGTCCGAGAATTTCTGGCCGGCCTCTTCCTTGCCGGGCACCACGGTGGCGTAGAGCATCGCGTTGTCGCGCATATATTGCCTGAGCCTGCCGACGAGTTCGGCGTTCTCGGCAAACTCCTCCGACAGGATATCGCGCACGCCGTCGAGGGCCGCGCGAGTGTCGGCGACCTTGTCGTTGACATAGGCTTCGGCGAGTTTCTCCGGGTCCGAAGTGCGGTCGCCGAAGATTGCGTTGGCCAGCGGCTGCAGGCCGTTCTCGCGGGCGATCATCGCGCGGGTGCGGCGCTTCGGCTTGTATGGAAGGTAGAGGTCTTCGAGTTCGGATTTGGTGGTGACGGTGGCGATCTTGCCGGAAAGCTCATCCGTCATCTTGCCCTGGCCGGTGATTGATTCGACGATGGTGGCACGCCTTGCCTCCAGTTCGCGCAGATAGGCAACGCGCTCGGCGAGCGTGCGCAGCTGGCCGTCATCGAGCCCGCCGGTCGCCTCCTTGCGGTAGCGCGCGACGAAGGGCACGGTCGCGCCCTCATCCAGAAGCTTCAGCGCGGCATCCACCTGATCGGGGCGGGCCTTGATTTCCTCTGCGACGATGCGGGCGATTTTTTCTGCGGCCATCAATCTCGTTCCATCTTTCACGGAGACGCGAATTTAGGCGTTCATCGCGCCGAAACAATGGCTTTGGCAAGGGCGCGCGCAGCCTTCCACAATATTGCCCCGGATGTTAACGCAGCGCGGCCTTGACCTTTGCCGCCGGCCTGCTTACCCAACCGCCAGCAGGTGACAAACGGAGCGGACCCATGAATGTCCTTCTGATCGGTTCGGGCGGGCGCGAGCATGCGCTGGCCTGGAAACTCGCGCAATCCCCCGAAATCGGCGAATTCTATGCCGCTCCCGGCAATCCGGGCATTGCTGCCCATGCGGTCTGCGTGGCGCTCGATGTCACCGACCATGCCGCCGTCGTCGCGTTCTGCCGCGAAAAGGCGGTCGATCTCGTGGTGGTCGGCCCCGAGGCTCCACTGGTCGCGGGTCTTGCGGATGACCTGCAGGCTGCCGGGCTGAAGGTGTTCGGCCCCACCAGGGCGGCGGCGCAGCTTGAAGGCTCCAAGGGCTTCACCAAGGATCTGTGCGCGCGCTACAACATCCCGACCGGCGCCTATCAGCGGTTCGACAATGCCGAGGCTGCCAAGGCCTATGTGCTGGAAATCGGCGCGCCGATCGTGATCAAGGCCGATGGCCTTGCCGCCGGCAAGGGCGTCACCGTCGCCCGCACCAATGACGAGGCGCTTGCCGCGATCGACGACTGCTTCTCCGGCACGTTCGGCGCGGCCGGCGCGGAAGTGGTGGTCGAGGAGTTTCTGGTGGGCGAGGAGGCGAGCTTCTTCTGCCTGTCCGATGGAAAACATGCCCTGCCGCTCGCCACCGCGCAGGATCACAAGGCCGTCGGCGATGGCGACACCGGGCCGAATACCGGCGGCATGGGCGCCTATTCGCCGGCTCCCGTGATGGACGCCGCGATGATCGAGCGCACGATGAAGGAGATCATCGAACCGACGATCCGCGGCATGGCGGAGATGGGCCACCCGTTCCAGGGCGTGCTTTATGCCGGCCTGATGATCACCGAAAAGGGGCCCGAGCTGATCGAATACAATGCCCGTTTCGGCGATCCGGAATGCCAGGTGATGATGATGCGGCTGAAGAGCGATCTGCTGCCGATCCTCCTTGCGTGCGCCGAGGGCAGGCTCGATTCGGTTGGCGCCGATTGGAGCGAGCAGACGGCGCTGACGGTGGTGATGGCCGCCAAGGGATATCCCGGAAGTTATAAGAAGGGCAGCGAGATCAAGGCGCTGCCCGCCGATGACGCCACCGCCCGCACCTTCCATGCCGGCACGGCCATCAAGGATGGCAGGCTGGTGGCCAATGGCGGCCGGGTGCTGAACGTTACCGCGCTTGGGCCCAACGTCACCGAGGCGCAGACCCGCGCCTATGAGCTGATCGAAAGCATCGACTGGCCCGAAGGCTTCTGCCGCCGCGATATCGGCTGGCGCGCGGTCGCCCGCGAAGAGGGCTGAGCGGAAAACCGCAGGCAAATACCCGAAAACGATCGGTGGAAAAGGTCCGGCCGGGCCAGCGCCCGGCGATGGTTAAAGAGGCTTTAACCCATCGCTGTTAGCCTCGGCTGCGAATCTGCCGGGAGACCCCTTGTTTCC
This sequence comes from Martelella sp. AMO21009, assembly GCF_053484295.1. Classification (NCBI taxonomy): domain Bacteria; kingdom Pseudomonadati; phylum Pseudomonadota; class Alphaproteobacteria; order Hyphomicrobiales; family Aurantimonadaceae; genus Martelella; species Martelella sp. AMO21009. The sequence continues at coordinate 431,628 of NZ_JBAKFR010000001.1, forward strand.
GGGCGGGTGCGTTCGGTTGAAGGTATGAGGGTATTGGTCATGGCTGCACGGGCAGAGCGGTTTGAACACAGAAGCGGCGGCGAGTTCTCGCTTATCGGATTTGTCCGCCGCTATGTGGCAGCGCTTTTCGGGTTCGGGTTGTTCGTGGCGCTCTGCCTTGCGATTGCGGCGATGGCGACGTGGAATGTCGATGATCCGAGCAAGCTTCATGCCACCGGTCGCCTGCCGACCAATATCCTCGGCTATCCCGGCGCCGATTTCGCCGACATCGTGATGCAGGCCTTCGGGCTCGCCAGCGTATTCGCGCTTCTGCCGGTGCTCGCCTGGTCGCTGGCGATGATGGCGGGAAAGCGGATTTATCGCAAACCCTCGCGCTTCTTCGCCTGGATCGGCGCTGCGATCGTCACCGCCGCCGTGCTCGGCTGCGTGCCGCCGCCGCCGACATGGCCGCTGCCGAACGGCCTCGGCGGGGTTTCCGGCGATCTGATCCTGCGTTTCCCGGCGCTGTTCATCGGGCAATATCCTTCGGGGCTGGCCGCGATGATCGTGGGCGGCATTTTCGCGCTGCCGGCGCTGTTTCTCCAGCTTTATGCCGCCGGCCTGATCATTCGCCAGCCGAAGGTCGTTCCCGAAAAGCCGGCCGCGAAACGCCATTCGAGCGATCCCGGTGCGCCGACGGTTTCCGATCTGTCGGAGGAGCGCGAAGGCTGGTTCTCGCTTGCGCCGCTGATCGGCTACGCCGCCCATACCTGGTACATTTCCCGCGCCCGCTTCAACAAGATCTTCGGCCGCCGGCGGGATGAGGACGAGGATTTCGACGCGCCCTATGATTTCAACGAGGACAGTTTCGACCGGCTGGACGATGACGAGCCGGCCTATCCGTCATCATGGCGGCGCAGCGGTGAGCCGAGCCTTGTCGATCCTGACCGTCCGCGCGAGACGGGTTACCGGCCCGCCGACCCGCCGCCCTTCGACTATGACGGGCAGATGGGCGACGATTTCGACGATGATGACGACCTTCCCGAGGGCGTGCTGAGCGCGGATTTCGGCTCGTCCGAGCCGCGCGTCACGCGCCAGACGCCGCGCGCGCCGGTGGTGGCAGCCCCCGCGCCGCCGCCGAAGCCGGTAAGCGCGGAAACCGTGCGCCGGCCTTCCCACGGGTCGATTTCGCCGCGCGGTTTCGAACTGCCGTCTGCCGCGCTGCTGGCCGAGCCCAAGGGGCTTTCCCGCGACAAGGCGCTCTCGAAAGAGGTGCTGGAGGAAAATGCCCGCACGCTGGAGAAGGTGCTCGAGGATTTCGGCGTGAAGGGCGAAATCATCCACGTCCGACCCGGCCCGGTCGTCACCCTTTACGAACTGGAGCCGGCGCCCGGCATCAAGTCCTCGCGCGTCATCGGCCTTGCAGACGATATCGCCCGCTCGATGGCGGCGATCTCGGCGCGCGTCGCCGTCATTCCCGGCCGCAACGCGATCGGCATCGAACTGCCCAATCCGCATCGCGAGACGGTATTCCTGCGCGAAATCATCGCCAGCCAGGATTTCCAGAACTCCAAGGCCAAGCTTGCCATGGCGCTCGGCAAGACGATCGGCGGCGAATCGGTCACGGTTGACCTTGCCAAGATGCCGCATCTCTTGATCGCCGGCACCACCGGCTCCGGTAAATCGGTCGCGGTCAATACCATGATCCTGTCGCTGCTTTACCGGTTGTCGCCCGAGCAGTGCCGCCTGATCATGATCGACCCGAAAATGCTCGAACTCTCCGTCTATGACGGCATTCCGCACCTGCTTTCGCCGGTGGTGACCGATCCCAAGAAGGCGGTCGTCGCGCTGAAATGGACGGTGCGAGAGATGGAAGAGCGCTACAAGAATATGGCCAAACTCGGCGTGCGCAATATCGACGGCTTCAACAGCCGCGTGGCGCAGGCTCAGGAAAAGGGCGAGACGCTGTCGCGCACCGTGCAGACCGGCTTCGACCGCGAGACCGGCGAGGCGATCTACGAGACCGAGGAATTCGATCTCGAGCCGATGCCCTATATCGTCGTGATCATCGACGAAATGGCCGACCTGATGATGGTCGCGGGCAAGGACATCGAGGGTGCTGTCCAGCGTCTGGCGCAGATGGCGCGCGCGGCGGGCATCCACGTGATCATGGCCACCCAGCGCCCGTCGGTCGACGTCATCACCGGCACGATCAAGGCCAATTTCCCGACCCGCATCTCCTTCCAGGTGACTTCCAAGATCGACAGCCGCACGATCCTGGGAGAACAGGGGGCCGAACAGCTTCTCGGCCAGGGCGACATGCTGCACATGGCCGGCGGCGGGCGCATCCAGCGCGTCCATGGTCCGTTCGTTTCCGACCCGGAAGTCGAGGACATCGTCGCCTATCTGAAGACCCAGGGCACGCCGGAATATCTCGACGCGATCACCGCCGACGAGGATGAGGACGGCGACGGCGGCTATGATGGCGACGGCGGCAGCGCCGGTAATATGGCGAAGTCGGACGATCCCTATGACCAGGCGGTGGCGATCGTGCTGCGCGACGGCAAGGCCTCGACCTCCTACGTCCAGCGCCGCCTCGGCATCGGTTACAACCGCGCGGCAAGCCTGATCGAGCGGATGGAGCAGGAAGGCGTGATCGGCCCGGCCAACCACGCCGGCAAACGCGAAATTCTGGTGCCGACGGAGCAGGACATCATTGAAGGCCCGCGCTGACGCACCATCTTTGCCGGCAGAAACATTCAGGCCGAGCCGCCCCGAAAACGCCTCTTTGGCGGCGCAACCGGGCCGCAATCAGTTTTCAGGATCGGATATATGAGCAAGTCTAAAAATACTTCGTCCCTGGTTCGCCGGCAGTTTCTCGGCGGTGTCGTTGGCGGCGCGGCGCTGCTGATCGGCCTGCCGGCCTTTGCGCAGGCTCTTCCCTCGGGAAGCAATGTGCCGACACCGACCAAGCGCGACGGCTCCGTGCAGGTGGCGCAGGCAACATCCGCTTCGTCCGGCGTTGCGGCCCAACGGGTCGCCGACCACTTTTCCTCGGTCAAGACGATGACCGGCGAGTTCATGCAGTTCGGCCCGCGCGGCGAGCAGTCCGGCGGCAAGTTCTATCTGGAACGGCCCGGCAAACTGCGCTTCGACTATGACCCGCCATCGACGCTGAAGGTGATCGCCGATGGCCGCAACGTCGCCGTCGGCAATGGCGATCTCGATACCTGGGATTTCTATCCGCTGTCGCGCACGCCGCTGTCGCTGCTGCTTGCCGACCAGATCGACCTCCAGCACCGCATGGTGCGCGATGTGCGCGAGCAGAACGGGCTGACGGTGATCGTGCTCGGCGACAAGTCGATCTTTGGCGACCAGGTGATCACCATGATGTTCGACAGCAAGACATTCGACCTGCGCCAGTGGACCATTACGGATGCCCAGGGCAAGGACACCACGGTGATCCTCTCCAACGTGCGCACCGGGGTGAAGTTCGCCCGCTCGGTGTTCCGCATTCCCTACGATCAGATCATGGCAAGCCCGGGCAGCAACAACTGACGGGTCAAGGGGAGGGCGCCCTTCCGGTCGCCCGGCGAATCGCCTAATGCTGATGCCCCGTTCAGCAAGGAAGGCGATTGCCGGTGGAATTGAGACTTACGACCTGGAACATCAATTCGGTGCGCCTGCGCCTGCCGATCGTCGAACGCTTCCTGAAGGACTATCAGCCCGATATCCTGTGCCTTCAGGAAATCAAATGCCTGAACGACCAGTTCCCCTACAAGCCGCTGCGCGAACTTGGTTACGAGCATATCGAGGTGCATGGCCAGAAGGGCTATCACGGGGTCGCGATCGTCTCCCGCATTCCGCTCGGCGAGGGGTTTTCGACGGATTACTGCGCCATGGGCGACACCCGCCACATCTGCGCGGTGTTCGATGCCGGCGGCAGGAAGATCAGGCTGCATAATTTCTATGTGCCGGCCGGCGGCGACGAGCCTGATCCCGAGATCAACCCGAAATTCCGCCACAAGCTCGATTTCCTGGAAGAGATGAAGGTGCTGAAGGCCGATCAGGGCGACGGCATCGGCTCGATCCTGGTCGGAGACCTCAATATCGCGCCGATGGAAAACGATGTCTGGTCGCACAAGCAGCTTCTCAAGGTCGTCAGCCACACGCCGGTCGAGACAGAAGGCATGAAGGACCTGATCGCCAAAGGCGGCTGGGTGGACCTCATGCGCCACGTCACGCCGGAGGACGAAAAGCTCTACACCTGGTGGAGCTACCGCGCCAAGGACTGGCAGGCCGCCAATCGCGGTCGCCGGCTGGACCATATCTGGACCTCGCCGGACCTCGTCCCGGCCTTCCAGCGCTTCGATATCCTCACCGAGGCGCGGGGCTGGGAAAAGCCGTCCGACCATGTGCCGGTGACGGCGTATTTCAACCTAGGTATATCCTAGCGAGACTAATTAAGCGTTGACATTTCTAATAAAACTAGTACAATATCCTATAGAGGGGTGTATAATTGTACCGCATCAGGGCTATGCCGGCTTCGCCGGCATAGCCCTGATGCGGTGTGCTTTTTACTTGATTTTTTTAGAAAATTACAGAAATTTTTAAGCTTTGAATTAAGTTCAAATGAATTTATGTCGATTTTTTTGTCTTTTTCTCTATTAATAGTTTTTTGTCTCGTTTCATTTTTTGTTTTCATATTATTTTTATTCATAATGCATAACCTTAATGACTTGATTATTGGGTGCGTTTCTGGATTCATTGTAGCATTTATTATGACTTTATTCAAGTGAATACTGTGCCTACTCAAGGGTTTATTACCTTGTGGAAGGCGGCAGCTCCCTCACTGCGCCCATCAGCAATATGCCGAGCACAGTGGCGTTGAGGATGTGCCAGAGGAAGTGGGTGCCGATCCCCGCCGTCGCCATGCAGGTGGACTGGTCGAGACTGCGGAATGTCAGCGACATGATGAAGATCGCGGTGGCGCCGGCGAAATAGCGCCAGACCGGATGATCGCGCCATGCCGCGATCACTGAAGCGACCGCCATGGCGATGAGGGCAGGGGCGTATTGCAGCGAGCCGTTGAGCGGTGCCTCACCGTCGCGCGAGACAAGACCCACGAGATAGACGACGAGCGCGAAGCCCATGATGGTCGCGATCATGTAGCCGATGATATCGAACGTCTTGCCGCCGGCCACCCGCACGAACAGCAGCAGAATGTAGAGAAAGAAGAACAGCCAGATCGGGATCACGTCGAGCGCTGCCGAAAACGGCGTGGCGAGCGTGTGGAACAGGAACGACCCGACGCCGATCACCCCGACCAGCGCGATGACCGTCAGCTCCAGCAGGCTGCGCTCGGGCCTGCGCCAGGCCGCGGGCCAGGCGACGAGCGCCGCGATGATGAAGGCAAGGTTGGTGAGCGCGTTGAGCGGCTCGGCCCAGAAACCGGCGGCGGTGCGTTCGCAATAGATGTCGATATAGGGTGCGGGATCCATCGTTTTCACCGGAGCATTTTGCTGCAACGGCCCGGATGGTTCCCCCGTTTTGGGCTTTGATGCAAGGGGGAGCCGGAATTTTCCGGCGCAGGCCGCTATCGAAGCCCTTCCCGTCCTTCTCCGTCATGCCGGCTGGCAGAGGAAATTGCATATGGCTCGCCGCAAAGCCCCCAAGCCTTCTCGCCCCGGAGGGGAGAGATGCCCCGACAGGGGCAGTGAGGGGCGAGTCTTTCACCGCGAACGCCTTCAGAGGCTGAAATGCTGCATCACCCTCACTGTCGCTTTCGCGACATCTCTCCCGCAGGCGGGAGAGAGGAGTTGGAGCGAGCGGCAAGGCTCATATGCAAATTGTCTCCGGCGGAGAGGGAGCGACGCCGTGATTGCGCAGAGCAATTCCAGGTGAAGTGGACACCGGTTCACCGTCCGAAATTGCGTAAAAACTCTAAGGGGGCATAAGCGAAGCCGGAAATTTCTGACGCGTCCGCGCGCCTCAATATTCGCCCTCATCGCCGTCCGCCTTCGATTCGTCCTCGGCGACGGGGATGGCGTAGGAGCCGGTGAGCCAGCGCGACAGGTCGAGTTCGCGGCAGCGATTGCTGCAGAACGGGTAGTCCTCGCGGGTCGACGGGCGTCCGCATTCGGGGCATTTGCGCGGTTTGCGCAGTGGCTCGACGCTTGCCTTGGTGGTCATGTCCATTCTCCTGCGATATCGAAGCCGCGGCCGGAAAGCAGCATCGCGGTCTCGTAAAGCGGCAGGCCGATCACGGCGGAATGCGAGCCGACGATCCGGCTGATGAAGGCCGCTGCCGGGCCCTGGATGGCATAGCCGCCGGCCTTGCCATCCCAGTCGCGCGAGGCGAGATAGGCCGCCATTTCCTGTTTCGAAAGATGCTTGAAGCTGACGCGGGTTTCGACGACCCGCTCCTTGTGGCCGCTTTCGCCGACCGGGTGAACGCAAAGCCCGGTATAGACCCGGTGACCGCGTCCAGAAAGCAACGCCAGGCAGGCGCTCGCCTCTTCTTCCGTCTCCGCCTTCGGCAGGATCCGCCGTCCGACGGCCACCACCGTATCCGCCGCGATCACTAGCGCGCCGCGCCATTCGGCAACATCGGCGAGCGCCTTACAGACGGCTTCCGCCTTCTGGCGGGCGAGCCGGCCGGCAAGCTGGCGCGGGGTCTCCTTGGCAAGCGGAGTTTCGTCGATATCGGCGGGATGAACGCGATCGGGCGTCACGCCGATCTGGGCGAGCAGCTCGACCCTGCGCGGTGACGCCGATGCCAGCACGAGTTTGGGGTTCGTTGCGGTCAAGCCGGATCCTCGGCGTCGGCGCTTTTACTTGAAGCGGTAGGTGATGCGGCCCTTGGTCAGGTCATAGGGGGTCATTTCGACCAGAACCTTGTCGCCGGCCAGAACGCGGATGCGGTTCTTGCGCATGCGGCCGGCGGTGTGGGCGATGATTTCGTGCTCGTTCTCGAGCTTGACCCGGAAGGTCGCATTCGGCAGAAGCTCGACGACGACGCCCGGAAATTCAAGTACTTCTTCTTTTGCCATGTATGTCGTTTCTTTTCCTTGTTGCGTTGCCGGAAGACCGGTCAAAACGCCACGACCCCGCTGAGGCTCGTGGCCGGCGGGGAAGTGCCAGTTTCATTGGGTTGCAGCCCTGGCGCAGCGGGTAAACGCGCGGAGAACTGCGGGATTTGCGGCGGAACCTACACAATAGTTCGCCGTTTGTGAACCTTGTTTGCTTGTATGAACGCTTTTTGTTCCGCGCCGGCCGCAATGCCTGCACCGCGCCGATCAGCCGCGCCAGTAAAGCACGCAGAACAGGGTGAACAGCCGCCGCGCGGTGTCGAAATCCATTTCGATCTTGCCCTTCAGCCGGTCCTGAAGCGTTTGCGAGCCTTCGTTGTGGACGCCGCGACGGCCCATGTCGATCGCCTCGATCTTGGCGGGGGAGGCGGATTTGATGGCTTCGTAATAGCTGTCGCAGATCATGAAATAGTCCTTCACGATCCGCCGGAACGGCGTCAGCGACAGGATATGGGTCGCGACCTTCTCGCCGTTTTCGAGCGTGATGTCGAACACCAGCCGCTTTTCGATGATCGACAGCGTCAGCTTGTAGGGCCCGCCTGTGTGGCCGACCGGCTTGAAGTGGTTTTCCTCCAGGAGGTCGAAGATCGCGACCGCGCGTTCATGCTCGACATCGGGCGAGGCACGGCCGATGCTCTCGTCGAGTTCGACATCGCTCAGCCTGAATTCGCCCTCGCTCATTGCTAGTCCTTGCGGTTGAGGCGGATGGATACCGATCGTCCGTGGGCGGACAACCCCTCGCATTCTGCAAGCTCAATGGCCGCCGGCGCAAGCGCATTCAGCTGCTCGGGGCCAAGTTTCAGGATCGAGGTGCGTTTCATGAAGTCCAGCACCGACAGGCCGGAGGAAAACCGGGCGGAGCGGGCCGTCGGCAGTACATGGTTGGAGCCGCCGACATAATCGCCGATCGCCTCCGGCGTGTGATGACCGGCGAAGATGGCGCCGGCGTTGCGCACGGAGGGGATCAGCGCGTCCGGGTCGTCAACCGCGAGCTCCAGATGCTCCGGCGCGATGCGGTTGGCGATCGGCATGGCGGCTTGAAGATCCGGCACGGTGATGATCGCGCCGAAATCGCGCCAGCTCGCGCCCGCGATCTCGGCGCGGGGCAGCGTCTTCAACTGCCGTTCCACGGCCTCCTCCACGGCGCGACCGAGGGCGGCGTCCGTGGTGATCAGGATCGACTGAGCGCCGCTGTCATGCTCGGCCTGCGCCAGAAGGTCGGCCGCGATCCAGTCGGGGTTGTTGTCGCCATCGGCGATAACCAGCACCTCGGAGGGGCCGGCGATCATATCGATGCCGACCGTGCCGAACACGGCGCGTTTGGCGGCTGCGACATAGGCATTGCCGGGGCCGACGATCTTGGAGACCGGCGCGATTGTTTCGGTGCCATAGGCAAGGGCGGCGACAGCCTGCGCGCCGCCGATGCGGTAGATTTCGGTCACGCCAGCGATCTTCGCGGCGGCAAGCACTGCCGGATTGACGGCGCCCTTCATCGCCGGCACCACCATGACGATGCGTTCCACGCCCGCGACCTTGGCGGGAACCGCGTTCATCAGCACCGAACTCGGATAGCTCGCCGTGCCGCCCGGCACGTAAAGCCCGACGGCCTCGACCGCCGTCCAGCGATGGCCGAGACCGACGCCGATATCGTCCTCGTAGAAATCGTCCTTCGGCAATTGCCTTGCGTGGTGGCTGCGGATGCGTTTTTCGGCAAGCGTCAGCGCCTCGATCACCTTGGGTTCGACGGCGGCATAGGCGGCGTCGATCTCGTCCGCGCCGACCCGCATTGGGGTGACGGCGAAGTCGATCCTGTCAAACCGGGCCGAATAATCGGCAAGGGCGGCATCGCCCTCGGCACGCACGCGGGCGAGGATCGTCTCGACGACGTCGGAGACATCCTTCGAGACCTCGCGCTTCATCGAAAGCAGGTCCCTGAAGGCGCTCTCGAAACCATCATCCGCCGCGTTCAGCCAGATCGCCATATTTGCCTCGGTCACTCAATTGAAGAAAGGATCAGCGGAAGGGTTCAGTGGGGGTGGTGGGGTCTGGCGCGAGCTTCCCAGCTACCGGAGAGATCGCTCATCAGCGCCTCGATGCATTCGACATCGGCGACGATCTCGCCGCCGCCTGACAAGTTCAGCACGATCGAGCCTTCCGGCCCTTCGCCGGCCTTCTCGAACTGGATGGAGAGAAGATTGTTGACCTGATCGCGCGCATCGCGCTCGAGCCCGATGCTGCGCACCGCAGTCACCCGCTTGAACACCAGCGCCGCGCGCCGCCGCTCGGGCTTCTTGAAGAAGCCGCGCTTCTTTTCCCAGACGAACCGGTTGGTGAGAAGCTGAAGCTGTGCCGCCACCTTCGAGAACGTCACGTCCGGCGAGAGAAAGACGGCGTCCTGCATATGCGCCGAAATCACCGCGAGGTCTTCCTCGTCCAGCGCCATAAGCTTCAGGGGATCGGTCGTCATTGCATAAATTCCCGGCGGTTATCGTTTACACCGAGATAGAGCCAAGGGAGGGATTTCGCAACCGCAAGACCCCGCCCTTGGACCAGTTTATCCGGCTCAGTCGGAAATCCGCTCGATTTCCGCGCCGCAATTGGTGAGCTTTTCTTCCAGACGCTCGAAACCGCGGTCGAGATGGTAGACGCGCGAGACATTGGTTTCGCCCTTGGCGGCAAGCCCGGCAATGACCAGCGACACGGAAGCGCGCAGATCCGTCGCCATCACCGGCGCGCCGTGGAGCTCCTTGACGCCGCGAATGGTCGCCGTCTGGCCGGACAGCGCGATATCGGCGCCGAGGCGTGCCAGCTCCTGCACATGCATGAACCGGTTTTCGAAAATGGTCTCGACGATCCGCGCCGTGCCCTTGGCGCGGGTCATCAGCCCCATGAACTGCGCCTGCAAGTCGGTCGGAAAGCCGGGATAGGGCTCGGTGGTGACATCGACCGGACGGATATCATCGCCATGGCCGACGATATGGATGCCGGTTTCGGTGGTGGTGATTTCCGCGCCGGCGGCGCTCAGTGCGGCAAGCGCTGCGGAAAGCAGCTTGGCATCGGTATTTTCAAGCGTGACTTCGCCGCCGGTCATGGCGACAGCCATGGCATAGGTGCCGGTCTCGATCCGGTCCGGCAGCACGGCGTGGCGCGCGCCGGAAAGCGAGGTGACGCCCTCGATGGTGATCGTGGTCGTGCCCGCGCCCTCGATCTTCGCGCCCATGGCCTTCAGGCAGTTGGCGAGATCGATGATTTCCGGCTCGCGCGCGGCGTTTTCCAGAATGGTTGTGCCGTTGGCGAGCGTTGCGGCCATCATCAGCGTGTGGGTGGCGCCGACCGAGACCTTGGGGAACACATAGCGGCCGCCGGTCAGCCCGCCCTTCGGGGCTTTCGCCTCGACATAGCCGCTGTCGATTTCGATCTCCGCGCCCATTGCCTTCAGACCCTCGATGAACAGGTCGACGGGGCGGGTGCCGATGGCGCAGCCGCCGGGCAGCGAAACCCGGGCGATGCCCTCGCGCGCCAGAAGCGGGCCGATGACCCAGAACGAGGCGCGCATCTTGCGCACCAGTTCATAGGAGGCGGTGGTGTCTGTAATCGTCGGGCACGAGAAATGAATGGTGCGGGCATAGCCGTCGCCCTGGCGCTCGCGCCGGCCCTTGACCGAGATATCGACGCCATGGCTGCCGAGAATGCGCATCAGCGATTCGACATCGGCCAGATGCGGCACATTCTCCAGCGTCAGCGTGTCGCTGGTGAGCAGCGAGGCAATCATCAGAGGCAGGGCGGCGTTTTTCGCGCCGGAGATGGGGATGACGCCCTTGAGCGGATTTCCGCCGACGACTCTGATTCTATCCATATGATGTTACTCCGGGCAGGCCCGGCCTCTCCTTAAAGCTATGGGGCGTCGGATTAGACGAAACGGCCCGTATGATCAATCGCATTGGTTGACAAGTCGTTGCCGGAACCGACGGATTCGCGCGAGATCGAGATTAAGATGCGATAAGAACCACAGGGACCGGCCAAAAATGGCGAGGGCGTGGCGGGGAGGGGCAAAAACACCGTTCTCGAAACGGCGGAATCAATCGTCGCGGTTTTCCCGCTGGCCCGCCGCCGGCAGGCCGTCGGTCTCGTCGGCCGCGCCCTTGCGGCGCGCGCGCGACTGCTGCTTGCGCCGCATCAGGTTTTCTCTCAGCTTCTGCGCCGCGCGGGCCTTGCGCTCTTCCGCGGCGCGCTCGGATGCTTTCTTGCTCGGCTTGTCGTCCATGGCTGTCATCGTTTCGGCAAAACGGTTGGGATCGGAAAGAATTATCCTGAAGCGTCTTGCACTCGAAGTCGAGCTATGGCAATAGGCCGCTTGCCTGCACCGGACCGGTGCCGGAAACCTTCCGCAAGTCGGAAATACGGGCTGCCGTAGCTCAGGGGTAGAGCACTCCCTTGGTAAGGGAGAGGTCGAGAGTTCAAATCTCTCCGGCAGCACCATTCACTTTTTCTCATTGTATCTTTCGACAAAGGCCGTGCAACGCCCACGCCGCTGGCTTCCTACATCCATGCGCGGCAGTTTTCTGTTCGCATTCCGGAGCCCTGCGTTTTTTGCATAGGCGCAATGCTCAAACGTCTCTGTTCGCGTTCGGATCAATCGATTATATCCCGGTTCAAGACGAATTGATGAGCGTCAATCAGACGCTGCCGAACGAAGGAGAATGACAATGGGTGTTACGCGCACTTTCAACAACTGGATGAAGTACCGCCAGACTGTTGCCGAGCTTGACCGCATGTCGACCCGCGAGCTCTCCGATCTCGGCATCAGCCGTCAGGACATCCGTCGGGTTGCCCGCAAGGCTTCCTTCTGACACGACAAAATTCGGAATTCGTGGGGCATCCTCCTCCTCCTCCCAAATGCCCCTCGATAGGTCGGTGATCCTCCTCCTCCTCCCAAATCACCGGCCAACCAAAATGACGCTCACCGGATCCTCCTCCCCCGGTGAGCGTTATTTTTTTGTCTTCCGGTCTGCGTCATGACCGATCCGCATTCCTCTTGCGTACCGAAAATCTCAAGCCTTGCATTCAACGCATAGGACTTTTGCTTTTGCCTATCTGCCAGGCAACCGTTGAAACGCCTATATCGGAATTGTCGAAAGACAGGGATGCGCCGCAAGGAATGCGACGCCAGAAACCTTCAAACGAAGGGAGATAGACATGAGCATGGCACGTAGCTTCAACAGCTGGATGAAATACCGTCAGACCGTCAGCGAACTCAATCGCATGAACAGCCGCGAGCTGGCCGATCTCGGTATCAACCGCGAAGACATTCGTAACATTGCCCGCAAAGCGGTCAAGTAAGCGATAGCGGTTCAGCCGCCCAATGCCGGCGGCAAATTTTTCCCATACGCCCTCTGCCCATCCTCCCGGGCAGGGGGCGTTTCTTTTTCGGGCTGATCGTATTTGTTGCGCGGTCCAAGACCGATACGCGCGGAGGTGTTCCCGCCGCGCTTGCTCGCGTCAACCGTACCGAAATTTAAAAAATTAGCGTATTGCCGAGCGCGCCAATGTCGCGTAACAAAGCGGCTATCGAATTTGTTTGTTAAGTTACGTCTGCGCGAAAGCGCCCAGAACGATCTTCTATCAAAGTCGAGCAAATGCATGATGTAGATCATGTGATCTTTGAACGCACGATTTGAAAGGAAATCGTTATGAGCGTCGGAACCGTAAAATTCTTCAATTCCACCAAGGGCTATGGCTTCATCGAGCCGGAAGACGGCAGCAAGGACGTATTCGTTCACATCTCCGCCGTTGAGCGCTCAGGCATGACCACGCTTTCGGAAGGCCAGAAGGTCAATTTCGAAGTTGTCGCCGACCGCCGCACCGGCAAGAGCGCCGCTGAAAACCTCAGCGCCGCCTGATTGGCGAAAGCCATCGGCTGAAATAAGAAAACCCTCCAAGGCGATTGCTTCGGAGGGTTTTTGTTTGTCAGGCGTCTTGAGGCCTAGTTGTCCGTGCCCAGTTCGGTCGCGGTCTCATAGCCTTCCATCTCGATCGTCTTGATGTCGGCGGCGTCGAGATCCTGCGCCTTCAGGTCGACAAAGCGGATGCTGCTGCTGTCATAGGTGCGGAAATAGAAGCGCTGCGCCTTGAGATCATTGGCCGTCGTCCACTGGGTATAATCCTGATGCACCTTGCCGTCGGCGGTCGTCTCGCGGATCGTGCCCTTCGGGATGTCGAAATTGTTCAGGATGTGGAACGCCTGGAAGACGTCGTCCTCGCTGGTCGCGCCCTGGTTCACGCCGGTCTGGAACAATGCCGCGCGCACGAAACGCGAGGGCGAGGTGAAGTCGCCCGGCACGCCCAGCATGCCCGTGCCTTCGCCAAAGCCTGTGATCGTGATATCGCCGAACTTCTTTGGCGGAACGTTTTCGAAGCTCAGATTGACGTAGTTCTTCAGATTGGTCATGTGCCAGTCGAAGGGCGGATTGTTGGTGATCACGCCAACTTCGTTGTCATGGATGTTCAGCTCGCCGTCGACATATTCGACGACGATTGTGTTACCGGCGGCGTCGGTGATCACATAATGCAGCGGCAGAACGATGCCGAAATGCTCGAAGGTGACCGGCGCGACCGTGATATCGGAAAGCGCGGCCTTCGCTTCCTCAACCGTCGCGAAATTGTCGAGGATGTAGGAGCCGAGCTGCCACGGCGCGAGCGTGCTGTCCTGCACGTCGGAAGAATAGGGCTGATAGCCGGCCGACTGGCTGAAATAGAATATCCCGATCGAAAGCCCCTTCTCGTTGAGGCCGTCTACGATGACCGGCATATCGACGCCATTGGTGCCGACGCTCGCATATTTCGAGGTCCAGGTCAGACCCGGCTTGCCATCGGGCGTCTCTCCGACGCGTTCGAAATTGCGCGGCGAGACGATCACGTTGGACTGCAGGTCGACGCCGAATTCCATCGTTCGCGCGCGCACGACCGAGCCGTCCTTGGCCATCAGCGTGATGCCGGTGCAGGCGTCAGCGGTCGAGGCAAGCAGTATTGTCGAAGCCAGCGCACCCGCCGTAAATCGGATGTACTTGGAAAGTTTTGTTTTGAACATGGTCTTTCTCCGGTGTTTCGGTGTCGGCCCTGTATGTCTCCGGGTTCGGTTTCTCAGGCGTTCTGGCGCGCAATAGCCGATGAAGACCGGGCTAGCAGATACCGGATTGCGCGTCTGCACACGTTAACGGAGAGCAGCGGATCGCTGGCGCAATTCTCAAGGAATTATGCAGTATAATCAATCATCTGTGGGCCGGATGCCGGCGTCAATGGTCCCTGCAGGCACCAAAAAAAGTCTGACGCCCTTGTACGCGCGCATGGCTGCGGCCACGCGCGCGCTTGGTATTATCGCACCAGCAGAACCGGAATCTTGCAGGCGCGCAGCACTGCCGTCGTGGTGGAGCCGATCACCAGCGTGCGGATGCGCGAATGGCCGTAGGCGCCCATCACCAGCAGATCGGTCTTTTCCTCCGCCGCGACCTCCTCGATCACCTTTTCGGCGTGGCCGGGCCGGATGACGAGCCGGGCGGCGACATTGGCGGCCTCAAGCCGCTTGACGGCGTCCGCCGCCTTTTGCGCCAACTGGTCGCTCTCCTTGCAGACCGCGAGAAGCGTCACGTCGGTCTTTTCCAGGATCGGGCTCGATGTCACCCGCTCCACGGCCTTCTCGGCACTCGCGCCGCCATCATAGGCAATCAGCACCTTGTGGATCGGCTTGAACGCGCGGGCGGCGACGAAGACCGGGCGTCTGGCGGTGCGCACCGCGCGTTCCAGATTGGAGCCGAGATGGCCGGAGGCGAAGTCCGCGCCTTCGCCGCGCTTGCCGATCACGATCAGCCGCGAATCCGCCCCGACATCCTCGATCGCTTCAACAAAATCGCCATTGCGCATCTTGGTGGTGACGGCGGTGACGCCTTCCACCGAAAGCCGCTCGACGGCGGCCTCCAGCAGCAGCCGGCCGCGCTTTTGCGCAAGCTTGGCATTGTGCGCATCGGCCTCCGCGAGTTCTTCGAGAAGGGCCGTGCGCGCGCCAAGGCCGATCGAGCCGGAGAGGTTGGCGTGCGCCTGGCTATCGCGGGTGCGCCCCAGGACATGCACAAGCTCGACGGAGATGCCCAGTTGCCCGGCAATCCACGCGGCATGGTCGCACACGCTTTCGGCATAATTCGAGGCATCGATGAAAGCTGTCAGCTTTTCCATTTCCGTATCCTCCTAGTGGCCCTGTTGCTTCATGAATTCTTCGAGCGCATCCGGCTTGTCGTGAACGGCGAGACGGTCGACGATGGTGGCGCTTGCCTCGTTGAGGCCGACGACCTCCACATCCGCGCCCTCGCGGCGGAATTTCATCACAACCATGTCCAGCGCCGCAACACTTGAAATATCCCAGATATGGGCGCGGGTCAGATCGATGACCACTTTCTCAAGCACTTCGCGGAAATCGAAGGCGGCGTTGAAATCCTCCACCGAGGCGAAGAAGAGTTGTCCCTCGACACGGTAGGTTCGTGTATTGCCGTCCGCCGAAAGTTCGGAGCGCACGCCGAAGAACTGCGCGATCTTCCAGGCAAAGAAGATGCCGGAGAGCAGCACGCCGACGAGCACGCCGATCGCGAGATTATGGGTGGCGACGACCACCGCGACCACCGCGACCATGACGATCGAGGAGGAACGCGGATGATCCTTGAGGTTCTTGATCGACGACCACGAGAAGGTGCCGATCGAGACCATGATCATGACGGCCACCAGCGCCGGCATCGGGATCTGGCGCACCCACTGGTCGAGCACGACCACCAGAATCAGCAGCATAAGGCCGGCGATGAAAGTCGAAAGCCGGCCGCGGCCGCCGGATTTGATGTTGATCATCGACTGGCCGATCATGGCGCAGCCGGCCATGCCGCCGATGAAGCCGGTGCAGAAATTGGCGATGCCCTGTCCGGCGCATTCCTGGTTGCGGTTGGAGCGGGTATCGGTCAGGTCATCGATCAGCTGCGCGGTCATCAGGCTTTCCAGCAGGCCGACTACGGCGACGGCAAGCGAATAGGGCAGGATGATCAGCAGCGTTTCAAGCGTGAACGGCACCATCGGCAGATGGAAAAATGGAAAACTTTCCGGCAATTCGCCCATATCGCCGACATTGCGGACATCGAGACCGAGAGCGACGGTGATGATGGTGATCGTGACGATCGCCACCAGCGGCGAGGGCACGGCCTTGGTGAAACGCGGCAGGATGTAGATGATCGCGAGCGCTGCCGCGACCAGAACATAGGTCATCGGCGTGACATCGATCAGCTCGGGCAATTGCGCCATGAAGATCAGGATCGCCAGCGCATTGACGAAGCCGGTCATCACGGAGCGCGAGACGAAGCGCATCAGCGCGCCGAGCTTCAATATCCCGAAGATCACCTGGATGACGCCGGCAAGCACGGTGGCGGCCAGCAGATATTCCAGCCCGTGGCCGGCGACCAGCGGCGTCATCAACACGGCGGTTGCCGCCGTGGCGGCCGAGATCATGCCCGGACGGCCGCCGACGAAGGCGATGATCACCGCGATCGAGAACGAGGCGAACAGGCCGACCTTGGGATCGACGCCGGCGATGATGGAAAAGGCGATGGCTTCCGGAATGAGCGCCATCGCCACGACGAGGCCGGAGAGAATATCGGCACGCGGCGTGCCGAACCACTCGCGGCGGTACGTGGAAAGCGAAAATGACATATATGGTCCCTGAAATACTGTTTGCGGCGGGCAGCGCCCGGCTTGGGAGGAAACAGGTTTCAACGGTTGTCCGGCGGATCGGCGGCCGGAAGAGCCACCCGGATTTTCACCGGGTCCGGGGTTCATTGCGGCTTTCAATAGCGGGGAGCCGGGGCGGGGGCAAGGTTCGGGCCGGCAAAATATGGCGGAAATGCGCCAAGCGGGCAGAGTGCGTGACATTTACCCCGTAACGCTTTGCGGAACCAAAACCCCTGCCTCGCCGTTGCAATCGCGTAGAGAGTATTTGTATCCGGAGCGTGGAACATGGCCTCAAGAGCGATTTGGAAAGGGCAGATGCGGTTGTCGCTGGTGTCGATTGCCGTGGAACTTCATTCGGCCACCAGCCGGGCCTCCAGCATCTCTTTCCGCCAGATCCATAAGCCCACGGGCAAAAGGGTGCGCTATGAGAAGGTGGTCGAGGGCGTCGGGCCTGTCGATGCCGACGAGATCGTCAAGGGCTACGAACAGAACGACGAGTATATTCTGATCGACCCGGAAGAGATCGACGCGATCAAGCTCGAGACCAAGAAGACCTTCGAGCTCGTGCAGTTCGTCGGCTCCTGCGAAATTCCGCCGATCTACTACGACAAGCCCTATTACGTGGTGCCCGCCGATGATCTGGCGGAGGATGCCTATCGGGTGATCCGCGATGCGCTGAGGCGCTCGGAGAAGACCGCGCTCGGCCAGCTCACCATGCGCGGCAAGGAATATCTCGCTGCCGTGCGCCCCTGCGGCGACGGGTTGCTCTTGGAAACGCTGCACTACGCCGATGAAATCCGCAACGCCGATCCGCTGTTCTCCTCGATCGAGGACGAGGCGAGCGATGATGATCTGCTCGAGGTCGCCACCTCGCTGATCGACCGCAAGACCGCGCCGTTCAAGGCGGAAAACTATCATGACCATTATCGCGAGGCGCTGACGGAGCTGTTGAAGGCCAAGCAGAAGAACCGCAAGACCCCGCGCGCCAGCGCCGACGAGAAGGGCAGCGCGTCCGGGACCAGCGACAACGTGGTGGACCTGATGAGCGCGCTGAAGAAGAGCCTGGACGGCGCGAAATCGGGCAAATCCTCGTCCACCGCCAAGCGCGGTACGGCGGCGAAGAAATCCTCCGGAACCAGGTCCACCACGAAATCCTCAGGCCGCAAGAAGGCATCGTGATATGGCCGCCCCCGACAAGCTTGCCGAATACGAAACCCGCCGCGACTTTGAAAAGACGAAGGAGCCGAAGCGCGGCCGCGCCCGCAAGAGCCGCGCGGGCGACCTGAAATTCGTGGTGCAGAAGCACGATGCCCGAAGGCTGCATTTCGATTTTCGGCTGGAATGGGATGGCGTGCTTCTAAGCTGGGCCGTCACCCGCGGCCCGAGCGACGCCCCCGGCGAGAAGCGGCTGGCTGTCAGAACCGAGGACCACCCGCTCGACTACGCCGATTTCGAGGGCACCATTCCCAAGGGGCAATATGGCGGCGGCACGGTGATGGTGTGGGACGCCGGAAGCTGGGAACCGCTGCATGATCCGGACGAGGGGCTGAAGGAGGGCAAGCTGCATTTCCGCCTGAAGGGCGAGCGCATGCAGGGCGGCTGGGCGCTGGTGAGGATGCGCGGCAGGCGCGGCGAAAAGCGCGAGAACTGGCTCCTGATCAAGGAGCGCGACGACAAGGCCGGCGAGGAGCCCGACCGGCTGACGCAGGATTTCGAGGACAGCGTCACCACCGGCCGCTCCTTCGGCGAGATCGAGGCCGGCCATGATGTGTGGAAACGCCGCACCAAAAAGCCCACTGACAAGCAGCAGCCGCAGAAGAAAAAGCCGCGCGGAAAGGCGAAATTCCCCGCCTTCCGCAAGCCCCAGCTCGCCACGCTCTATGATGAGGCGCCCGACGGCGAGGACTGGATCCACGAAACCAAGTTCGACGGCTACCGCTGCATTGCCGCCATCAGCAATGGCCAGACAAAGCTCTACACCCGCTCCGGCAAGGACTGGACGGAGAAATATGGCGATCTGGCCGAGGCCTTCGCGCCGCTTGAGGGCGAAAACCTGCTGGTCGACGGCGAGATCATGGCGGCCTCCGTGCCGAAGGATGGCTCGGCCTTTTCCGCGCTGCAGGCCGCCCTTCAGGAGGGCGCGCCGCTGGTCTTCTACGTCTTCGACATTCTGGAGCGTGACGGCGCATCGCTGACCGACCTGCCGCTGAGCGAGCGCAAGCAGCAGCTTGAGGAGGCGCTGGCACCGCTCGACACCGAAGCGGGCCCGATCCGGCTTTCCACCTTTGTCGCTGGCGATGGCGGCGATATCCTCGCGAAGATCTGCAAGGCCGGCGGGGAGGGGATTGTGTCGAAGCGGGCGGATGCGCCCTATCGCCACACCCGCACCAGCGCCTGGCGCAAGATCAAATGCTCGCGCCGGCAGGAATTCGTGATCGGCGGCTATTCGCCGTCAGACAAGAAGGGCCGGCCCTTTGCCTCGCTCCTCATCGGCCAGTATGATGATGACGGCGTGTTCTGCTATCGCGGCCGCGTCGGCACGGGGTTTGACGAGAAGACGCTGGATGATCTCGGCGACCGGCTGAAGCGCCTTGCCCGCAAGACCGCGCCCTTTGCCGAGGTGCCGCGCGAAATCGCGCGCAATGCGCGCTGGGTGACGCCGAAGCTTGCGGCGGAGATCGATTTCGCCGAGTTCACCGCCGATGGCCATGTCCGCCACGGCGCGTTTCTGGGCTTGAGAGAGGACAAGGAGGCCGGCGCGGTGCAGGCGGAGAAAGCGAAGGGCGACACGGTCGCCGGCATCGAAATCACCCATCCCGACCGGCAGCTCTACGGCAAGGCCGGCGTCACCAAGGCCGATGTCGCGCGCCATTACGCGGCGGTTGGCAGCCGCATGCTGGAGATCGCCGGCCGCCGCCCGGTCTCGCTGTTTCGCTGCCCGTCGGGCATTGATGGCGAGAGCTTCTTCCAGAAACACGCCGGCAAGGGCTTTCCCGACGAACTCGCCCGCATCGACATCGAGGAGAAGGACGGCGACACCGGCGAATATCTCTATGCGAAGGATGTGGCGGGCTTCGTCGCCGCAGCCCAGATGGGCACGATCGAGTTTCACGGCTGGGGCGCCCGCGCCGACAGGATCGAGGCGCCCGACCGGCTGATCTTCGACCTCGACCCGGACGAGGGCCTCGGCTTTGCCGAGACGAAGAAGGCCGCCTTCGAGATGCGCGAAGCGCTTTCCGACATCGGCCTTAAATCGACCGCCATGGTCACCGGCGGCAAGGGTATCCACGTCATCGTGCCGCTGAAACGGACGGTGAGCTGGGACACGGTCAAGGCCTTCGCCAAGACTTTCGCCCATATGATGGCCGAGGAAGACCCCGCGCGCTACATCGCCACCATGTCGAAGGAAAAGCGCAAGAACCGCATCTTCATCGATTGGCTCCGCAACGAACGCGGTGCCACCGCCATCCTCCCCTATTCACTCCGCGCCCGCCCCAATGCCCCCGTGGCAACGCCCGTGACCTGGGAGGAACTGGAGGGGCTGAAAACCGCCGCGACGTTCACGATCGGCGATATGGAAGGGCGGCTGAAGGGCAAGGACCCGGCGCTGGCGGTGAAGCCGCAGACGCTGGGGAAGGCGGTGATTGGACGGCTGGAGAAGCGGGTGGTGTGAGGGGGGAAGATGGAATGCCTCACCGAACTGACAGGAAAGGTACATTGACCAATTTCAAGAACCTGCTGCTCTGAGGGAGCCTTGGCTTGGCTCTAAAAAAATACTCGACGTATCGAGAAACTGTTCTCTCTTTGAAAAGTGCGGTAGTGACTAGGTGCTTTCTCGACAACGATCGCTCATCAGCAGGCAGGACATCTATCTTTCATGCACCAGATGTTCTTTGCGTGAGAAATGCTTTCTGTCGGAAGTGACAGAGAAGCGTCGCGCAGTGAGGCGTCGAGGCTGAATATCAACTTCGTTGGATAGGCGATTGCCAAATGATCGGCAAGGAAAGTGTACAGAAAAGACTCGTCGTCTCTATACGCTCGGAAACGCTTGGAAAGATCATATTCCCCAGTCGTTAGGCATCGATGAAAATTGGGATCGGTGAAGGCGTGCGTGTAGTTGACGTTCTCTCGATGCTTTCGAAGCTTTACGTAGGTTTCCTCCGAGTCAGGAGACACGAACCAACTTCCGCGTAGTTGCGCCAGCTGTCTGATTGACCTCCAATTCCAATGGTGGCTTGACCGTCCGCCTTTGAGGTATTTACCGGCCGGAATGTCCAGCATCATCTCATCCCCGCAATTGAAGGGCACAACTTCATTTAGCAAGAGCAAAGCGCGGAGACTGTAAAAACAGGAGTAATACAACTTTACAATCGACCAGGAAATCGATCCCTGCTGAAGGCCTGACATCGCTTCTGCAAAGGATACGACAGATGAGTAGGTAGATTCGACCACCGCGTCTTCGACGGTCGATCGGATCGCCGCAATCTCACTAGAGCTAATGGTAAAGTGAGCATATAGCGTCCCCTTCGGCTTCCTTGAAAATGCTTGGCTTGCTAACCTGGCTGCATCTGACATTAGTTCTGGTGATTGCTAGGTGTTAGACCTTGAATCCTTGAGACGAACTCATCGGCCGGAAATAGCTGATCAATCTATCGCGTATAGCATTGGCAGCTTCAGCACCGCCGAGACCTTTGACGTCCTCTTGCAATATTCGGCTTGTGTCATCCATCGCCAGCGCATCCATTATTGTGTCTTCCTCAAACGATCCCCTACCTTTACAGTAGTCAAACATATGGCTTCTGAAGAATTCGATTGATCCAATAAAGCCAGAAGCATATATAAAAGCATTGCTACGATCGTCCCAATGTCGACCATACTTTCCTTTAATGGCTTTGAAGAAATTTGAAAAAATCGCTTTCTGAATCTCCAATTCTGTAGCGCCGATTTGTTCAAGCTGACCTTTTGCATCAACTAAAGGCTTTATGGCATTGACAGCCGTCGAGAGGGCCACACCACCTCGCTGCCGCTCTTGATTTGGGAGTTTAATCCACTTGAAATAAGGTTGACCTTCAGTTCCAAGGTAGGCGACAATATCGCTCGCGCGGATCGCTGCAGGGTCCATCAAATCTGACGCTGTAACTCCGTATAAGTCAAAAACAAGACTTTTCGGTGCTGGCCGCTGTTCTGTGTTAATTGATATGAATATTCGTGCGCTATGTGCTGTATCTAACCCTTCGTAAATTGCAACTGGAATCTGATAATCCGCGATGGTCGGGTCATCTTCAATCGCGGATTTAAGGCCGGCAACCCTATGTTGACCATCAATAATTTGCGCGATTTTTTGTTCATCAGGAATCTCAACGAAGCCGTTATTCTCAACGAGATTTCCACTTGTCCAGTTCAACACAATCGATGCCGGGAAATCACCCATCTTTAGAGCGAAATCCCTGATTCCGGCAATTCGGGATGTGTTGAGAACTCGCTGAACGGCGCCTTCTTCGTCATCCTTTCTGCGAACTGCGGCGTAAGAAATACGTGTGAGTAAACCCGCTGGTAACGAGACAAGTTTAAAGCAGTGCTCTTTTTGCTTAACAGGAATAAAAGGAAATGATGGCATCGGTTCTCGCTCAATAATTTCCGTTCACAGTAGGTCTAACGTGCCGGAGCGTCTAGTGGAAACCGTAGTCCCATTGTCTTTATCGGTAACCAATTTCCGCTTTAGATGATGAAACGAACGACCGAAATGAGGTCGCAAAGCAGACTCACTCCGCTCCCCATCACCCCCCAAGCGCCGCCCCCACCAGTGCCTTGGCATCCGCGCTATCCCATTCCGCCGGCCCGTTCATCGCGCCCAGCAAGCACCCGTTCTCATCGATCAGCACCGTTGACGGCAGGCCGAAGGCGAGGCCTTCCTTTTTCAGGGTGTTGAAGGTCGTCATGGTTTCGTCGCGGTAGAAGGCGAGGGCGTTTATGCCGATTTCCTCGAGGAAGCGGAGCGGTTTTTCGTCGGTTCCGGTGTCGATGTTGACGGCGACGACCTCGAAGTTTTCGCCGCCCATATCGGCCTCCAGCCGGTCGAGCGCCGGCATTTCCTCGCGGCAGGGAATGCACCATGTGGCCCACAGGTTCATCAGCACGGTCTTGCCGGAAAGGTTTGCAAGCGCGGTTTCGCCGTTACTGTCGCGGAAGGCGAGGTTCGGGAGCTTTTGCGGCTTTTCGGCGGGGATGAAGGCGGCGACCTCGCCGATCGCGAGCGGCTTCAGGCGTTCGGCGGTCTCGGCGGCCGGCTTGCACTGGCTTGCGGCGAGATCCCCCATGCCATTGCCAGTCACGGCGTTTTTCACGTATACCGCGACGGCGCCGGCAATCAGGCCTGCGGCAAGCGCGATTAGAACCAGTTTGGCGGAGACCGGGCTTTTGCGGCTCTTCTTCTCTGTCATGTCATTCTCCAGATAGGCACTTCATGGCTTCCGACAACAGCACCTCGAACAAGATGTGGGGCGGACGTTTCGCCTCCGGTCCCGATGCGATCATGGAGGAGATAAATGCCTCCATCGATTTCGACAAGGCGCTCTATAACGAGGATATCGACGGCTCGATCGCGCATGCCACGATGCTTGCCGAAAAAGGCATCGTTTCGAAAGAGGATGTCGGCTCAATTATCGAGGGTCTCAATACAATTCGCCGTGAGATCGAGGCGGGCGATTTTTCGTTTTCGCGCCAGCTCGAGGATATTCACATGAATATCGAGGCGCGGCTGCGCGAGCTGATCGGCCCCGCCGCCGGCCGCCTGCACACCGCCCGCTCGCGCAACGACCAGGTCGCGCTCGACTTTCGCCTGTGGGTGAAGAAGGAGCTGCAGCGCACGGAGGCAGCGCTCACCCGGCTGATCGACGTGTTCTTGACGCGCGCGGAAGAGCATGCCGGAACGGTGATGCCCGGCTTCACCCATCTGCAGACCGCCCAGCCCGTCACCTTCGGCCATCACTGCATGGCCTATGTCGAGATGTTCGGCCGCGACCGCGCCCGCGTGCGCCACGCGATCGAGCATCTGGACGAGAGCCCAATCGGGGCGGCCGCACTTGCCGGCACCGGCTTTGCCATCGACCGGCACATGACGGCCGAAGCGCTCGGCTTTTCCGGCGGGCCGACGCGCAATTCGATCGACACGGTGTCCGACCGCGATTTCGCGCTGGAGTTTCTGTCGCTTGCCTCGATCTGCGCCACGCATCTGTCGCGGCTCGCCGAGGAAATCGTGATCTGGTCGACGCCGCAGTTCAATTTCGTGCGGCTCTCGGATAGTTTTTCCACCGGCTCCTCGATCATGCCGCAGAAGAAAAACCCGGATGCCGCCGAGCTTGTGCGCGCCAAGACCGGCCGCGTCAATGGCGCGCTGGTGGCGCTTCTGACGGTGATGAAGGGCCTGCCGCTCGCCTATTCCAAGGATATGCAGGAAGACAAGGAACAGGTGTTCGACGCCGCCCGCAGCCTCGATCTGGCGATCGCCGCGATGACCGGCATGGTCGGCGATCTCACCGTCAACACCGCCGCCATGAAGGCCGCCGCCGGCTCAGGCTTCTCCACCGCCACCGACCTTGCCGACTGGCTGGTGCGCGAGGCGGGCCTGCCCTTCCGCGACGCCCACCACGCGACGGGTGCTGCCGTGGCGCTGGCGGAAAAGAAGGGCTGCGATCTGGCGGAACTCTCGCTTGAGGAATTGCAGGGCATCAACCCGGCGATCACCGAAGGCATTTTCGATGTCTTGACCGTGGAAGCCTCCGTCGCCAGCCGCAAGAGCTTCGGCGGCACGGCCCCGGACGAGGTGAGAAAGCAGATCGCCTGGTGGCGCGAGCGGGTGTGAGCCGTGCGCCGGGCGGGGCCAACCGGGGATTGACAGCCGGTGCGCTCCGACGGATCATCGGCTGCAACCAGGAGGCATCGCCATGGCGGATAATGTCACCAATGAATTGCTGCTTGAGCATTTGAAGGCCTTGCGGGAAGACGCCAAGATGGCCCGCGAGGAGCGCCGGGAAATTCGCTTTGAAATCCGGGCGATCAAGGCGCATGTCGCCGCGCTGGTGCAGAGTGACCTGAACCGCGACGGCCAGCAGGCCAGTATTTACACGCGGCTTGACCGGATCGAAAGGCGGCTCGAGCTTTCAGACGAGTCCTGACGCCGGCGGAAAATACGCTGCAAGCACTGTGCCGGTCATCGTGCTCGCAATTTGGGGTGCACAAATCCGTTTCGATCGGTTATCAGGGTGGCCAGGGCGTTTGCGTTTGCGGGGCCCGTATCCGGTTTGGGGCTCTTGATGAAGACGATCACGATTGCAGTTGTTGCGCTGATGGCGCTTTCCCTTGCCTCCTGCGGGCGACGCGGGCCGCTGGAAGTGCCGCCGCCCACGCCCGAACAGCAGGCGCGCGCCGCCAAAACCCAGTCCGAGCCGACCATCCGGCTTTCGCCCAACGACAAGCCGATCGTGTTCGACGGCTCGGGCGACGATGTCGTCAATGCCGGGCCGGATGCCGCCGTCGATGGCGAGCCCTTCCTTCTCGATCCACTGCTTAACTGACGCAGGCCAGACGTGAACCATTTCGAATATCGCGACGGCGTTCTCCATGCCGAGGGCGTTTCCATTCCGGCGATCGCGGCGGCCGTCGGCACGCCGTTCTATTGCTATTCCACCGCCACCTTCACCCGCCACTACAAGGTGTTCGCCGAGGCTTTCGCGGGCACCGATGCGCTGGTCTGCTACGCGGTGAAGGCCAATTCCAACCAGGCCGTGCTGAAGACGCTCGCCAAGCTTGGCGCGGGCATGGACGTGGTATCGGAAGGCGAGTTGCGCCGGGCGCTCGCCGCCGGCGTTCCGGCCGAAAGGATCGTGTTCTCCGGCGTCGGCAAGACCGTGCGCGAGATCGACTTCGCGCTCGATGCCGGCATCTACTGCTTCAACGTGGAATCCGAGCCCGAGCTGGAAGTGCTGAACGCCCGCGCCATGGCGAAGGGCGTCGTCGCCCCGGTCTCCTTCCGCATCAATCCGGATGTGGATGCCAAGACCCATGCCAAGATCTCGACCGGCAAGAAGGAAAACAAGTTCGGCATCGCGTTTTCGCGCGCCCATGACGTCTATGCCCATGCGGCAAGCCTGAAGGGCATCCGCGTCACCGGCATTGACATGCATATCGGCAGTCAGATCACCGAGCTTTCTCCCTTCCGCGACGCCTTTCGGCTGATGCGCGAACTGGTGACGGAACTGCGCGCGGCGGGCCACGAAATCGACCATGTCGATGTCGGCGGCGGGCTCGGCATTCCCTATCAGTTCGACAACAATCCCCCGCCGGAGCCGCTCGCCTATGCCAGCGTCATCCGCGAGGAGCTTTCGGGGCTCGATTGCCGGATCGTGGCCGAGCCGGGGCGGATGATCGCCGGCAATGCCGGCATCTTCGTTACCGAGGTGATCTATGTGAAGGATGCCGAGGCGAAGAGCTTCGTCATCGTCGATGGCGCGATGAACGACCTGATCCGCCCGACGCTCTATGACGCATGGCACGATATCCGCCCGGTGACGCTGAAGCCCGGGGCGGAGCGGATAACCGCCGATGTCGTCGGCCCGGTCTGCGAGACCGGCGATTATCTGGCGCTGTCGCGCGAAATGCCGCGTCCCGAGCCCGGCGACCTGTTCGCGGTGATGACGGCGGGCGCCTATGGCGCGGTCCAGGCCGGCACCTACAATACCCGCCTTCTGGTGCCGGAAGTGCTGGTCGATGGCGACCGCTTTCACGTGGTGCGCCCGCGCGGCAGCTATGAGGAGCTGATCGGGCTCGATTCGCTGCCGGAATGGCTTTAGGCCGGTCGCGGTAATGTGAACCGGGAATTTCCCGGCCTCACCTCGCTATCGACACAAAGCGTGCTATTCTGAGGCCATCACGCCGCGCGACCACAGGGGCTCATGACCGGGCAGAAACACACTGCGGGCAAACGCAAGGATGCAGTTGATGATGCGCTGACGCGCCGCATCCGCCGCAAGCGCGCGCTCACGCGTTTCAACCTCTTTATCGAACAGCTTGTGCCGCTTCTGTTGTGGCCGGCAGCAGTTGTTGCGCTCTATGTCGCGCTGTCGTGGCTTGGCGTTTTCCTGCTGCTGCCATTCGCGGTCAGGATCGCGCTGCTGTTCTTCTTCGTCGCCGGTTTCATCGTCAGCCTTTGGCCGCTGCGCCATCTGCGCATCCCCTCCGCCCAAGCCGCGGAGCGGCGGCTGGAGGTCCATAACGCGCTGTCCCACCAGGCGATCTCCGTGAGGATGGACCGCCCGGCGCGGGAAACGCCGGAGGCGATGGCGCTCTGGCATGCCCATCAGCGCCGCATGGTCGAGCGTCTCAGCGCAATCGACAGCGGCCCGCCGAAGCCGGACCTAGCGGCGGTCGATCCCTATGCGCTGCGCGCGGTTCCCGTCCTGCTGCTTTTCGTCGCCTGGTTTTATGCCGGTCCCGACAGCGCGTCGCGGCTTGCCGATGCCTTCGCGCCGCCAGCGGGTGAAAGCGAAACCCAGGTGGCGCTCCGATTCGATGCCTGGATTTCGCCGCCCGGCTATACCCGCAAGGCGCCGGTCTATCTGCAGGCCGATGGCGGCGAGGCGATCACTGGCATTCCCGAAGGCTCGGTGCTCACGGTCCGGCTTTCCGGTGAGGGGGCGGATCAGCCGATCACCTTTACCCCGCAGGGCATCGAGGATGTGCAAGCGCCGGCTGAGGCAGAAGAAAGCGCGCTCGCCAACAGCGCCAGTTTCACGCTTTCCTCCGGCGGCCGGCTCGATGCGGCCGGGCGGAGCTGGGAGATCACGGTCGATCCCGACGAAGCGCCGGTGATCGCCTTCAAGGGTACGCCCAGAGCGGCGGCGAACGGGGCGCTGGAACTTGAATATACGGTGACCGACGATTACGGCGTGACCCGCGCCCATGCCGAGATCGCGCCTGCGGGCGATGTCGATCCGCATGCCGAGCCGGTTTACCCGCTGCCGGAGTTTCTGCTCAACATGCCGGCGCGCTCATCGGAGGATCATTCGGCATTCACCAGCCGCAATCTGACGGAACATCCGCTGTCCGGCACACCGGTTACGATCGCGCTGGTGGCCGAGGATGCGGCCGGTCATATCGGCAGAAGCCCGGCGCTTGAAATGGTTCTGCCGGAGCGCACCTTCCGCAATCTGCTGGCCGGCTCGGTGGCCGAACAGCGCCAGATCTTCGCGCTCGACACGCGCCGCATGCCGGAGGCGCTGCAATACAGCGCGGCGATCACGCTGAGACCGGAAGAGACGATCCCGGACCTCACGCAATTCCTGCTGATCAAGTCGGCGCAGACCAGGATGGCGCTCGCCCATGACGAGGACAGCTATCGCGATACCGCCGATTACATGTGGGATATCGCGACCGGCATCGAGGATGGCGCGCTGTCTGATGCCGAGCGGCGGCTGCGCGAGGCTCAGGACGCGCTGAGCGAGGCGCTCGAAAATGGCGCATCGGACGCCGAGATTGCCCGACTGATGCAGGAATTGCGCGAGGCCATGCAGGAATTCATGTCGGAAATGGCCCAGCGTATGCAGCCATCCGAGCAGATGCCGGGCGACCAGCAGACGCTGCGCCAGCGCGATCTTGACAATCTCCTCAACCAGCTCGAAAACCTCGCCCGCTCCGGCAATCGCGATGCCGCCCAGCAGCTTCTGTCGGAATTGCAGCGGATGATGAACAATCTCCAGCCGCCGTCTTCCACCGCCCAGCAGCAGGGCGGACAGCAGAATTCCGAGATGCGTCAGCAGATCGACAAGCTCGGCGAGTTGATCCAGGAACAGCAGCGGCTGATGAACGAGACCTTCGATCTCGACCAGCAATTGCAGGACCGGGAGCGCTGGGGGGACCCGCAGCCTTCGCCGGATCAGCAGGGCGAAAGCGGCGAGAAAGCGCCCCGCGACATGACGGCGGAAGAGTTGCGCGAGGCGCTGAGACAGCTTCAGGAGCAGCAGCAGGGGCTCGCCGAACAATTATCGGAAATGCAGCAGAAGCTCTCCGAACTCGGCATGCCGCCGGCCGAAGGTTTCGATCAGGCCGGCGAGGCCATGGAAGGCGCGGCCGGCGCGCTCGGCGAGGGCGAGGGTTCCGCGGCCGTCGAGGGGCAGGGCAATGCGCTTGAGGCGCTGCGCCAGGGCGCCCAGCAGATGATGAATTCGATGATGGCGCAGGGCCAGGGGCAGCAGGGGCAGGGCCCGGGCGGCCAGACCGGCTGGGGCAATCAGGCCGGCCGCGACCCGCTTGGCCGCAATCAGGGGTCCGACGGGCTCGACTTCGGCGACAATGTCGACGTGCCCGACGAGATCACGGTCCAGCGCGCCCGCGAGATCCTCGACGCCATCCGCGAGCGGCTGAACGAACAGGCCCCGCTGCCCTCCGAACCGCCTTATCTCGAGCGGCTTCTGGAGCCCCAGTCTCAGAACTGATTTTTGCTTCGATATGCCTTTAAAACGCACCCTTTCGGCGCCACTTGAATCAATGGCGCCCACACGGAAGCGCCGGCATAAAGGAGTATCGTCATGTCCCAGAGATTTGAAAACAAAACCGTCATCGTGACCGGGGGCGCGTCCGGTATTGGCGAGGCCTGCGTCCAGCTTCTGGCGCGCGAAGGTGCCAATGTCGTGGTGGCCGATCTCAACGAGGATCATGCGAAGAATGCCGCCGCCGAGGTCGAGAAATCCGGCGGCAAGGCCGCCGCTTTCGCCGTTGACGTAAGCGATGCGAAGGCCGTGGAAGCCATGGTGGATTACGCCGTGAAGACATATGGCGGGCTTTATGGCGCGGTCAACAATGCCGGCATCGGCGGTCCGTCGGAGCCGATCGGCGATTACGATATCGATGCCTGGCACAAGGTGCTCAATGTCGACCTTCACGCTGTGTTCTATTGCATGAAATACGAGCTTGCCGCGATCGAGGCTTCGGGCGGCGGATCGATCGTCAACATGTCGTCGATCCTCGGAACCAACGGTTTTTCCACCGCGCCGGCCTATGTCGCCTCGAAACATGCGCTGGTCGGCATGACCAAGTCGGCGGCGCTGGAATATTCCAAGCGCGGCATCCGCATCAATGCCGTCGGCCCCGGCTTCATCCGCACGCCACTGCTTGATGAAAACCTTGAGCCGGAGGCTATCGAAGGCCTCGTCGCGCTCCATCCGATCGGCCGTCTCGGCAAATCCGAGGAAGTCGCCGCCCTAACGGCCTTCCTGCTCTCCGAAGACGCCTCCTTCGTCACCGGCAGCTATCATCTGGTGGATGGAGGTTACTCCGCCCAGTGAGGCAGGCAAAAGGCCGTCGCCCTCGACGGGCAGCGGCCCCGTTTTCTGACAAAGCCTTCCTCCTCTCCGCCGTCATGCGCAAAATCATCGTTATCCTGAATGCAAGAATCAGAGACCATGTCATAAAACAGAGTTGATGACGTCGAATGGGCGGATGGGGCGGTGGTCTATGTGATGTGCTACGCCGTCTGCGAAGCATTCGCCGATCAAAGCAGATCCTGCAGGATCGGGATCAGCGGTTCGTCGGCGGGAGGCATGGGGTAGTCGCGCAGGTCCTTCGCGCGCACCCATTTGATGGCCTGTCCTTCCTGGCCTTTGGGAATGCCCTGGTAGCGGCGGCAGACGAAGAGCGGCATCAGCAGGTGGAAATCGTCATAGGTGTGGCTGGCGAAGGTCAGCGGCGCGAGGCAGGCCACCTTGGTGGTGATGCCGAGTTCCTCTTCCATTTCGCGGATCAGGCAGGCCTCGGGCGTCTCGCCCTGTTCGACCTTGCCGCCGGGAAATTCCCACAGCCCGGCTAGCGCCTTGCCCTCCGGCCGCTGCGCCAGCAATATCCGCCCGTCGGCGTCGATCAGCGCGCAGGCGGCGACCAGTAGCAGTCTCTTCGATCCATCCGTCATTGTTTCTCCCGCCAGTACCGGTAGCGATAGGCCTCCGCAAATCCGAGGCTCTTGTAAAGCGCGATTGCGGCCGCGTTTGTCGCCGTTACCTGAAGCCACGCCATGCGCGCGCCGCGTCCCTTGGCCCAGCGCAGCATGGCGGCGGCGAGCTTGCGGCCGTGGCCTTTTCTGCGGGCGCCGGCCGCAACCGCGAAGGCCTCAATGCCGGCCATGTCGAAATCATGCACCGCAAGGCCGACCGCATAGGGCTTGTCGTCCTCGCGGATGAACAGGCCGTGGGCAGGCTTGATGGCGGTTACAACCTCCGCAAGCCCGGCCTTTGTCAGCCCCTCGACCGGGTTGATCGCGAGCGATGCGTCGACGAAGCGGCCGACATCCTGGCTTGGCAGCAGTTCCACGGCGTCGGCGGTCTGAAATTCATTGAGATCGAGGGTCATCACCACGCTCTCGTCGAAAGCCTCCGCGCCCTCGGCGACGAGGTACTCGCCGATCTCGGGCGGCGTCAGCGGGGTTTCGCGGATCAGGAGCGGGCGTCCGAAGGCTGCATAATGGCGCTTCGCCTTTTCCACCCGGATCTCCATATCGGCGATATCCGACCGGTCGAGCACGGCGAGGCTGTTGAGCCGCTTGGACGGATGCCCGGCCGTAATCCGAAGCTGCCATGCGCCGTCATAGTGCACGTTCTTCGCCGGCCAGGCGCGCAGGCCCATGGCTTCCAGTCTGCGGACAAGCGGAAGATCAACGTTCAAGACGATTCCGATTCAGTGACGATCCGTTTCGGTGGATGTAGACGCGGGGGGCCGGGCTGTAAACACGCAAGGCGCTTGCGAGGCGGTCTGTGTTGCCCTGCGGCAACGCAGGCCTCAGCTTCGATAGTCGCCGTTGATCGCGACATATTCCTTGGTCAGGTCGCAGGTATAGACGGTCGCCTGACCGTCGCCGATGCCGAGATCGGCGCGGATCGTGATCTCGTCCTGCCGCATGACGGCGGAGGCATGTTCTTCCGAATAGTCCGGATCGCGCTCGCCCTCAAAGGCGACGCGGATATCCCCGAACCAGATCGCCAGCCGGTCGCGGTCGGCCTTCTCGCCGGCCTTGCCGACGGCCATCACCACGCGGCCCCAATTGGCGTCCTCGCCGGCAACGGCGGTCTTGACCAGCGGCGAGTTGGCGATCGAGCGGGCGATCTCGAAAGCGGCGCGATCGCTCTCGGCGCCGGTAACGTTGACGGTCACCATCTTGCGTGCACCCTCGCCATCGCGCACGATCTGGAGCGCGAGGTCCTTCATCAGCGCGTGCAGCGCGGCGCGGAAATCATCGAGGCGGGGATCGGTCGGGTCGGTGACGGGGTCCTGGCCGGGGGCCTTGCCGGTGGCGAATACCAGCACGGTGTCGGAGGTCGAGGTGTCGCTGTCGATCGTGATTGCGTTGAAGCTGTTCCCGACGCCCTCGGAAAGCAAAGCCTGAAGGGCAGGGGCGGAAATCGCCGCGTCGGTGGCGATGAAGGAGAGCATGGTCGCCATGTCCGGCGCGATCATGCCGGCGCCCTTGGCCATGCCGTTGAGTGTCACCGCGACGCCGTCGATCGTCGCGCCGCGGGTTGCGACCTTCGGATAGGTGTCGGTGGTCATGATCGCCTTTGCGGCGTCCTGCCAGAAATCCGGCTTTGCCTGTCCGGCCATGTCGGCCAGAACGCCGGCGAATTTTGAGGCATCGAGCGGCTCGCCGATCACGCCGGTGGAGGCGAGGTAGACGTCGCCCGTGTCGCAGCCGGCCGCCTCGGCGGCGGTCTTGGCGGTCAGCGTGGTCGCCTCCTTGCCTTTCTTGCCGGTAAAGGCGTTGGCATTGCCGGAATTGACCACCAGCACCTTCGCCGTGCCGTTTGAAAGATTGGCCCGGCAGAAATCGACCGGGGCAGAGGGGCAGCGCGAGCGGGTGAACACGCCGGCAACGGCGGCGGGTTCATCGAAGATCATCATCATCACATCGGTGCGGCCCTTGTACTTGATCCCGGCGCTGGCGGTTGCCAGGCGCACGCCGTCGATGACGGGCATGGGGGTAAGGGATTTGGGCGCGAGCGGAGATACGGCAGACGACATGATGACCCTCTCTTGGGCCGGGCGGAGACCGCCGCGGCCGGATAAGAAACCGGCCCGCAATGGCGGGCCGGAAACTGATTATTGCTGCTGCATTTTATTGACGGCGTCGTAGCTGTCTTGCAAGTCCTTATCTTCGATAACGACGGTATCGCCCTTCTTCAGCGCGTTGACGGCTTCATTGTATTTCTCGCCGGCCACGAGCTGCTGAAGCTGCGGCTTGATCTGTTCGAAGGGAACCGGCGCCTTCTCGCGCTTGTCCTCGACTTCGATGACATGATAGCCGAAATCGGTCTTGACCGGGGTCTCGGTATATTTGCCGGGCTCCAGCGCGAAGGCCGCTTCCTCGAACGGCGGAACCATCTGGCCCTTGGCGAAGTAGCCGAGATCGCCGCCCTCGGGACCGCTCGGGCCGGTGGAGTGCTCCTTGGCGAGTTCGGCGAAATCGGCGCCGTTGTCGAGTTCCTTGATGATTTCCTTGGCCTCATCCTCGCTCTCCACGAGGATATGGCGGGCATGGATTTCTTCCTGCTTCGGCGCCTTGGCGATCTCCTCGTCATAGCGCGCCTTCAGCATCTCGTCGGTGATCTGGGAATTGATCACCTGGTCGAAATAGGCGTTGTAGAGTTCCTGCTGCTGCAGTTGCTCCATGCGGGTCTTGAAGGCATCGGTCTGGTCGAGGCCTTCCTCCTTTGCGGCATCCGCGATCAGCTTCATGTCCACAAGGCTCGAAAGCGCGATGGCGCGCATCTGCTCTTCCGGCATCTGGCCGAACTGGCCCTTGAACTGATCGACGGTGCTCTGAAGCTCTTCCTCGGTAATCGGCGTGCCGTCGACGGTGGCGACCACGGTTTGGCCGGCATCGGTGTCCTGCGCGAACACCGGCGCTGCAAAGCTGACGGTCGTTGCGAGCAGCACTGCGGCTGCCAGGGTTCTTTTCTGCATAAGTTCACCTTTTCTATTGTTGAACGTGATCGTTGCGGCCCGTCGATATGCGCCGATGATTGAGCGGGAATGTGGTCGCCGCTTCTCTGTCCGTCAACGCAAAACGCTGCTTTCCGTTGCAACCTTTCCACTTTTTAATCTGAAGAGAAGCTGAACGCCGGCCGGTTTTCCTCCGGTTTGGGGCCATTGCCGCGCGGCGTTCGACGTTGACATGGCGTGCCCCCCCTCTTATCTGTCTGCCAAGCCAGCGTCCTTCGACGTCCGGGCGTGCATCTATGCGAACAGGGCGCCATGTAGAGTTTAAATATGACAACTTTCGGAAAGAGCTATTGAAATGGTCTCACTCGGTGGCGTAGCCCGCAAATTGTTCGGTTCGGCCAACGAGCGCCGCGTCCGTGCCTACAGACCCCGCGTCGTCGCGATCAATGCGATGGAAGAGCAGATTTCGGCGCTTTCGGATGAGGCGCTGAAAGCCAAGACCGACGAGTTCAAGAAACAGCTCGAAAACGGCAAGACGCTCGACGATATTCTTGTCGAGGCCTTCGCGGTGGTGCGCGAGGCCTCCAAGCGGGTTCTCGGCATGAGGCCCTTCGATGTTCAGCTTATCGGCGGCATGATCCTGCATGAGAATTCGATCGCCGAAATGAAGACCGGCGAGGGCAAGACCCTGGTCGCGACGCTTCCGGTCTATCTCAACGCGCTCGCCGGCAAGGGCGTTCACGTCGTTACCGTCAACGATTATCTCGCCCGGCGCGACAGCGAGCATATGGGCAAGCTCTACGGCTTTCTCGGCCTGACCACGGGCGTGATCCATCACGGCCTCGACGATCGCCAACGCAAAGAGGCCTACAACGCCGATATCACCTACGCCACCAACAATGAACTCGGCTTCGATTACCTTCGCGACAACATGAAGATGCAGCGCGCCGAGATGGTGCAGCGCGGCCACAA
Organism: Martelella sp. AMO21009; assembly: GCF_053484295.1. NCBI lineage: Bacteria > Pseudomonadati > Pseudomonadota > Alphaproteobacteria > Hyphomicrobiales > Aurantimonadaceae > Martelella > Martelella sp. AMO21009. The sequence continues at coordinate 466,400 of NZ_JBAKFR010000001.1, forward strand.
TTATGCGATCGTCGACGAAGTGGACTCGATCCTGGTGGACGAGGCGCGCACGCCGCTGATCATCTCCGGTCCGCTCGACGACCGCTCCGACCTTTACGTGTCGATCGACAAGATCATCCCGATGCTGGAAGAGGGCGATTACGAGCTCGATGAAAAGCAGCGATCGGCCAATTTCTCCGAAGACGGGATGGAAAAGCTCGAAAAGCTCCTGACCGAAAACGGCATGATGAAGGGCGCTTCGCTCTATGACGTCGAAAACGTCGCCGTGGTCCATCATCTGAACAACGCGCTGAAGGCCCACAAGCTGTTCTCGCGTGACAAGGATTATATCGTCCGCGATGGCGAGGTCGTGATCATTGACGAGTTCACCGGCCGCATGATGCCGGGCCGGCGCTATTCCGATGGCCAGCATCAGGCGCTGGAGGCCAAGGAAAACGTCAAGATCCAGCCGGAAAACCAGACGCTCGCCTCGATCACCTTCCAGAACTACTTCCGCATGTACGACAAGCTTGCCGGCATGACCGGCACGGCGGCGACGGAAGCCGAGGAATTCGCCAATATCTACGGCCTTGACGTGGTCGAAGTGCCGACCAATGTGCCGATCGCCCGCATCGACGAGGATGACGAGGTCTACCTGACGGTGCAGGAGAAGTATCTTGCGATCGTCGAGGAGATCAAGGAAGCCAAGGCCAAGGGCCAGCCGGTTCTGGTGGGCACGACCTCGATCGAAAAATCCGAACTGCTGGCCGCCGCTCTAAAGAGGGACGGCATAACCGATTTCAGCGTGCTCAACGCGCGCTATCACGAGCAGGAAGCCTTCATCATCTCCCAGGCCGGTGTGCCTGGCGCGCTGACGATCGCCACCAACATGGCCGGCCGCGGCACCGACATCCAGCTCGGCGGCAATCTGGAAATGCGCATCGAGGCCGAGCTTGGCGATACCGAGCCGGGCACCGATATCGTGACCAACGAGCAGGGCGAGCGGGTGGAAGTCGCCCGCAAGTTCACCCCGCCGGGCCCTGAACGCGACGCGAAGGAAAAGGCGATCCGCGAGGATGTCGCCCGGCTGAAGGCCGAGGCGCTGGCCGCTGGCGGTCTTTACGTGATCGCCACCGAGCGCCATGAAAGTCGCCGCATCGACAACCAGCTCCGCGGCCGTTCCGGCCGTCAGGGCGACCCCGGGCGCTCGAAATTCTACCTGTCGCTCCAGGACGACCTGATGCGCATCTTTGGTTCCGACCGCATGGAGAGCATGCTCACCAAGCTCGGCCTGAAGGAAGGCGAGGCGATCGTCCATCCGTGGATCAACAAGGCGCTGGAGCGCGCGCAGAAGAAGGTCGAGGCCCGCAACTTCGATATCCGCAAGAACCTGCTGAAATATGACGACGTGCTGAACGACCAGCGCAAGGTGGTGTTCGACCAGCGCAAGGAACTGATGGATTCGGAAGACATTTCCGAGATCGTCAGGGAAATGCGCGAGGAAGTGATCGAAAACGCCGTCAAGCGCCGCATTCCCGAGCGCGCCTATGCCGAGCAGTGGGATGTCGCCGGCCTCAAGGAAGACTGCCTGCGCATCCTCAATCTGGACCTGCCGATCGAGAAGTGGGCCGAGGAAGACGGCATTGCCGAGCCGGAAATCGAGGAGCGCATCAACGAGGCGGCCAGGAAGGTCGAGGAAAACCGCGCCAAACAGGCCGAGCAGTTCGGCCCCGACGTTCTGAAATATGTCGAGAGGCAGGTGACGATGCAGGCGCTGGATCACCTCTGGCGCGAGCATATCGTCAACCTCGATCATCTGCGCTCCGTCATCGGCTTCCGCGGCTACGCCCAGCGCGACCCGCTGCAGGAGTACAAGGCCGAGGCGTTCGAGCTGTTCCAGGCGCTGCTTGGCAATATGCGCGAGGTCGCGATCTCGCAGCTTTCGCGAGTCCAGCTCGTGCGCGAGGCCCCGCCGCCGCAGCAGCAGCGCGAAATCAATCCGGCAGAGGTGCGCGCCAGCCATATGGATCCCGCAACGGGTGAAGACGAGATGGCCGGCGAGCAGGTCGCCTCCGGCGGTGCCGCGGCCATGCCGGAAGAATGGAAGAACACCGGCCGCAACGAGCCGTGCCCGTGCGGTTCCGGCAAGAAGTTCAAGCACTGCCACGGGCAGTTGATTGCCTGATTTCTGCGCCGCATCTGAGGGTTGCGGGGCAGCCGGTGCGCCGGCTGCCGAATCCGCGCTTGCCAGCGTTTGGCGGTTGCGCTACACATTCAACATGACGATCACGATGAACAACATTGCAAACTGGTGGTGGGCTCGCTAACGGCGGCCGCGATCACGCATGTTCAGTTGATCTGACGAAGCCGCCCTCCAACGAGGCGGCTTTTTTGTTGGAGGCCGTCTTTGCAAGGGTTGAGAATGACCAGCATGCGGCAGCGCCGCATCACCGAGGTGGAGCAAGGAATATGAGCCTTCATGAGCGGCCCGATGGCGGGGAGAGCTATCAGACCAGAGGCGGCGTCGAGATCACGCGGACACGGCGTTTCGTGCCCTATGACGACGCGATCTCGAGCTATATCGAGCGGCTGGATTCGCGTCGCGGCGCGGTGCTTTCCTCCAACTACGAATATCCGGGCCGCTATACCCGCTGGGACACCGCCGTTATCGATCCGCCGATGGCGATCTCCTGCAATGGCCGCAATGTCTGGCTCGAGGCCTTCAATGGCCGCGGCGAGGCGCTGCTCGAACTGATCCTGCCCGCGCTGGAGGCCCTCGACGCCGTCACGATCCTTGCCCGCGAAACCCGCCGCATCGATCTCAAGGTCGCCGAGCCCGACCGCCAGTTCACCGAGGAAGAGCGCTCCAAGGCGCCGACCGTCTTCACCGTGCTCAGGGCCATCACCGACCTGTTCTTCTCGGAGGAGGATGCCAGCCTCGGGCTTTACGGCGCGTTCGGCTACGACCTCGCCTTCCAGTTCGACGCAGTCCCGCTGAAGCTCGAACGTCCGCTCGACCAGCGCGACATGGTGCTCTACCTTCCCGACGAGGTGCTGATGGTCGACAACCACGCCGCCAAGGCCTGGATCGACCGCTATGATTTCGAAAAGGACGGCATCGCGACCGAGGGCAGGGACGGGACGATCGAACCGGACCCGTTCCGCCCCTCCAACAGCGTTCCGCCGAAGGGTGATCACCACAAGGGCGAGTATGCGGAACTGGTCACCCGCGCCAAGGAAAGCTTCGTGCGCGGCGACCTGTTCGAGGTTGTGCCGGGCCAGCAGTTCATGGAACGCTGTGCCAGCAAACCCTCGGCGATTTCCAAGCGGCTGAAGGCGACCAACCCCTCCCCCTATTCCTTCTTCATCAATCTCGGCGATCAGGAATATCTGATCGGCGCCTCGCCCGAAATGTTCGTGCGGGTCACCGGCCGCCGGGTCGAGACCTGCCCGATTTCCGGCACCATCAAGCGCGGCGAGGACCCGATCGCCGACAGCCAGCAGATCCTGAAACTGCTCAATTCGCAGAAAGACGAGTCGGAACTCACCATGTGCTCCGATGTCGACCGCAACGACAAGAGCCGCGTCTGCGAGCCAGGCTCGGTCAAGGTCATCGGCCGGCGACAGATCGAGATGTATTCGCGCCTGATCCACACCGTCGACCATATCGAGGGGCGCCTTAGGGCCGGGATGGACGCCTTCGACGCCTTCCTCAGCCACGCCTGGGCGGTGACCGTCACCGGCGCGCCGAAGCTCTGGGCGATGCGCTTCATCGAGAACAACGAGAAGAGCCCGCGCGCCTGGTATGGCGGCGCGATCGGCATGGTCGGCTTCAACGGCGACATGAACACCGGGCTGACTCTGCGCACCATCCGGGTGAAGCAGGGCGTTGCCGAGGTGCGCGCCGGGGCAACGCTGCTTTATGATTCCGATCCCCATGAAGAAGAAGCGGAGACCGAATTGAAGGCATCAGCCATGTTGGCCGCGATCCGCGAGGCGGATGCGGAAACCCGTGCGCCAGCCGTGCGCGCCGTCGAGAAGGTCGGCAAGGGCCTGAAAATCCTGCTGGTCGATCACGAGGACAGCTTCGTCCATACGCTGGCCAACTATTTCCGCCAGACCGGCGCGGAGGTTGCCACGGTGCGCTCTCCGGTGGCCGACGAGACGTTCGACCGCGTGGCACCTGATTTGGTCGTGCTGTCGCCCGGCCCCGGCATGCCGAAGGATTTCGATTGCAAGGCGACAATTAAAAAGGCGCGCGAACGCGGCCTGCCGATCTTCGGCGTGTGCCTGGGCCTGCAGGCGCTGGCGGAAGCCTATGGCGGCACGCTTCGGCAACTGGCCGTGCCGATGCATGGCAAGCCCTCGCGCATCCGCATTCTCGAACATGGTCGGCTCTTCGATGGCCTGCCCAATGAAATCACCGTCGGTCGCTATCATTCGATCTTTGCCGATGCGGTGGCGCTGCCGACCGATTTCACGATTTCGGCGGAGACCGATGACGGCATCGTCATGGGCATCGAGCATGTCAGCGAGCCGGTCGCCGCCGTCCAGTTCCATCCCGAATCGATCATGACGCTCGGCGGTGATGCCGGCATGCGCATCATCGAGAATGTCGTCGGCAAGCTTGTCGGCCATGCCGATGTTTCGGGCAGGAAAGCTGTCGGCTGAGGCTTGCGGATGGGGGCGTGATTGAGTAGCAATGCGGTGCGGGCCTTCTCCGGCCCGCTTTGCATTTGACCCCGGTGGTCTCGGAAAAAGTCAGCAATTTAGCATCGTCATTGAGGAAGCCGCCCGGTTTCCTGAACGGTCATACGCTATGGGAGCGCGCAATGAGCACAGGCCATGCCCATGGATCAAGCATGCCCCGCAAGCTTGCCATCGCCACGATCCCACTCTCGCTCCTGGTGCTCGCGATCAAGCTCGCGGCCTGGTATCTGACCGGCTCGGTCGCGCTTCTTTCCGATGCGATGGAATCGATCGTCAACGTCGTCGCCTCGGTCGCGGCTCTTGTCGCCATCATCTACGCCTCCAAGCCCGCCGATCACGATCATCAGTTTGGCCACCACAAGGCGGAATATATCTCGGCCGTCATCGAGGGCGTCGCGATCGTCGTGGCGGCGCTGCTGATCTTCAAGGAAGCGGCGAGCGAACTGCTTGATCCGACAATGCCGACCGATATCTATATCGGTCTCGGCGTCAATGTGGTTGCAAGCCTGATCAACGGCGTGTGGGCCTATGTGCTGATCCGCGCCGGGCGCGCGGCGCGCTCGCCGGCGCTGGTCGCCGACGGTAAGCATATCCGCACTGACGTGGTGACCTCGATCGGCGTGGTCATCGGGCTCGGGCTGGCGCTCGCCACCGGCTATCCGATCTTCGATCCGCTGCTCGCGCTCGCGGTCGGCGCGCACATTCTCTATGCGGGCTGGGGGCTGATCAAGGAATCGCTCGGCGGGCTGATGGATACGGCGCTCACGCAGGAAGAGTCCGAGATGATCCGTCAGGCGATCATGGACAATGCCGCCGGTTCCTCCGGCGTTCACGACCTGCGCACCCGCAGGGCGGGTTCGGCGGCCTTCATCGATTTCCATCTGGTGGTCAGCGAGGACATGCCGGTGGGCGAGGCCCATGATATCTGCGACCGGCTGGAAGCGGCGATCAAGAGGGCGATCCCCGGCGCCTCGCTTGCCATTCATGTGGAACCGGAAGGCGTAAAGCCGCACGGGGTGAGGGTGCGGCTTTCATAAAGTTAGCGTTGATGCCGGGGCGGCCTTTCGGCGACCGCCCCGCACGCAGAGACTATTTCAGCGAGCGCGGCTCGGTCTTCACCTCGTTGCCAGACTGACGTTCAAGCATCCAGCCCGGATATTCGCGGGGCAGGGCGGAGACGGCGTTGAGGCGCTCCATTTCCTCGGCAGTGAATTCAACCGCGGTCGAGGCGATGTTGTCCTGAAGCTGTTCGACCCGCTTCGCGCCGACGATGACGCTGGTGACGGCCGGCTGGTAGAGCAACCAGGCAAGCGCGATCTGGGCCACCGAAACGCCCTTGGCATTGGCGATCTCGCGCATCACGTCGATCGTCGCGAAGCCGCGCTCCTTGTCGACGGGCGGGAAGTCGAAGGCGACGCGGCGGCCTTCGCCATCTGTCTGGTTGTCGCGGTCATACTTGCCCGACAGGAACCCGCCGGCCAGCGGCGACCAGACCATCAGCCCGACGCCCTCCGATTTCAGCATCGGCACGATCTCGCGCTCGAGGTCGCGGCCGGCAATCGTGTAATAGGCCTGCAGTGACTGGAACGAGGCAAGCCCCTTGCGTTCGGAAATGCCGAGCGCCTTGGCGATCTGCCAGGCCGCCCAGTTTGAGACACCGATATAGCGGACATGGCCGTGGCGGACGAGCGTGTCGAGCGCCTCCAGCGTTTCCTCGATCGGCGTGGTGTTGTCGAAACCGTGGAGCTGGTAGAGGTCGATATGGTCGGTTTGCAGCCGGGCGAGGCTTTTCTTGACCTGCTCCATGATGTGATAGCGCGACGAGCCCCGGCTGTTCGGCCCTTCGCCCATGCCGCCGAACACCTTGGTGGCGATGACGATTTCGTCGCGGGGTACGTTCAGGTTCTTCAGCGCCTGGCCGGTGATTTCCTCCGACAGGCCTTCGGAATAGACATTGGCGGTATCGAGAAAATTGATGCCGGCGTCGAGGGCGGCGGAGACGAGTTCCTCGGAGGCCTTCTGGTCGAGCTGGCCGATGGCCGTCCACATGCCTTTGCCGCCGAAGGTCATGGTGCCGAGGCAGAGTTCGGAGACCTTGAGGCCGGAGTTTCCAAGTCGATTGTAACGCAAGGGAGTGTCCTTTCGCGTATGCACAGTGCCGCGAATGAAAGCGCGATGCTCGTCATGCGGCAGAATGGTTCAATGTTGATTGGATTTTGGACAATGATAGCGTGGCCGTCGCCGGTCACCACCCTTATTTGGTGTCGCCGAGGCTGTTTTTCAAGAGAGGGCCCCAAATCCGGGCTTCATCGCGGCCTTTGAAGGCGCGGTCATTGTATTGCCGGTTCATTGGCATTAAGTCGGGAGATAACAATCCTGATTCCCGGAGTTGCAGATGAACGACGAAGAAGACGACAAGAAGACCGAACTGCCCTTGGGCAAGGAGGCGGAAGCCAATCTGTTCAAATCGCGCTCGATCTTCATCTACGGGCCGATTACCCAGGAACTGGCGCAGCGGGTCTGCTCGCAGCTTGTCGCGATGGCGGCGGTTTCCGACGAGGATATCCGCGTCTTCGTGAATTCGCCGGGCGGCCATGTGGAATCGGGCGATTCGATCCACGACCTGATCAAGTTCATCAAGCCGAGAGTGGTCATGATCGGCTCGGGCTGGGTCGCTTCCGCGGGTGCGCTGATCTATGCCGCCGCGCCGAAGGAAGATCGCATCTGCCTGCCGAACACCCGCTTTCTGCTGCACCAGCCCTCCGGCGGCACCCGCGGCCCGGCCTCCGATATCGAAATCCAGGCCCGCGAGATCATCAAGATGAACGAGCGGCTGATCAAGATCTTCTCGAAGGCCACCGGCCAGCCCGAGGAAAAGATCGCCAAGGATATCGACCGCGACTACTGGCTCTCGGCCGAGGAAGCGATCGAATACGGCCTGGTCTCGCGCATCGTGACGAGCGAGAGCGACATCTGATCATGGTTCGGGGCGGCTCGTTCCGCCCCGAACAGCCCCTTCCAGGTGTCCGGTTTTCCTCGGATGCGCATTCTTCCAGCTTCGCTGCCACTCTCCATTCCGCAGATGAATTTATATGCGGCGATGCATGCTTTGTTTTGTCGGCACGGTAGCTCGTCCTGCCGCCGGCAGGGCCCGACGCGGCTTCAGTTGCTGAGCGGCAGATATTTTTTGAACCTCCCGCATATTTCGCGCGTTTAGAGCATCAGGCGCGATGAATGAATCGTATGGGATTCCGTTTTGGTGTGATTTG